>SLQY01000024.1 GCA_007131235.1 Wenzhouxiangella sp.
TTCCAGCCCGAGCCGGCCAGGTAGCCGCGAACGATGGCCTCTACCGGCAGTGGCTTCAAGCGCCGCACCAGCATGCTGCGCGGGGCAAGCTGGCGCGCCAGCTCGGCATCGCCGAGAATCTCGGCCAGGTCTCCTTCCAGCAGATGATTGCGGACCTGGTCGCCAAATCGGCCGAACCAGAACATCGAAATCCGGGTCAGGATTTCACCCTTGCCCGGGATCGTATCGGGCAGCACCACGTCAAAAGCCGACAGGCGATCCGACGCCACGATCAGCAGGCGCGAATCATCGATCGCGTAGATGTCGCGAACCTTGCCTTGATGGATGCGGGCCAGCGGTAGCGTCGGGTAATTGGTCACGGTAGCGTACAATGGCGTCTCGAAGCCCGAATTATACGCGCCCGACCCGATGAAACAGCCGCTTGTCATCGCTCCTTCCATCCTGTCTGCCGATTTCGCGCGCCTGGGCGACGATACCCGGGCTGCGCTGACTGCCGGAGCCGACTGGGTCCATTTCGACGTGATGGACAATCACTACGTGCCCAACCTGACCATCGGACCGCTGGTTTGCGAAGCGTTGCGCAACTACGGCATCAGTGCGCCCATCGATGTGCACCTGATGGTCGAGCCGGTCGATCGCATCATTCCCGATTTTGCCCAGGCCGGGGCCAGCGTGATCAGTTTTCATCCCGAGGCCAGTCGCCACGTCGATCGCACCCTGGGGCTGATCCGTGAGCAGGGCTGCAAGGCTGGCCTGGTGTTCAACCCGGCGACATCCCTGGACATCCTGGACTGGGTGATCGACAAGGTTGACCTGGTGCTGATCATGTCGGTCAATCCAGGCTTCGGCGGCCAGAAGTTCATTCCGGCCGCGCTCGACAAGCTGCGTATGGCGCGTCAGATCATTGATGACGCCGGGTTGGACATCCGCCTGGAAATCGATGGTGGAGTCAAGCCGGACAACGCCGCCGAGATCATTGCTGCCGGGGCAGATACGCTGGTAGCGGGCTCGGCAATCTTTGGCGCTGACGATTACGGTGCCGTCATCCGGGCCCTGCGCGGAGATGAGAACTGAAGGAGGCTGGGAGGCCGTGGTCGCAAGCATGGGGACTGATACATTGAAAACGCTGCTTCGTTACGGACTACTGGTCGCGCTGCTGCTTGGTTGGTCCTGTGCCATGGCACAGGTTGCCTTCACCGCCGCTCGCGGTGATTCCAGCGTCGAGGCCGTGACCATCACCAACCAGGGTGAGGTCGGCAGCAGCCTGGAAGTCAGCATGATCACGATCGATAATGCAACCCACTTCCTGCTCGAGCCTGGCGGTAGCTGCAGCGCGGTGCCGTTCAGTCTCGGTGGCGGCGAAAACTGCACCCAGCTGGTTCGCTTCAGTCCGCAGGCGATCGGTACCTTCACTGCTACCTTGACGGTCAGCAGCGACGCGCCCAGCGTCGTCAATGACCAGGTGGCGCTGTCCGGGACCGCCGAGCCCGGTCCGGAACCGGCCTTGCAGGTCGCTCCTGGCAGTCTCGACTTCGGTCTCGTCTCGGCCGAGGCGCTGCCGATCGATGCCGACGTCACTATCTCCAACCTGGGCGAGGCCAGCACCGAACTGACCGTGGCCGGTGTCACTACATCCGGCGATTCTGAATTTTTCATCGAGTCCGAAAATTGCCAGGGTGAAGTCCTGGCCGGCGGTGATTCCTGCACGGTGACGGTACGTTTCGATGCAGCCAGCGACGGCAGTTTTGCCGGGACGCTGCAGATTCTTACCAGCGCCGGCGACGCCAGCGTGCCGTTGTCGGGCGCGACCCAGATTCCAACCCGGCTGGTGTTCGTCGAGCAGCCTGCCGATACCACCGTCGGCGCGCCCATGGTTCCGGCAGTGGTTGTTGAAGTTCAGGATGCCAGTGGCGATCGGGTCAGTCTCGACAACAGCACCGTCGTCGACTTGTCACTGGCCTTCGATCCCAGCTCTGAGGCCAGCCTGGGTGGCACGGTGTCAAGCGTGGTCAGCAACGGCCTGGCCACCTTCGATGATCTGACTCTGGACCAGGTTGGCGCCGGCTTCGTTCTGCGCGCCGCCGACAATGCCGGCGAGCTGCAGGTCGATGACAGCGATCCTTTCGACATCATTCCCGGGTCGCCGGTGGCTTTGGTCTTTGCCGTCCAGCCTGGCAATACCGTCGTGGGAGGGCTGATTTCTCCACCGGTGGAAGTGCACGTGCTTGACAGCTTCGGCAACCTGGTGACCTGGGACAATGCCACCGAAGTCGGGTTGGCGTTAAGTGGTGGCGAGCCCTCGGCCCTGCTCAGCGGCGGCGATGTCCGGGTTGTCAGTGGTGGTGTGACCAGTTTCGCGGGCTTGAGTGTGGATCAGGCAGGGAGCGGCTACCAGCTGCTGGCCGAGTCAGGCGATCCGATCATTGACCTGGCAACCAGTGTCGCTTTCGATATCACCTCTGCCGGTTCCGGAACGACCATCACCGGCATTACCCCAGCCGGGTCGCAGGTGGTTGGTCAGCCCTACCTGGTCGGCGCCACCGTGACCGGCGTCAATCCCACCGGGATCGTCACCATCAGCGACGGCAGCACTACCTGCCCGATCGATCTGGACCAGGGTGAGGCCGCCTGCGAGCTGGTGTCGTCCAGTGCCGGGGCCAAGACCATCACCGCCACTTACCCCGGCGATGCCAACAACGCGCCCAGCCAGGCCCAGGTTGATTACCAGGTCACCCTGGCGAGCACGGATCTGGCCATTGCATCGATTACCCCGGCCGGTTCGCAGGCAGTCAACCAGGCCTACGCGATCGAAATCAGCACGGCCGGCTTCAATCCGGGCGGCACGGTCACGGTCAGCGATGGTGAAGGTGCCAGCTGCCTGATCGTCCTTGGCAGCGCGACCAGCTGCAACCTGACCTCGACCAGCGTCGGTGCGCGCACCATTACCGCTGATTACCCGGGCGATGCCAATAACCAGTCGGCCACTGCCACGGCTCCCTACCAGATCGTGGCCGGTGCACCTGATCGCCTGGTGTTCCTGGTTCAGCCTGACGACGCGGTGTCTGGCCAGGCGATCAACCCGGCGGTTGAAGTTCAAGTCCAGGATGCATTCGGCAATCCGGTGCTTGCTGACGACAGTACCGAGGTCGCGCTGACCCTGATCGATGGCTCTGCAGGTGCCGTGCTCGACGGCGGTGATCCCGTGATTGTCAGTGCCGGAATTGGGCTTTTCGACAGCCTGGTCATCGACCTGGCCGGCAGCGATTACCGGCTCCGGGCCGCAGCGGACGGTTTGCCGGCAGCCTTCAGTGAACCCTTCGCGGTGTCTCCGGGTGAGCCTTTCGAGCTGCGTTTCGGCGTGCAGCCCAGCTCGGTATTGCCCGATAGTGCGATTACGCCGCCGGTCACGGTAACCGTGCGGGATGCGGCAGGCAACCTGGTGGTTGGTGACGATACGACCCAGGTTGATTTGCAGCTGATCGATGGCACGCCTGGTGCGGTGCTCAGCAACGGCGGTGTGCTCACCGCCAGTGGCGGGGTGGTGACCTATGCCGGTTTGACCATAGACCAGGTGGGTGCAGGCTATCGCCTCAGTGCTGATGACGCAGTGGCCGGCCTGGCGGGCGCGCTGAGCCAGCCCTTCAACGTGGTAACGTCGGCCAGCGCCACCCAGGTAATCGGTTTCGATCCCGCCGTCGGGCAGATCGTTGGGCAGCCCTATGATGTGCTGGTCGAAGTCAGCGGCGCCAGCCCGACCGGCCTGGTCACGGTCAGCGATGATCTGGGTGCCAGCTGCCAGTTCGATGTTGAAAGCGAAGACCGCTGTAGCCTGGTTTCAAGCGGCACCGGTAATCGCATCATTACCGCCAGTTATCCTGGTGATGGCAATAATGCCGCCAGCAGCGACCAGACCTTTTACGTCGTCAATCCGGCCCAGTCGGAGCTGAATATCGTCGATATCAGCCCGGCCGGCGAACAGGCGATCAACCAGCCTTACCAGGTCCAGGTCGCGCTTGATGGCTTCCAGCCCAGCGGCCCGATCATCGTCGATGACGGCGATGGCAACGTATGCGTGATCAACCTGCCGGCCGACCGCTGCAGCCTGACGTCGACCAGTGTTGGTCCGAAAGTCATCACCGCCAACTATGGTGGCAATGCCAACAACCTCGGTAATAGTGACAGCCAGGGCTATGCCATTGTGCGGGCGGCATCGACGACCAGCATCCTGGGTCTGACGCCGGCCAACCAGCAGGTGGTGGAGCTGCCGTATACGGTGACTGTCGTGGTGGCCGGACAGAATCCGACCGGGTCGATTACCGTCGATGATGGCGAGGGTGCCGAGTGCCAGATCGATCTGGGCCTGGGTCAGAGCGCCTGCGACCTGGTTTCGACCAGCCTGGGGCCTCGAACCATCCGCGCCGAATACAGCGGCGATGCCAATAATGAGCCCAGCGAAGCCACGGCTCCCTACCAGATTGTCAGTACCGGCCCGGTCGCCCTGGCCTTCTCGACCGAACCCGATTACGGCGTGGTCAACGGCCCGCTGTTCCCGCGCCTGGTGGTTCGTGTCGTCGACTCGCTGGGCTTGCTGGTGATCGATGACAACAGCACCGAGATCGAGATCCGCATCGAAACCAATCCCGGCAGCGGCCAGTTGACGGGTACGCTGGTCAGGACGGTCAGCAACGGGGTGGCCAGCTTTGACAACCTGAGTATCAGCGCGCTGGGGCAGGGCTACCAGCTTCGGGCGAGAACGCCGAACATCAACCTGGACCCGGCCGTGACCGGGCCTTTTGATGTCATCGAGGACCAGGTATTTGGTGATCGTTTCGAACTGCCGCTCGACCGGCTGTTCCACGACCGCTTCGAGGAAAGACCGATGCCGGGTTCATCGAAAAGCGTGCGTTCCGGGCTAGAATAGCGCGCTTGCAAAGACGCAGGCCGACCCGCCTTGAATCGTTCCCGCTTCCAACGCCTCGCCGCCGAGGGCTACAACCGTGTGCCGGTCTGGCGCAGTATTGCCGCTGACCTGGATACCCCGCTGTCGGTCTACCTCAAGCTCGCCGATGGCCCCAACGCCTTTTTGCTGGAGTCGGTTCAAGGCGGCGAGAACTGGGGGCGTTACTCCTTCATTGGCCTGCCATGTCGGCGTGCCTGGCGGGCGCACGGTCGAACGCTGGAGCAGCTGGATTTCGGCGAGGTCGTCGACCGGCGCGAGGATGTCGATCCGCTGGACTGCCTGGCCGAGGTGGTTGAAGCCCAGCGCGCCCCGCAGCTGGATGATCTGCCCGGTTTCAGCGGCGGCCTGGTCGGTTACTTCGGTTACGAAACCGTGGCCCTGATCGAATCGCGCCTGGATATCCTGGACAAGCCCGATGCCCTGGGTGTGCCGGACATCCTGCTGCTGGAAGCCGAGGAGCTGGCAGTGTTTGACAACCTGTCCGGCCGGCTCAACCTCATCGTCAATGCCGACCCCGGTCAGCCCGATGCCTGGGCGCAAGCCCAGCGCCGCCTGGACCAGCTCGCCCACCGTCTGCGCTGCGGGTCGCCCGGCTATCCGCCGGCGCTTAATTTGCCCGTGCCGGGTGAGTCGGACTACCGCTACGAGTTCGAGCAGGCCGACTTCAAGTCGGCCGTGGCCCGGATCAAGGACTACATCCTGGCCGGTGATGTCATGCAGGTGGTTCTGTCGCAGCGCATGAGCGTGGACCTGGCGGCCCGCCCGGTCGATGTGTACCGCGCCCTGCGCAGTCTCAACCCATCGCCCTACATGTATTTTTTCGATTTTGGCGAGTTCCAGGTGGTCGGGGCCTCGCCCGAGGTCCTGGTCCGGGTTCAGAATGGCGAGGCCATGGTTCGCCCGATTGCCGGCACCCGTCCGCGCGGCCGCAATCCCGAGGAAGACCTGGCCCTGGAAGCCGAGCTCAAGGCCGATCCCAAGGAGTTGGCCGAGCACCTGATGCTGATCGACCTTGGCCGCAACGACATCGGTCGCATTGCCGAAACCGGCAGTGTGCGGCTGACCGATCGCATGGTGATCGAGCGCTACTCGCATGTCATGCACCTGGTGTCGGAAGTCCATGGCCGGATCGACAAGGACATGAGCGCTATCGATGTCCTCAAGGCCACTTTTCCGGCTGGCACCTTGTCCGGCGCGCCCAAGGTTCGGGCGATGGAGATCATTGCCGAACTGGAGCCGGTCAAGCGCGGGATCTATGCCGGCGCGGTCGGCTACCTGACCTGGTTTGGCGAGGCGGACCTGGCCATTGCCATCCGCACCGCGCTGGTCCGTGACGGTCAGATTCATGTCCAGGCCGGGGCTGGCATCGTTGCCGATTCCGATCCTGACCGCGAATGGGAAGAAACGCTCAACAAGGGCAGGGCGCTGATTCGCGCCGTCGCCGAGGCCAGCGGAGGACTGCAGGCGTGAAGGTGCTGATGATCGACAACTATGATTCGTTCACCTACAA
>SLQY01000082.1 GCA_007131235.1 Wenzhouxiangella sp.
ACGATCAGGCCCTGGCTGCCGTAGATCAGCGGCAGGGCCAGCATCAGCATGTACCAGAACAGCCCGTCGCCGAGACGACTGACCAGGCTGAACGAGCGTCGGACAACCAGGTTCAGGGCCAACCGGTTGCAGGTCAGGCAGGCATGCCGCTCCAGCAGATCGAAACGAGCCAGGGCCCGTTGCGCCAGGCCGTCAGTGCTGATGATCTTTTCGCCATCCATGCCTGCGCATGTTGGCCAGGCCTGACGACAACGAGGTTGCCCGCTGCTGAACTTTTTGTGAACGCGCCCGGTCAGCCGGCCCGGTTGGTTGGCTCGCCCCGGAATATGCAGCCCGAGGTGCAGGTTTCCTGGATGACAATCTTCGACAGGCTGGGCAACGTCGGCTTGAGGCGCTGCCAGATCCAGCGCGCCAGGTTTTCACTGGTCGGATTTTCCAGGCCCGGTATCTCGTTGAGGAAGTGATGATCGAGTTGCCGGTACAGCGGCTCGAACGCTTTCTTCAGATCGCCGAAATCCATCACCCATCCGCTGGTTTCACCCACCGGGCCGGTGACGTGGATCTCGATTCGGAACGAATGCCCGTGAATGCGTTTGCACTTGTGTCCTTCCGGCACATTGGGAAGAAAGTGGGCCGCCTCGATCTGGAATATCTTGAACAGTTCCATCCGGCCATTGTAGCTTCAGCTGCGGTGCCGGTAGCTGCTACAATCCGTCGGTTTTCATGGACCGGAAAGTGCGCGGTTCCACGGGTATCGACGACAGGGGACTCAGTCAAGTCGTCGCCTTGACCCGGGACGCGCTCGCCAGGGAGTCGGGATGTCGGAAATCTTGATCGTACTGAAGCTGCGCCGCCGCTCCGGCGTGCTGGCTTCTGCTGTCGCGGCACTTGGCCGCTGTGGCCTGGAGTTTCGATCCCAGCGCCTGAGCGACGAAGATGGGCCCCGGCTTGATCTGACTGCCGAGGGGCTTCTGGTCGATAGCGCGCCAGTGTTGAATGCCTATGCCGAAGTGCGTGGAGTGGCCGAGGTGCTCGATGTGCTGGTCGACGGCGAGTCGCTGCTGCACCAGGCTGAGCCTGAGCAGCTGCCGCCGCTGGAACGGGGCGATGCCCACGACCCCGGTGCCGAGGATGCCGGCCAGGCCACGGACATGCCTGACGCTGAGATCGCGCTGGAAGACGAGCCAGGCACGGCCCTGGAACACCCGCCCTCGCCGCAAGCCGCCGCCAGCGCGCCGGCGACACTGGCCGGCTCTGGCAGCGACATCGCCGCTGACACCCGGCTGCCTGATCAGTCGAGCAGCGACACCGACTCAGAAGACACCGAGGCACTTGATCCCGAGGAAGAAGAACGGCGCCGCCGCCAGCGCAGCATGCGCATGATCATGCGCCGCCGCCGGCGCTACTACTGACCTCCCACTAGGTTGATCAGCTGATCTTTTCGCACACCACGTAAAGTTCGGCCAGGCCCAGGGTGGTCATGCTGTAGTTTTGCAGCTCAGGGCTGTAGTCGACGACCGGATCTGTGCGCAGGGCGAAGCGCCTGGGCTCGAAGCCCAGCTTGCGCAACTCCTGTTCAAAGCCATCGACCGTGATCGGGTTGAGTTCCTTGTACCACTGCCAGTACTGGGCCGGGCTGGACTCCTCGCCGGCCCGATCCATGTAGCGGGGTTTGCCTGACATGACGCGCTGGCGAAGCGCTGCCTCGTCTAGCTTGAGATGAATCCACGGGTCATCGAAGAATTCGCCAAGGTGGTTGCCAACGCTGCCGTAGAACAGACCGGGGTGGGCGAAGAACAATCCGCCCGGACGCAGCACGCGCCGAATTTCGGCCAGGGCGCGATCGTATCCACCGGCAATATGCTCCAGCGATCCCCACGACAGCACGACATCGAAATAGTCATCGGCGAAGTCCAGCTGGTTGGCGTCGTCAGGGCGAAAACTGAGACCTGGTGGTTGAATCAGGTTTTCTGGCAGGCGATGCTCGCGGCAGACCTCGGCCAGTCTTTCGTAGCCGCGGAATGGATCGACCCCGATCAGTTCCCTGGGCTGCAACCGCAGCGCAATACCAAGGTCGGTGATGCCGTCGCCGCAGCCTACGTCCAGGACGCGACCGCGCAGGCGCTCGTCCTCGCGGAAGAACAGGTGAATGATGGTGCGAGCGGCGTGGTCGAAATGACGAAAGAACCAGTTGTTGTCAGACCGTGCCCAGCTCAGCGCCTGGACCGGCACACTGTTGCCGTCGCTGCCCAGCCGCCACCCGCTGTCCCATTGCGGACTGCCCTTGAGTGAGGTGCTGGCCCGGGCGCGCTGGCGCGGTTCGCTGTTGGCCTGGTCGCGCAGGATCAGCTCGAGGCGAGCCGGGGTCGACCAACCACTGGCCTGGGCGCATTCCAGTCGGTAGCGACCGCGCGGCAACCAGGATATGTCCAGCCCGGTCTGGCGCAGAAAATACTGGTGCCGGTCCCCGTCAGCCGTCTCGACGATCAGCTCGGCATCGAGGTCGAACAGGATGTCGTCATCAAGCTCGAATTCGCAGACCGGGTTCGGACTGGCGTCGAATCGGGTAATGGTCAGGGACACGGGAGTCATCAGACGGTTGGGATTGAACGGTGATTATAGTGCCCGCTTGCTTGCCGCTGGCGGCTGTCGGGTACACTAGTCCATTGTCCGCACAGCCTATTTTCCTCAGTCGGTCGTATCGCCCGATACGCCGCATTGGTGACCTGACTGGCCCGAGCCGGTCGGCTTGAACTGGCCTACAGCATGAGTAACCCGTTGCAATGAGTGATACCAGCTACCGGGCGGTCTGGGACCGCCGATCCGCCGACGACCTGGCCGCCCTGGAGGCTGTCGACAACAGCGGCAGCGAGGCCGTGGCCCAGGCAACCGGCCAGCGTGCCGCCAATGCCATTGCCGATGCGGTCGCGTTGGCGCCTGACGATGTCATTCTTGAGCTGGGCTGCGGGGCGGCCCGCATCGGACGCGAACTGGTGGGGCGCTGCGGACAATACATCGGCACTGACATCTCGCCAAACATGATTCGGGTGGCCGGTCGCCGCCTGGCCGGGCACGATAACGTGCGCCTGGAAGTGCTGGAGCGGACCAGCCTGTCCATGGTCGACGATGAGAGCGTCGACAAGGCCTACTCGGTGGCCGTGCTCTGTCACATGGACAAGGAAGACCTGTTCTTGTACCTCAGCGAGTTCGCCCGCATTCTCAAGCCCGGCGGGCTGGCCTACATCGAGACCTGGAACCTGGCCGATCCCGTCGGCTGGGAGCGCTGGATGTACGAGGTGAATTTCTGGAAGCGTTCAGACCATTCCGAGCGCAAGGACGTGGCCCGCAACCAGTTCTGCGTGGCCGAGGAGTTCCAGCTGTACGCCGAGCGCGCCGGCCTTGACGTGCTGGTCTGCTTCCGCGATTCGCCCTGGCTTCAGCTGGTGGTCGGCCGCGATCTCGACGCGGCGACCCGGGCCCGGCACCGCTTGCGCCTGGCCGAGCAGCGCGCGGCGATTGCCTACACGCCGATGTTTGGCCAGCTGTTTCTGGACTGCATCCGCGTCATTTACGGCGATTTGCATCCGCTGACCGCCCTGTCCAGGCTGGAAGCCCTGGCCGAGTTTCCCGAGGCCAGGCTCTACCACACCCATATCCAGGGTCTGTGGGAGCAGGATCCCGACCGCTACGGTCCGCCGCCGGAGTCATGAAGGAATATCTTCAGTCCACGGGGCGCTGGAAATCCAGTCGAATCCAGTCCTCGCGCTGGCTGAGGTTTTCTGGACCCAGTAGCTCGCGGTAGGCGGCCGCGACTGCCAGGGCCTGTTCCGGCAAGATGCCTGACAGGACCAGGTGCCCCCCGGGTTTGACGCACGCGGTCAGCAGCGGAGCCAGTTCGATCAATGGTCCGGCCAGGATATTGGCCAGCACCAGGTCGGCAGGTTCGGCCTTGAACCGGTCTGGCAACCAGCATTCAACACGATCGTCAACCTGATTGCGGCGCGCATTGTCGTTCGTTGCGGTCAGGGCCTGGGGGTCGTGATCAACGGCGATGACGCGCTCAGCGCCGGTGAGCGCGCAGGCGATGGCGAGAATGCCCGAACCGCATCCGAAGTCGATGACCTGCCGGTGCCGACCCAGGTGCCGATCGATCCATTCCAGGCACAGCGCCGTGGTCGGATGGGTGCCGCTGCCGAAGGCCAGGCCGGGGTCCAGCCTGATTACGATCGGCCAGTCCGGTTCCGGCTCGATATGGCTGGGGCAAATCCATAGTGACTGGCCGAATCGCAGTGGCTGGTAGCGGTCCATCCAGGCTCGGGTCCAGTCCCGGTCGCCGAGCCGTTCAACGCTCAGGGCAGTCGGGTTGTCGACCACGCCTTGCCTGGTCAGGGCGGCGCTCAGCGCGGTCGGATCGGCCGTGCCGTCGAACAGACCCTGAACGACGATATCCGGCCACAGCAGGGTCTCGCCGGGGCCGGGCTCGTGGACCGGATGGTCGCCGGCATCCAGCAAGGTAACCGAGTGCGCGCCCAGCTCGAGCAGCGCCTGCTCGGCCTCGTCGACCCGGTCGGCATCGACTCGCAGACCCAGTTGCAGCCAGCCGTCGGCGCTGCTCATCGCTGATCGCTCAAGGGATTTCCAGCAGATTCTTGAGGTTGGCGTCGGCGTCGATGACCGGCTCAATCAATCCCTCGCGCGACGTGAACAGGGTGGTCACCCCGGGTCCGTGGCCGGCCGAATCACTGCGGCCGTGCGACACCACGCCAATGGAAATCGCTCCGCCAAGCCAGATCCGACCGTAGGAATGGTCGGCATCCATGATCGCGACGATGTCGCCAAAGCGCAGCGTGTGCAGGTTGTAGCGCTCGTTGACCGCTTCGTCGAACATCTGGATGTCGTAATCGCCGGTGAAGACGTGATCGCGACCCAGCCCTGAGCCCATGATCTTGGCTGGAATGGTATGGGTCACGCCCAGGCGCAGCTTGCCGTCTGCGGTAATGCCAGCGCCGTTGGCGTTCAGTGCCTCGATCAGTTGCGGACTGGTGTTGAAGACCCGGACGCCCTCGATGTTGGTCAGGCGCATGCCGGCGCCGGCGGCGCGAATCTGCATCAGGTCGCCAATGGCGAGGCGATCGTAGATGCCCTGGTCGAAGTCCACCATGACGTGCTCGACCCCGCCGTGCTTGCCGACCACCCAGCCCGTGGCGCCGGCGGCGGCACCATTCATGATCAGCACCGGGTTGCCGATCATGCTCAGCGCATTCAGCGCCCGGTTGTCATTGCCGGTGCGGCTGCCTTCGCGGCCAAGGCTGTAGAGGCTGACCGCCGGCTCGACATGGTTGCCGGCCATGCGAACCGCGCTGTCGCCGGTGCGAAAGTTGTAGGTGATGGAGCCGGTGCCGGGCAGCAGCACGACTTCGCCGTCGGCATGCACGCGGTAAATGCTTTCACGGATGGCCGGCGGCGAAATTTCCCCTTGCACGGCCTGGATCACAAGTTCCTCGGCGTTGAATTCGATCGGCTCCAGGGCCAGGCCGAGGATCGGCAGCAGAACACCGGCCACCAGGGCTGGTGCAGACAAGATGGTTTTTTTCATGCAGGTTGGTTTTATGGTCAGTCAGACGGTCATGGTACTAAATCATGACCGGCTGGCGAACCGCGCTGCGACCTGCCTAAGGCTCCCGTTCGCGCTGACGTTCCCGGCTGCGCGCCGGACGACTGCGTTCGGCGGGTTGTGATTGGGGCGGTGGGCTTGGCCGTGCCGGTGGCGGCGCCGGCTGCGTGCGCGGTGGTGTCGCCGGTTGGGTGCGCGCCGGCGGTAGCTGCGGCTGGGCCCGCGGTTGGCGCTCGGGAGGCGAGCGCAAGACTTCCCGCGGCTGCGTGCGGGCCGGCCCACTGCGCTGGTCTGGCTGCACGCGCGCAGGCACCGGCTGGCGCGTGCTTTCCTGGCGGCTGCGGTCATTGCGCTGCTGGGGCGAGGTGATGATGACAGGCTGCTGGCGCGGCGGCGCGGCCCGTCGCGGCAAGGGCTGCGTGGCCCGCGAGGCAGCAGCGCCGCTGTGGCGCTCGCGCACGGCCTCGCGTTCCAGGCGACGCGAACCTTCCTCGTCGCTCAACCGGGAGGATGGCTGACGGCTCGTTGCCCCGATGGTCGGCAAGGCCTGGGTGCCAGGCCCGGTCGCAAGCCTGGTGTCGCGCTGCCGAGTTTCGAGCATGCGCAGGCGCTCGTCGATGTGGCGAACGCGGGTCGGTGGAGAACTGGTGTAGCGCGGATAGTGGATATAGGTCCAGCCCCAGGGCTGGTAGCCGCGGTAGCCGTAGCCGAACCAGGGGTAGTAATAGCCGTAGCCGTAGGCCAGGCTGATACGGGTCCTGGTTCCAGGCCGATAGCCGTAGTACCAGCCGGGATAGGGATAAAACCATGGATCGGCCGCACCCACCCAGACCGAGTAGGGATGGTAATAGCG
>SLQY01000129.1 GCA_007131235.1 Wenzhouxiangella sp.
AGGCGATTCGCGCCACGCCGGTCGCAGCCTTTGCACTTTCTGGCAATGAAGGGCCAGCCGGGCCGCAGGGCCCACAAGGTCCCCAGGGCTCACCCGGCTCACCGGGTTCCGAAGGTCCAGCAGGCCCCGAAGGCCCTCAGGGCATTCCTGGGCCAGGCGCGGTGAGCGCTGACCTGCCCTCGTCCCATTTCGCGCGCACGCTGTGGACTGAGGATGACGTTGATGCAATTTCGGCAACGCATGACCGGGAAGGATACCTGTGGATCCTGGTGCGCTCAGGCACAACCATCCGTCTGCTTCGCTGTAATGAAATCGACTGTGTGGGTGATGCGCCAGTGATCAGCCAAATTTTTTCTTCCGGGGGATCGATCCCCGCCTCCACCGCAGACGGCGTCGTGGACATGCGGCTACGGCCTGATGGTGCACCCGCCTTCGTCTGGGCCACCAGCAGCGGATACTTCCTGGGTCGCTGCAATTCCCTGGCCTGTGAAGCGCCTTATGGCGAAGCGTTTTCAACGACCGCCACGCCGCGTGATTTGTCCCTGTCGATGGGCACGTACGAACATCTGGCCTATATCGATGTGGTGGCGGGCAACGGTATTGTGCTGGGCAGGATGTGCAGTAATCCCTCATGCAGTATCAGCAATGTCCATACCATTGACAATAGCGGTAATGCGCTTCGGCTGGCCATTGAGCGCTTGGTTACTCCCTTGATCAGTTCCTATGTCGTCGCTGCAACTCATGCTGGTTCCAATCAGCTCAGGATCTATCGCTGCAACACCCTTTCCGTATGCCAAATTGCCGAGAATTTTGCGCTCCCCGGTTCCGCCCAGGCGAATCGGCCGGTACGCATTACCACTCTGGCCAACGGACATCCGTTCATCATGGCGGCCCGCGGGACAGACTTGGTGACCGCAAAATGCTCCAACCCACTCTGCACACAGTTCGAGTCAAGAAGTTTCGCGGAACTCGGCAGTTCTAGAATTTCGGCCACAACACTTGGCAGTGGCCGGCCAGCCTTTGTTATGAGTGGTTCCAGCGGCATGGTCGTATGTCCGGATGGCGGGTGCATCGGCACGCTGGGTAGAACAAATGTCGGGCTTCTTCCACTTTCCAACCCCCTGGCGATCACCACCGGACCGGATGGCCTGGCCCGTCTGGTCGGCAGGCTGACCAGTCCAATAGGGATCGGCATCATCCGGTGCAACAACGAATCCTGTGCCCCCAACCTGCGGCCGCGGTAGCGAGCTGTGCGATCTGCTTCTCTTGATTGCCGGCCTCGAACCGCCCCAAGGAGACAAAAACAATGAATCGCATGACCCCCTTCCTGCTGGTGGTGCTGCTGTTGTTGAGTGCACCCCTGTTTGCCGAGACCACGTTCACCTATCAGGGTCAGCTCAGTCAGTCCGATGCGCCCTACACGGGTGTTGCGGAGATGAACTTTCGCTTGTTCACCGCGCCCGTTGACGGCGTGCAGGTGGGCCAGACGGTCAGTCAAGATATCTCTGTGACCGGCGGTCTCTTTCAGGCCGAGCTGGATTTTCGCATTGTTTTTACCGGCGAGGCCCGATGGCTGGAGATCGAGGTTGAGGGTTTTACGCTGACCCCAAGGCAGGCGATTCGCGCCACGCCGGTCGCAGCCTTTGCCCTGGCCGGCAATGAAGGACCGGCCGGGCCGCAGGGCCCGCAAGGGCCCCAGGGATCACCTGGCGTTGACGGGCCGGAGGGTCCTGAGGGACCACAAGGGCCACAGGGGCTACCGGGACCCGGGCGCTTGAGCGAGATAACGCCGTTGCCACCCGATTTCAGCAATATCTGGAATGAGATCGCCGATGACATGGTGGCCACGCATGACCGAGACGGACGCCTGTGGATACTGATGCGAACTGGCACAACGGTCCGCCTGCTTCGATGCAATGAAATCGACTGTCTGGGCAACGCACCGCTGGTCAGCGAGGTCTTTTCCTCCGGTGGATCGATTCCTGCCTCAACGGCGGATGGGGTCCTGGATATTCGGATAGGGATGGACGGCAATCCGGTGCTTGCCTGGACTATAAACGTTGGCTTTTACATTGGAATCTGCAATACCATCGAATGCGGGACGTTGACGGGTCACAGCTTCGCGACAGCAGCCACGCCCCGGGATCTGTCACTGTTCCTGACGCTAAGCCGTGTGGCAGTTGCCTACATTGATGTCGTAGCTGGAAAAGGGGTCATACAGATCAGACGCTGCGTCAACGCGAATTGCAGCGAAACAACCGTGACCACCGTGGATAGTGAAGGAGATGCGCTCAGGCTTTCCAGTGAAGTGTTTGTGAGCGGGTGGAGGCATCTGGTTGCTGCGACTCACGCTGGTTCAAATGATTTGAGAATTTACAATTGCCCATTCACGTCTTGCAGCCAGGCGGGTGCTTTTCCGTTGGGTGGTGCGGCTGATCCGGCGCGGGCAGTGCTCATCACCCTTGCTGCCAATGGCGCTCCAGTGATTGTGTCCTCGAGATCCAATCAACTACATATCGCCCGGTGTGCCAATTTCACTTGTTCCCAGTACGAGTCCAGCATCACTTTGGCCGACAGCGGATACTTGCGACGGATGGCGGCAACGACCCTGGGAAGCGGCAGACCGGCTATTCTGACCGCTGGCGTTGCTTCAGGCTTGGTGGTCTGTCCGGATGGAGCCTGCGAAGGTCGCCTTGTGATTGCCTGGTTCAATCCCTCACCGTCGTCGATTTTTCTCGCCGACCTCGCTGCAGCCAGAACGGTTACGGTAGGTCCTGACGGCCTCGCGCGTGTGCTTGGCATGCACCCCGTGCTCAACCAGATCCGCTTGTTGCGATGCCGGACCGAGTCCTGCATGTCATACCAGCGGGCACGATAGCGCCTCCTGGTCGACCGGCGAATTCCGTGACAGGCACGATCTGACTCGTGCCGCGATCACCTGGTCACGCAACAGGCAAACGCCACTGGCCCAGTGGGTCAACCCGATGGTCGCCCGTCGGGGCATGAACAAAACCGTGGTGGCGCCTGCCAACAAGACTGCTCGCATCGGCTGCCTCATCGGCTGTCTGATTGTGCCAAGAGGTGAGCACTACGACGTCAACAAGCTGCCTGCTTCATTGATCCATCGCAACAAGCCAACGACGAACGCTTTTTGGAGGGACAGGAGCACTCGGACTGATGAAAGTAAAAGCCGTCAAAAACCGGTTGACTAGTGGGCCATATATGTCCCGAACAACAATTCTTCGGCAAACAGGCGATCCCAACCGGAATCCAGGCGTTTGATGCCGTGTTCCTGGTCAGCACCGACGACAACAGCAATCCGGGATCCGAAGCACTTGGCCGCATCCTGTCCCCGACCAACCCGACATCGGCATGGGACAATCGGGCAGGACAGAGTAATGGGCCAGGCCTATGACTGCAAATTCGGAACTCGCCATTCTTTATGAACATCCCGACTGGTTCACCCCGCTGTTCAGCGCCCTGAAAAGGCGTGGGGTTGACGCTCTACCGGTGCGGCCGGACGGCGACTGGGACCCGGCCAGGAGCTCACCGCCGGCGCGCCTGATCTTTAATCGCATGGCGATGTCGAGCGTTGTTCGCACGGATGAGAACCCCATCTTTCATGCCATGGCGCTGCTCGACCACTGGCACCGGTCCGGTGCGGATGTCATCAACGGTGCGGCGGTAATGGCTATCGACGCATCCAAGGCGCGTCAGTTATCACTACTGGCCGGCCTCGGCCTGGCGACCCCCGCAACACGCGTGGTTCACCGTCGCCGCGATGTCGAGCCGGCAGCCCGGTCGATTGGCTTTCCGCTGGTCGTCAAAGCCAATATTGGCGGCTCGGGTGCCGGCATCGTTCGCTTCGACAGCCAGGATCAGCTGCGTGCGGCGGTTGCCGGCCAGGACCTGCCAGTCAGCGTCGACGGCGTGCTGCTGGTGCAGGAGTTCGTGCCAGCGCGCAATGGCCTGGTCACGCGAATCGAGACCCTGGATCGCGATTTTCTCTACGCCATCGAAGTCTCGGGCGCTGGAAGCTTTGATCTGTGCCCGGCCGATGGCTGCCGACCAGACGGTGCGCCGATCTCTATTCGGGCAGTGGAGGCCGACCCTGCCCTGATCGAAGCCGCCGAATCCATCGCCCAGGCCACGGGCCTGGACGTCGGCGGCATCGAGTTGATGATCGACGATCGCGACGGCTCGGCGCGCTTTTTTGACATTAACGCGCTATCGAACTTTGTCGCCCGACCGCTGGATGTGCTGGGCTGGGATCCGCACGAGCGCTTGGTGGACTACCTGCTCGAAAGAATGACCAGGACCATGGCTTGTTGAAACGGCATTCATGGCCAATGTCGTATCGGGCCATACGACCGACCGAGGAAAATACGCTGTGCGGACAAGAGACTAGCGAGGGCGCGCGTATGTTCATGAATGATCCGGGCTAGTGGGCCATACTTTTCCACCAGGGCCTGCTCTATGGCCTGCCGTTTTGAATCCGGGACGGACTCTCCGTAGACGGTAACTTCGGCAATGGAACCCACCACTCGGAGGAACCTGCACCACCGTTACCAATCATGGTTACTGGCTCGCCCCTGCCATTGTTGACCGCGACCGCGTCAGCCACCTGGTCTCCGTTTACCCATGCCGATGCGGTTTCCTGACTGTAGTTCATGGTCAGCAAGTACCAGCGGTCCGCTTCGATATCAACAATGGAACTGGTACGCCCCCGACGACCGCCGAAAAACACCAGGTTCTTCGTCGATCGGCAATCCAGCCCGACAGCACGATTGAAACCACCGTTGTCGTGGCCGAACAGTTTTCGGTAGACGCGATCGCCGGTACGCGAATCAAACACGACAAAAACGGTAATCTCGGGATTGACGCTGGGGTTGATATCAAGCGTGCTGACCAACACGTCGTCTTCGCCATCGAAGGCCAGCGCCGGGTGACCGCCGACCGCATTATCAATGCGCGTGGGCCGACGATCGGGATCTGGCTGTTCGGCGTCATGACCCATGGGGCTGTGGTCTCTCCAAATGCCATCGGCGTAGTCATGCGCTGCATCCAGACGCAGAAGAAGTGCTTCCTGTGGAATATTCAGCGGACTTCCGAGCGCTTCCTCGACGGGGGCTGTCGGTCCAGCAGTCAGTTCCGGGGGCTCGCCTGATTAACCCGGCTGATCACCATCGCGGCGCAGGTAAGTCAGGGCCGGACCCGGCCGAGCAACAAAACACTGATGACTGAAGCCATGGTGACGAACGATGGCCAGTGCCGTGTAGGCCTGGATACGGGCGGCGCCGAAATCCATCAGCCAGCGGTCATTGTCGACCATTTTCCAGCTATCCTGAACTGGTAGGGCTTGAATCTGATCAGGGTCCAGGCTGACGCAATCTTCATCGTCCAGCGCCAAAGCCAGGTCTGAGGCACTGGCGCCAGCCGTAATCCCGAACAGAGCCACCAGAGCTAAAAATGCTGCTATCTACGACCTTTTCATCTCATTGCCTCTATTTTTCGCCCCGCTTTTCTGCAAGCATTCGGCTAAAGCGGGCCGTTTCATTCAACAGTCTTTTCAATTGACGAAGGACGATTGAATTGGCGACAAAGTTGAAAGTCGGGAGCGTCGTCGCTTACTGAAACCCCGGCTGACCGAGCTGCTCCGGGAACTGCGGCACTTTTTTCAGCTC
Organism: Wenzhouxiangella sp.; assembly: GCA_007131235.1. Lineage (GTDB taxonomy): Bacteria > Pseudomonadota > Gammaproteobacteria > Xanthomonadales > Wenzhouxiangellaceae > Wenzhouxiangella. Next base: position 5,685 of record SLQY01000129.1, read on the forward strand.
GGACGAGTCAAAGCCCAACTCGTCGAAGCGGTTCAGCAGGCGCTGGTAAAGACCATCGTCCATGCGCGGCTCGCGCGCCATGATCCAGGCATAGCTTCGCGACGGGTGGCCGACCAGGCTCCACTGGTATTCCGGATCAAGATCAACGATGTAGTAATCGAAGGTAAACGGCCAGTAAAAACGTACTTTCCAGCGGGCGTTGCTGTCCTCGTCCACCACCCAGGCCACCCCCTCCAGCGACTTCTCGGCGCTGTCGAAATCGCCCTTGCGATAGAAGTAGATGTCATCCATTCGCCCATCGTCGCGCTCGCGATACAAGGCACGCCCAGCGACATTGCCGCGCTCGCCAAAATAGGGAATGTTGGCGATGACGTACCACTCACCCATGTAGCGCTCCAGGTCGACTGAATCCACGGTCGGCAACGGTGGCCCGCTGCGCATCATGGCGCAACCACTGACCAAACACACAAGCAAAAAAGTGGAAACTATTCGAATAGTCATATCATTGGTTTTGTTGATGGACCTGCTACATGGTCTCATCAAGTGGTGAGCGCCGATGAATACCGAAGCCCTGAACAAAAAGAAAAGGTGTTAGTGCATTATCTGTTCTGTAATTTCGGTGGCCTTGGTTCGAGGTAGGTCACCGGCTTATCCTTTTGTCGGAGTTTTCGACGACACAGACAAAAAGGAATCAACCGATGACCTACCGAGTAGAGGATACCGCGCTTGAGCGGGTTTTTGAACTGTTGGCCGAGGAAGGAT
>SLQY01000179.1 GCA_007131235.1 Wenzhouxiangella sp.
CGGCGCCGCTGTACCAGTACGCCTACGGCTCTTATGGTGCCAGCTCCGACCCGACGTTCAGCACTGACATTCTGAGCCTGGTCGATCGCGGATTTGTCTATGCCATCGCTCATATTCGAGGTGGCCAGGAAATGGGTCGGCGCTGGTACGACGCCGGACGCATGCGCAACAAGCGCAATACCTTCTACGACTTTATCGACGTAACCGCCCATCTCGTGGATGAGGGCCTTGTCGATGGCCAGCGCGTGTTTGCCATGGGTGGCAGCGCCGGTGGCCTGCTGATGGGCGCGGTTGCCAACCTGGCGCCGCAACGCTATCACGCCCTGGTGGCGCGCGTTCCGTTCGTTGACGTTGTTACTACCATGCTGGATGAATCCATTCCACTGACGACCAACGAGTTTGACGAATGGGGCAACCCCATGGATCCCGAGTACTACGCCTACATGCTGTCCTACTCGCCCTATGACAACGTCACCGCACAGGACTATCCGGCCATGCTGGTGACGACCGGATTGTGGGACTCGCAGGTTCAGTACTGGGAGCCGGCCAAGTGGGTTGCCCGACTGCGCGCCACGCGCACCGACGATAATCCGCTGCTGTTCCAGACCAACATGGACGCCGGACATGGCGGTGCCTCCGGTCGCTTCCGGCGGCTTGAAGAACGCGCCATGGAATACGCGTTCTTGCTTGACCTGGCCGGAGTGGCCGATTGAGATCCGAGTTAGCGAGGGGATTGATATGACAAAGACAGGGAATGGGCGGTCGGTAGGCCTGGTTGCTCTGCTGTTTGCTGCTGCCGGCCTGAGCGGCTGTGCCACGATGAGTCCCGAGGAATGCATGGTGGCCGACTGGTACGGGCTGGGCATGGCGGATGCCAGGGCCGGCCGCAGTGGGGCCCATCTGGCCGATCGCGCCGGTGCCTGCGCCGAGGCCGGCTACCCGGCCGACGCCGAAGCCTGGCATGCCGGTTTTGCCGAGGGTCTGTACTGGTTCTGTACCCTGGACCAGGGTTTTCGTTTCGGTATCGAGGGTCAGCGTTATCACCAGACCTGTCCGGGCGATCTCGAGCCAGACTTCCTCGAAGGCTATCAGCTAGGTCAGTCATTGCACCAGGCCCAGGCCCGGGTCAGCACGCTGCAGCGTGAATTTGACCAGTTGAACCGGGAATTGCGGCGCCTGGAGCGGGCCGACGTCCCGGATCGGGAGGCGATTGCCGATACCCGCTATCAGCGAGATCGCGTCCAGGACCGCCTGCGCGTCGAGGAGATCGAACTGGCCACCCTGCGCGGGGTTGCCCAGGGGCGGGGTTTCGTCGTACCGCGCCGATGAGCGGTGCCGCCCATGATCAGCTACTGGCGCTGGTCGTGCGCGCGGCCAGCCTGCCTGAGAGCGAACGCCGAAGTTTCTTTGACGCTGAACTGGCCGGTGACCAGGATCGTGTCGAAAAGGCCGTGCGGCTGGCCTTGCTGGTTGAAGAGGCCACCATGGTGCCGGAGGGTGATGTCGATCATCGGGATGTGACCGGGTTGCCGTCTATCCCCGGATTCGAGTTGATCGAGCTGATCGGTCACGGAGGCATGGGTAGCGTGTTTCGCGCCCGCCAGTTGCATCCGCAACGTGAGGTGGCAATCAAGCTGATTCGGGCCGACCTGGTCTCGGACCAGGCCAGCGATCGGTTGATGCGAGAGGCTCACTTGCTGGGCCGTCTCGACCATCCGGGCATTGCAAGGGTCCATGCGGCTGGAGAGACCATCGACGATGCCGGCAGACGCCAGCCCTGGTTGGCGATGGAGTTGATCCAGGGCGAGAGCCTGCGGACATGGCTGGCCCAGCGGTCGCGCGCGTACGAACATCTGATCGCGCTGTTCATCCGGCTGGCTGAGGCGGTTCAGTATGCGCACCAGCAGGGCATCATTCACCGCGATTTGAAACCCGCCAATGTCATGGTCGAGGCCAATGGCCAGCCGCGAATTCTCGATTTCGGCGTGGCCCGCTTTACCGAAGTGGATCCGGGTCAGGCGTCGACCCTGCTGCAGGCCGGCGAACTGGTCGGCACCCTGGGTTACATGGCGCCTGAGCAGATCGACGGCCGCGCCGATACCCGCAGCGATGTCTATGCGCTGGGCGTGATGCTGTACCAGGCCCTGGCCGACTGCATGCCGGTCGAGCTGGGCAGCTTGGGCCTGCTCGAGGCGCTAACCCGTCTGGCACGCGAAGAGCCCCTTCCTTTGCGCGACCAGCGGGCCGGTCTGCCGCCGGAGCTGGATGCGGTGGTCATGCGTGCCATCGCTCGGCAGCCGCAGCAGCGCTATGCCTCGGCGGCCCAGTTTGGCGAAGACCTGGCCAGAATCCTGGATCACCGGCCAGTGCTTGCCCGTCCGCCGGGACGCTGGCGGGCGAGCTGGTTGTTTTTGCGCCGCCACCGCCTGGGGACAGCCGTCACAGCCACCATTGCTACCAGTATCGTCATCAGCGCGATAGTGGCAGTGCATTTCGGCCTGCGCGAGGCTGAGGCCCGCAGCCATGCCGAGCAGCGCAGTGCCCAGCTCGAGGCAGTCAATCGTTTCATGCAGGACATGCTCAGCGCCGCCGACCCCAGCAACACCTTGGGCGAGGAGGTCAGCGTCAGCGATGCGCTGGGTGCCGCGGCCCGGTTGCTGCCGCTGGATGCCAGCCTGGCGCCGGCGGTCAGGGTCGAGCTGCATCGTCTGATCGGCCTGATTTATCTCAACCTGGCCCGGACAGAAGAAGCCCGGACCCAACTCAGCCATGCTCTTCAGGTGCAGGTCACTGAAGGCGGTGCCGGCGAGGAAGACCGCCTCAAGACCCGGGTCGGTCTGGTCAGAGTGGCCTTGCACGAGGGAGATTTTGATCGCGCGCTGGTCGATAGCCAGTCTCTTGAGAATGACATCGCCACGGTGGAAGCGGGCCACCTGGTCCGCATCCAGTCGGGCAACGTCGCCGCCCACGCCTTGTACTTCAAGGGCCAGTACGAGGCGGCCGAACGACTGGTCGAACAGCGCCTGGCCGAGGCTGAGCGACACCTTGAGCCCGGCCACCTGGAAACCTCCCTGATGCGTGCCTTGCTGGCGGTGATCGTGCGCCAGCGCGGTGACCTGGCCCGAGCCGTGGCCATCCATGAGTCCGTTCTGACCGAACGCGTGGCCGCGCTTGGTCCGGATCATCAGCAGACCCTGTCGGCCATGCACAACCTGGCCACGGCGCTTGGTGAGCTCGGTGAGCGCGACCGGGCGGAGGCCATGTCGCGAGAGACGCTGGCTCGTCGGGAGCGCGTACTCGGCATCGATCATCCGGAAACGGTCAATACCCGCAACAACCTGGCCGCCGTGCTGATTCAGAGGGGTGCCCTGGACGAGGCTGAGCCGCTGGCCCGCAACGTGGTCGAGTGGAACGTGAGTCGCCTTGGACCATTGCATCCCAACAGCCTGACCGCGCGCAATATCCTGGCCTACCTGCTGGAAGACCGGGGCGTGATCGATGAGGCCGAGGCACTTTACCGGATGATTCTGGCTGATGTCGCCGAGCTTGATGACGACGGACTGAAAGTGCAGGTGCTGGGCGTGGCCAACAACCTGGGCATGCTGCTGTTGGGTAATGACCGTCCAGCGTCCGCTGCCGAGGTGTTCGAGGCCCTGCTGCCGGAGTCCGAGCGTCTGCTCGGCAGCACTCACCCTAACCATGCCATCTTCGTTGGCAACCATGGCTGGTGCCTGTATCGGCTGGGTCGTGCGGGGGAGGCCCTGGAGCTGATGCAGGCGAGCCGGGCGGCGCTGGAAACAGTGCTAGGTGGAGCGCATCCGCGCGTTGTCCAGTTGTCAGAGCGGATCGCCGAGGCTGAATCGTTCGCCGTTGACCATTGACACGGCAATCCAGCGGATTGCCGTGTTAGCGAATTTCCCCACCCGAGGATGTCCTGCAGTGCTCGGCTCGCGGCAACTTTTTCGTGATCGGCGGCCGCTCGATTTTCGTCCTGGCAATCAGCGTTGACTGGGACTGCCGTTGCAGGTGGTCTGGCCAAGCAGATACAGCCGGGTCATGCCGAGACTGCCGCTGCCAAACTCGGGCAGGTCGGCCTGGTAGTTGATGACCAGGTCGTTGCAGCCATCGAAGTCGATGCGCGCGCTTCCCCAGCGGCTGCCGCTGACATCGCCACTGTTGAACAGATCGCCAAAGCTGGCCCCGTCGAAGCGCTGCAGTTCATCAATCAGGATGCTGTCGCCCTCGGTGCGGCCCATGCCAAACAGCCAAAGCTGGTGGCCGTCGGTGTCGTAAGTGGGCCAGTAGACGACCGGTACCCATTCGCCATCCAGATCGGTGATGTGGACTTGCAGGCCCTCGCCGGCGCGGTCCGGATTGAAGAATCCGCCGGAAAATCCGTTGACAACCGAGTTGAGGGTTTCGCCGCAGCGCAGGCCCGCGATGTTGGAAAGTCGGTTGAGCTCGAAGCTGCCGTCGCCAAAGCCAAGATCGCTGAAATACCAGGCCCGGCCGCTATCGCAGTCATCAAACTCCAGGACCATGCTTCCCCAGTTGATCAGTTCATACTGCGCCGGATCGAAAAGTGGACCAAAGCGGCCACCCCGGGTCACGAACACTTCATTGAGCAACATGGCGTTGTCTTCGATCGGGCCGATCGCCAGCAGCCACATCGGCGCACCCTGGTCGTAGGTAAACCAAAGCATCAGCCCGCGGCCGTCGGGCAGGGTATCGATCATGAAGCCCTCGCCAGCGCGCTCGGCGTTGAAGAACAGGCCACTATGGCCAAGGCTGATGGTGAAGGGTTGTTCGACAGCGGGCGGCGCCTCGCGCTGGAAATGGTAAAAGGCGGAAAAACCACCGGCCGGGGTGCCAACGGCCTTGACGAACAGGTCGGTGCCATTGGTCAGCAAGGCCCCGCCGAACACGTCGCTGGCGTCACTGGCAACGGGTGCAACCAGCTCCTGGATCAGCGTCAATTCGCCGGCCGAACGACGGTAAACAAATACCTTGCCCGCCGCTGGCCCGGATTGGCGCAGGCCGTTCTCGGCACCAATGATCAGCAGATCGTCGGTAAAGCGACCCGACACGCCATACAAATCGTTATTGGCCCGGCTCGGCGGGGTCAGCTTGCCTGTCGGCTGCCAGTCACCCTGGGCATCGCGCTCGAACAGGAAAACGGCGCCGGGCTGGGCCAGGTTGACCGCGCCGGCCGCCAGGTGGTCTCCGTCGACGGTCAGAAAATAGCCGAAGTTGTGTTCTGGTCCAGCCGACAGGGTCTGCCGCAGGCTGAAGGCATTTCCCTCGCGATCGTAGACCAGCACTTTACCGGCGCCGCCGAAAGTCTGGGCCTCGGGTGCGCCGACGATGAGTTGATCGGCGGTCAGCTCGAAGTCAAATCCGAAAAAGTCGGTAGGCTCGGTCAAGTGCTCGATCTCCGTCCAACTCTCTCCGTCGCGCAGGAACAGGTAGATGCCGTCGGCTCGAGCGAAGCGGAAGCCAAACGCCGACTCCATGACATGCGATTGCGCCGCGAGCAAATTGCCCTGGATCTGAACCTTGCCGCCGATGGCGCGGTTGGCGTCAACATTCGATCCGCTCAGCTCGGTGACGGGGCGCCAGCCAGCGTTGATGTCGCCCTGGGCATGGTCCGGGTCGCGCTGATAGACCCAAAGTCTCGAAGCAGCCGGACTACCCTGACCATCGCCTCTCAGGCCGGAAAAAGCCGGGATCACGAGCGTGTCGCCGTCCAGTGCCATGTTGGAAGCGCCGAACATGTCGCCAGGAGTGCAGCTCGGCGCTTGCAGCACCGATTGAAGTTCGAACCGACCTTCAAGACTTTTCTTGTAGTAATGGACCTCGCCGCAGGCCGGCGCAGGGTCGGGATTGCCAAAACCATGCGGCCAGGCGACAAAGAGCTCTTTGCCGAAAATCTCGGCGCCAAGACCGAAATCCTCGATCTCGCCACCCGGCGGTGTCAGGTCTTCGATGAACTGGAATTCGGCCTGGACGGCCAGTGGCAAAAGCGCCAGTAAGGTGCAGAGTGTGACCAGGTGTTTCATCAGGGCTCCCCTTGAATGATCAGTGAGAAACTGATGTTAGGCGCTACAGTACGCCTCGCCCATCCCCCGGATGGGGGGTTAGCGCAAGAGCCCGAATTCGGCGGCTTTCAGCGCGGCCTCGGCGCGCGAGTTGATGCCCAGCTTGCGGTAGATTTCCTTGATGTAGCCAGCCGCTGTATTCCGGGTTATGGTCAGCAGGCGAGCGACTTCAGCAGTTGAATAACCTTTGCCGATCAGCTGCAGCACTTCAGTTTCGCGGGCGGTCAACGGTGTTTCAAGCGGATCTGGGGCGTGGAAAAATCCCAGCAGGCGCTGGGCGACGGCAGGCGACAAGGGTGGATAGCCCTGTTCTATATCGCTTAGCGTTCGAACCAGCTCGGC
>SLQY01000116.1 GCA_007131235.1 Wenzhouxiangella sp.
ACCGACCAGAACGGCAAGCCCCGGATAAAGCTGCGCGTGCCATCGATGGGGTCGACCAGCCACAGGCAGTCGCCGTCACCGCGCTGACCGTACTCTTCGCCGAAAATGGCATGATCGGGAAATTCGGCCAGCAGATGCTCGCGGATAACCTGCTCGCAGCGCCGGTCAGCCTCGGTGACCGGGCTGGCATCGGATTTGCGCTCGACGGCCAGGTCGGTGCGAAAGTATTGCATGGCCACCGCATCGGCGGCGCGAGCGGCCTGGCGGGCCACGGTCAGGGCACGGGAAAGATCCGGGAGCGGAGAGGCGGGCATGGCGAAATCAGGCAGATCGAGGAAATCGAGGCTACATTATCGCCAATCGCGCCGGGCAGTGCTCAGTCTTCGAGATCTCGAGCGACCCGGAAGCCGAGGTAGAAGTTGCGATAATCGCGCGCGACCGTGATGCGACTGGCCGATCGCAGGGTATCGCCGGCCAGGAACCAGGCACCACCCCGATGAATCGCCTGGCTGCAGTCACCCTGCAACCAGGCGCTGCCGTCGACCGGCGCACCTTCATAGTTGTCATTCCAGCAGTCTGCGACAAAGTCGGCAACATTGCCATGCATGTCGTACAGGCCCCAGGCGTTGGCTTCGTAGGCCCCGGCAAAACTGGTTCGGTTACTGACCGATCCGCGGGGACAGCCCCGTGGCTGACGCAGGCCGTTGAAATTGGCCTGGTCACTGATAATGCAATCACCGGTATGAAACCGCGTGTCGGTACCAGCGCGCGCGGCATATTCCCACTCGGCTTCGCTCGGAAGGCGGTAGCGCTGACCGGTGGTCGCGCTGAGCCAGGTCACGTATTCCCGGGCATCGTGCCAGCTGACATTGATGACCGGCCGGCTGCCGCGACCCCAGCGCCGGTCATGCGGCGATTCCGAGCAACCGCCAGCATCCACGCAGGCATCGAACTGGGCGAAAGTGACCGAACGGGTGCCAAGGGCAAAGCTCGGCACCGTCACTTCACGCTGCGGCCCTTCGCTGGAACGACGTTGACGCTCGTTGGGCGGGCTACCCATGCGAAAGCGTCCTTGCCCAATCACAACCATCTCCGGGCAGTTCGGGCAATCGCTGAAGACTTCACCGACGGCGCGGACCTCGGCGGGCTCGGCCAGGTCCGGTTCTTCGGCTTCCGGCCAGCCGGGAGCGGCGGCCAGTTGCTCCAGCAGCTCCGCGCTGGGCAGTCCGCTGGGCTGCTCCCCCAGGGCCTGCTCGAAGGCGCGGATCGCGGCCGCGGTTGCCGGCCCCATCTGACCATCGACCGACACATCCTGACCGAGCCGACGCAGTTCTTGCTGGATGGCGCGAACGCGCTGCTGTTGCTCTGCCGCACGGCGATCCACCGCGGCCAGGGCCGCGGCGGCAGGCTCGTCAGCGGTGTCGACTGCCTCCGGTCCGGGCCGGTGTTGCGGCGCGGATTCGGCTGCCGCGATCGGCCCTGGAGCCATTGGCGCTGCTCCACCGACCGCGGCATCGCTGCGCGCCGAACTGGCCGGGTCCGACGGCTCGGGCAAATCCGGGCGTGGCGGAATGGCTTCAAACATGACGTTGCCATCGTTGCTTTCGGTTTGCAGATGATCTCGCAGCGTCTGCGCCACCGGCCGATCCCGTGGCAGTTCCTGCACCCGCGCCGGCTCGTCCGCCAGCTCCTGCTCATCCCCGGTCAGCCATAGCACCAGGCCAGCAACGGTCAGCACCAGCACCAGGGGAACAGCGACGGCAAGCCAGCGCGGCAAGGTGCGGGCCCCGGCGGTGGCGCGCGCAGTCGCTTTGGGCTTGCCTGCAGCCGCGCCGGACTTGGCCACCGCCGCGGTGGTGGCATCGCTGCCAAACACGCGGGTAGGCGCTTCAACGGCAACGGCGCCAACCCCGGACTGGGCTGACCTGAAGGCCGACAGTGCTGCGTTTGCATCGGCCGGACGCTGCTCGCGACTGATTGCCATCATGGCCAGGATCAGATCGTTGAGCGGCTTGCCCAGCCCCGGGACCATCTCGATGGGATCCGGAAACCGCCCGACCGGCAATCGACCAGTCAGCATCCGGTAGGCCACCACGCCGGCCGCATAGACATCGGCCCGGGCATCAACATGCTTGGCGCTCTGGCGCTGCTCGGGGGCGATGTAGTTGCGGCTGCCAATACCCAGGTGAGATACCGTGGAATGAGGAGAATCAGGCACCTTGGCAATGCCGAAATCGACGATGCGGATATCACCGGCCCGGCTGAACATCAGGTTGGATGGCTTGATGTCGCGATGGATCAGGCCGCGGTCGTGGGCAGCGGCCAGGCCGGCCAGCATTTGCTCGATCAGTTCCAGCGCCCGCGCCATCGGCAGTGCCCGCGGACGCCGACCATGCAGATGGCTGTCGAAGCCCTCGATATCGATGATGTCCTCGCCCAGCTCATCGGCCAGAGAGTGCGGCAGGTAGGGCATGACGTAGAACGGCGCACCGTCATGGTCCTCGCCATATTCATGCACATTGACCACGAAGGGTTCATCTTCCAGCGACGCCAGGATCTGCGCTTCCTTGAGGAAACGCTGGCGCAACACCTGGAGCGCCTCTTCATCGCTGGATGTCGCAAACGCGAGCACATTCTCGTCGCGCGGGCGAAAGACCTTGATCGCAACCTTGCGCCCGATAGACGGATCTTCGGCCAGGTAAACCTCACCGAAGCCGCCACCACCGAGCTGACGAATGATGCGAAATCGTCCGATGGCATCCATGAAAAATTCCTCGATCCGGCGCAGCCTGAATGACCTGCCATGATACGCATGCTGACCGGGGTATTGCTACCGTCGGCGAGGCCCGAATGAGCGGGTTATCGTGGAAGCAAAAGCTTTGGGACGACCGTCGGCGATCAGTCGGTCGCCGTGATCGCCCCGGCCAGCCGCAAGCGGACCTGGCCGTCGGCCTGGCGCTCGCCAAGAATGCCGATTTCGCGGGCCAGATCGGGACGGTCCGGGCTGGCGCGCAGCCACAGGTCCACCTCGTAGCGTCGGGCGTCGGCCTCGATGGTGCCACGCACCTGGACAGGCGCCGGCTCCAGCGATCTGACCTTGGCCTGCAAGGTTTCGCCAGCCGGCTCGAACTCGATGCCGATGCGGCCAAGTCGCTCGTGCACGCTGCCTTCCAGGCGCGCGTCCTCCCAGATCATCTCGCCATCCAGCCGAGGCACCTGTCCGGTCGCCAGGCGAGCCTGGTCAAGGGCCAGCTGCAGGTAGCCGGTCGGCCGCGTCGCCGGCAGCCAGTAGGCCAGGTCGACGCGCTCCAGGTCGACGCGGCCGCTGATGTCTTCAAGCACCAGCTGGCCAGACGGCCGCCACAGGCCGGTGATGTCGGTACGGGCATCCATCGCCTGCCAGCGCCAGTGACGGCCGCCCTGCCAGCGCCAGTTCAGATTCAGGGGCACCTGCCCGGGCTGTTGCAGGCGAGCGCTGCCAGACCAGGCCGTGCCACGCACCTGCTCTACCCCGGGCGGCAGATCAAGCAGCGGCACGATGAGGCTGACTGGCAGGGTCAGGACAAGAATGATCGGGATGGCCAGAACGGCCAGCACAAGGACCTTACGCATTGGAGGTGAGGGTCACCCGAACGTTGACCTGGCCGCTGCGCTGGGCCCGATCAATACTGAGCTGGCTGACTTCGATCGGATATTCAACCGAAAGCCCCTGCAGCCAGCCCATGGCCGAAACAAACTCCGCGCCGTCCAGCCAGATTCGGACCTGGCCTTCGCCGGCCGGCTCGATCCGGGTCAAGGCCCCGGCCAGCCCGGCAGCGCGCGCTGTTTCATCGGCCAGGCCCAGCAACGATCGCCCGCCCAGGTCGGCCGCCCGCGAACTGCCCCGACGCAGCTCGGCGGCAACCGGGGTCAGCGCGGTCAACCAGTCAAGCAAGGCCTGCTGCTGGGCAATGCGCTCACGCTCGGCCTGGCGACTTTCAGCCAGCGGCTCCCACACCCACACGTAAATGGCCAGCAGCAGCAAAATGCTGCCACCGATCAAAAACAGCCAGCGCTGACGCTGTTCGAGCCCTTGCCACCAGGCGCTCATTGGCTCACTCCGGCGATGCGCACGCGTCCGGCCGCGCCGTCGCTGTCCATGCTGGCCGACTGCACCGAGGCATTCAGATCCAGGGCCCGCAGGCGCTGCTCGAACTGGTCGAGCGCGGCAACGTCCGGCGCTCGCAGGCTTAGCTCCAGCAAGCCCTCGCGGTAACTCAGACCATCCAGGCGCAAACCATCCTGGCCGTCGATGACCGGGGCCGCGCGGTTCATCAGCTCGAGCAGCCCGGCGGACTCGCCGAAGCGCAGACGGGACAGTTCGCGCTCGGCCTGCTCGCGATGCCTGACGGCACGACCGACATCGGGAAAAGCCTGTTGAAACTGGGCGTCGATGGCGAGCTGCAGCTCGCCGGACTGGCGCTTGAGCATCTGGTTTTCGACCCCGACCAGGGCCAGGATCAATACCGCAACCACGGCAACCAGCCCGGCCGCCCAGCGCCAGTGGGCCCGGGCAGCATGCGCCGATGACGGCGACCACGGCCCGGCCAGCAGGTTAATGGGCTCGCCCGCCGCGGCAACGGCCAGGGTGGGGAGCAGGGCATCGGTTCTTGTCTGGCCAACCCGGTCGGCCAGTGCTGCGGGCAGCTCGCCACCATGCCAGACCAGCCCGGCCTCGGCCGGCACCAGGCCGTCGAGCATATCGACCAGCAGTTCAGGCTCGAAACTGCCGAAAGACCATTCGCCCCAGCGTGCCAGCACCCGATCGCCGAGGCGACCCATGGCGACCTCGCCCTCGCGCCAGGGCAGGCACAGGGCGTCTGGCAGCATGACTTCGAGCTCATGGCCGGAAAAACGGGACAGCAAATCCTGCATGCGATCGTTGCCGACCACCACGCAGTACTGCTGGCCGCTGGCACTGCGTGGGCCGGCCACGACATGCTCATCCTCGGCCCCGGCCGAAAGGTGCTCTTCGGCCGCCCAGCGCAAGGCCTGGGCAAGCCGGGCCGGCGACAGGGCCGGCAAATCCAGGCTCAATCCCATGCAATCGGCGGCATCCACCAGCACGGTGACCGCACCTTGCTCGGGCCAGTCCGGCGCATCGGCCGGGCACTGCCCGTGCCGACGGACCCGCCCTTGCCGATCCAGCACCAGCCATCGCCACTGCTCGCCGACGGCGTGCACAACTATTTTTTCGCGGGTTGCAGTCGACATCTGGCCTCGTTTGCGGGGAGTCAGGGCACGCCCTGGCTGAACAAGCGAAAATCATAACCTGAACTCCCCCAGCGCATCAGCCGGAAGTAGTCGCGCTCGATTCCATCAAGCACGACCCTGGCCTGGGCCAGGTACCACGGACTGACCACGGTCAGGCCAGCTTCCAGGCCAGGGTAGGCACGCACCTGGACCAGCGGATGCTGCAGGAAACCATTCAGGTCCGCCCACGGACCATCGTCGGCCAGACGCCTGGCCGAGTCGAGATCAAGGTCGTCAAACAGGCTGGCCAGGACCACCGCGCTGGCAGTGTTGACATTGATGACCAGCTCCGGCTCGGGCAAGGCCGAGACCACCGGTGCCAGGCGTTGCCAGGCCTGGTCATCAACCGAACGCAACCACCGGAGCTCGCTGGCATGCGCCAGGCGCGTGCCGGCCATGCGGTAAGGCGGACGCTGGCTGGCATAGTGGACGTCACCGGCACTACCCGGGCGCGGCTGGCTGGCACCCTCCAGCCAATCGGCCAGCTCGGCGGCGATGATGACCGGCAGCCCGAGGTGATCAAGCAAGCGCTCGAAACGCTCAAAGGCCTGCCCTGCCCGCAGGCGGTCGGGGTGCGCCAGCGCGTTGACGTTGAAGCGGGCGTTCTGGTCAAGCAAACGACCCTGGATCAGGCCACCGGGCACGTCGTAAACCGGCGTCCAGGTCCCGTCCAGCAGGCTGGGATCCAGGCCATCGGACATCACCCGTGTGATCAACTGATCGGCGAGCAAATCCATGCCCAGCGCGTACTGGTAAGCGCGCTCCGTGCTGATCAGGGCCTGGGTCCGGGCCAGCGTGCCCTGGCCGCGCTCGATCAGCGCCAGGGCCAGCACCGTGGCCAGGGCAACGGCCATCAGCGCGACCAGCAGGGCGGCCCCGCACTGTGGTCTGAAACCCTGTCTGTTGCCGACACTCATGGATCCAGCACCAGCAGGCGTCGAACCACGCCATGCTTGCGACTGTCCAGGCTCAATTCGACAGCCGCCGGCAGCGCCCCCACCCCACCCTGGGCCGGGGGCCACTGATCGTGCCAGCGGCCGGTGCCATCCCGGTAGCGAAACTCGATGATGCGGACATCATTCAGCACCGAATCGGCCATCGGCTG
>SLQY01000246.1 GCA_007131235.1 Wenzhouxiangella sp.
GAACACTGGTATCCGCGCCTGGATGCCTTTGTTCTGCCGTCACTGACCGAAGGCATGCCCCTGACTGTGCTCGAGGCCTTGTCGTGCGGTTGCCCCGTGGTGGCCTCGGCTACCGGTGCCATACCCGAGCTGCTCGACGGGCTTGCCGGTTGCCAGACGGTTTGCCCCGGTGATGCCGCCGAGCTGACGGCAGCCTTGCTCGAGCTGCCTGCCGCTGGCCTGCCGCTGATGGCGGCGCACCAGCGTATCAGCCAGCATTACTCGGGCGCGCACATGGCCACGCGCTACAGCGGCATTTATCGCTCGGCGCTGTGCGGATGAACGTGAGCGCTGTCGAATCGATCACGGTCCCGGCCACTGCGCGCGCGCGACCGGCCCGCCAGAACTGGGCGCTCTACCTGTTCGTGATCCTGATGCCGTTGCAGAACATCTACCTGCAGTACGTGCCCAACCTGGGTGGCGGCCTGAACTTTCTCAACCTGATGTTCCTGGTCACCTTGCTGATGGCCCTGCGCTGCGGCGGCGGACTGGTGCGCGGAACCGGCGTCAACGGCTGGGTCATGCTGTACATGCTGGGCGGCGTACTCGCTCTCATGATCGGTGTAGGCAACGTGGCCGATCCTTCTGGCCACGGCAATTTCCTCAAGGACCAGTTCATCGCCGTGGCATTCGTCTTTCTGGCCCAGATGAGCGTGACTGACCGGGTTGGCCTGCAGCGCATGTTTCTCGCCTCATTGCTACCGTTGCCGTACATGTTTTACGTGCTGCGCGATCAGAATGCTACCGTCAGCGCCTGGCACTACAGCGACCATCTGCGCATCAGTGCCACTTTCATGGACCTGGGTGCCAACGAAATGGCGGCGTTTTTCGTCACCACCTGCCTGGTGACACTGGGTCTGCTCATCGGGGCCCGAATCGGCTGGGGCTGGCGTGCCGTGTATGCGCTGGCCGCGACACTGGCCGGCATTGGCGTTGTGCTGAGTTATTCGCGAACCGCCTACATAGCGATTCTGGCCGGCCTGGCGCTTATCCTGCTGCTCTCGAAGGCAAGGCTGAAGCTGATACTGCCAGCGCTGGCCTTGCTCGTGGTGCTTCCCCTGCTGATGCCGCCGGCGGCGGTGGAGCGCTTCGACAGCATCTCGATCGAGGAAGGCGAGCGCGACGAAAGCACCGATTCTCGCTTCGTGTTCTGGGAGGAGGCTGTCCACCATTTCCAGGAAAATCCTGTTCTCGGAATCGGGTTTCATACCTTCCACCACGCCGAGTTCAGTTCTGCGGAAATGGATGTGCATAATTTCTTCCTGCGCGAACTGGTGGAAAAGGGCCTGGTCGGGGCCGTTATTCTGCTCGGCTTGATCTGGAGTGTCAGCCGCCTGCTCTGGCGAGGCCTGGCGTTCGCTGCCCCCCGCAGCTGGTACGGTGGCCTGGTGCTGGGCCTTGCCGGGGCCTGGGTGGCGCTGCTGATCGGCAACGGCTTCGGCGATCGCTTCACCCACTACGCAATGATCGCCCACTTCTGGTTGTACCTGGGCCTGGCTCTGCGCGGCCTGCAGCTGCGCTACGCCGAGCTCGAAGCCAAGCCGGAGGCCGAGCGCCGCGAACAGGGACAAAAGCCGCGACAACAGCAGCGAAATGAACAGCGGGATGAGCTGGGGCCTGCCACATGAGCGCGCCGATCCAGCCGTCGCCGTTGTCACCAGTCGCGCCGCCCGGGCGAGTACTGGTCTTGATGTATCACGGCATCCATGAGTCGCGCGCCGATCACGGCCAGTTCGATCCGCGCTACAGCGCAAGACCCCGGCAGTTCGTCGAACAAATGCATTGCCTGACCAGGCTGGGCGTCACCGGCTGGGTGCCGGTGGCCGGCCATGCCCTGGTGGCGCCGGAGGCAGCGGCAGGCCAGCACATGGTCCTGATCACCTTCGACGATGGGGATGTCAGCAACCTGGAGCGGGCCTTGCCGGTGCTGCAAGCCTCGGGCCTGGCGGCAGTGTTCTTCATTACCCGGAACTTTGTCGGCCAGCGCGGGATGATCTCCCGTGCCGGACTGCGCGACCTGGCCGAGGCCGGCATGGTCATCGGCTCGCACGGGTTATCACATCAGTTTTTGAATACCTTGTCCCCGGCAACGCTTGCCATAGAGCTGGCCAACAGCCGTGATTTTCTGCAGCAGATCACCGGCCGTCCGGTTGTGCTGCTGTCATTGCCCGGCGGCCGCGGAGGTCCACGCGAAATCCAGGCCGCGCACGATGCCGGCTATTTGAGTGTGCTCGGGTCCAGTCCGGGCATCAATGTCGACACGCCGGGCGGCGGACTGATCGATCGTGTGGTGATCACCCGCCAGACCGAGCTTGCGGCTTTCGAACAATTGGTCCGCTGGCAGGGCCCGGCCGTGTGGCGTCAGTGTGCACGTTCTCGAATGCTGGGTCTGCCCCGGCGTCTGCTCGGTGACCGGGGCTATGATCGGCTGCGCCAGGTTCTGGTGCGCTGATGGAGATCCTCTTCATTGCTGCACTGTTGTTGGCCGGCTGGACGTTTGCCGGCTATCCGGCGTTGACGGTATGGCTGGCGCGCGGCCGCAAGCCAGGAGCGCGGTCGGGTAGCGCAGCACCGTGGCCTGAGGTCACGGTCGTTGTGGCGGCGCGCAACGAGGCTGAGCAGATTGGCGCGCGGGTTGCCAACCTGCTTGCCTCCGATTATCCGGCCGCAAGGCTTCGTATTCTGGTTATCGACGATGGCAGCAGCGATGCCACCGCGACCGCAGCACGTGCCAGTGCAGACCCCCGGATCCAGGTGCTCAGCCTGACTGGCGCGCGGGGCAAAGCGGCTGCCCTGAACGCGGGCATGCTGCAGGTGACCACGCCGCTGACGGTGTTCGCTGACGCTCGCCAGGCATTCTCCGGCAATGCCATTGCGGCGTTGGTGCGTGCTTTCGACGACAGCCGGGTCGGGGTGGCGGCAGGCCACCTGGTGCTGGCCGGAGGCGAGAGCAGCGGACTGTACTGGCGCATCGAAAGCGCACTGCGCCAGGCCGAGTCGAGGCTGGGCTGGGCCCATGCCGCCAGCGGTGCGATCTATGCCATCCGCACGACCCTGTTCACCCCGTTGCCGGACGGCTTGCTGCTGGACGATGTCTGGATTCCGTTGCAGGCGGTCAAACGCGACTTTCGCATCATCGACGTGCCGGAGGCGCTGGCCCTGGAGCCGCAGGCGGTTGCCGACCCTGCAGAATTCAGACGCAAGCTCAGAACCCTGGTCGGCAACTGGCAGTTGATGGCCGCAGCCCCCTGGCTGGTCAACCCGTGGCGTAATCCCGTGTTCTTTCCCTGGCTGTCGCACAAGCTGGCGCGATTGCTCGCTCCCTGGGCATTGTTGCTGGCACTGATAGCGACCCTGCTCTCGTCCAGTCCGTGGATGCACTGGGCGCTGATCGCCCAACTGCTGGCCTATACCGTCGCCACCCTGGCCCTGCTGGCGCCGACTGCGGCCAGGCGGGTGCCGCTGGCCACCGCTGCCGGCAGCTTTCTGCTCCTCAACCTGGCCGCCCTGTGGTCGCTGCCCCAATTTCTGTTCCGGCCGGATCGGTCGGGCCTGTGGAGAGGTCAGGACTGATGGCCAGAGTGCTTTTTGTCACCAGTCGTCTGCCGTTTCCGCCCGCCGAGGGCCATCAATTGCGTGCCTGGCACCTGTTGCGAGCCGCGGCCAGGGAACACGAGGTCACCTTGCTGAGCTTGCGCCGGCCGAGCGAGCCAGGCTTGCCCGAACCGGTTCCCGGTATCCAGCTGGCAGGCGTTCACCAGGTTGATCTGCCGGCCTTGACGTCGCCGCGCCGGATCGTCGGCCTTGCCCTGCGCGGATTGTTGTCAGGGCGAAACCTGCTTGACCTGCGTTACCGTACGACTGCTTTACAGCAACGCTTTGACCAGCTGGTGCAGCAGACCGACCTGGTTCACCTGGACATCCTGGCCGTGGCTGGCCTGCTGGACCGGGTGCCCGGTGCCGTCCCGACCGTGCTCAACGAGCACAACGTCGAAAGCCTGCTTGCCGACAAGCGTGTCACCATCGAAAGGCGTCCCCTGCAGCGTCTGCTGCTTCGCCTGAAACATCGGGGGCTGGAGCGCTTCGAGCGGTCGGCCTGTGCCGGCGCCCGTCGGGTGCTGGCCTGCTCTGAGCAGGATGCCGAGCGCCTGCGGATGCTGGCTCCAGGCTGCCAGGTTGACGTGGTGCCCAACGGGGTCGACCTTGACGCTTTCAGGCCGGGTGTGCCTGCCGATGAGAAGGGTGGATCAATGGTGTTCGTCGGCCACATGGACTGGTTCCCGAATCGCGACGGCATCGAATATTTCCTCGCCGAGATCCTGCCCTTGCTGAAGGCACGTCAAAACCTGCATCTGGAAGTCATAGGCCGCGCCATGAATCTCTCTGCGCCGATCGCCTTGACCGGGCGCGTCACATTTTCCGGCTTTGTCGACGATCTGCAGGCCCGGGTTCAGCGCGCCGCAGTCTTTGTCGTACCGCTGCGTGCCGGGAGCGGCACCCGCCTGAAGATTCTGGAGGCCATGGCCATGGGCAAAGCCATCGTCAGCACCCGCATGGGTGCCGAAGGCATAGGCCTGGTCGACGGGGACAGCGCCATCCTGGTCGACAGCCCGGACAGGTTCGCTGCTGCCATCGACCAGTTGCTGGACGATGCCGCGCTTCGCTGCCGCCTCGGCCGGCAGGCCCGGCTGCAGGCCGAACAGCACTACGGATGGACAGTGATAGGGGCGCGTCTGCTGGCGTGCTACCAATCCCTGCTGCAGGAGCAGGTCATGCCTGCCAACCACACCGATCGGGCACCGGAGTCCGAGATCCAGGGCGCCAGTCCGGCGCAAAAGCGCCACCTGCAGGAACACGGGAAACGGCAGCAATGTTAAGCGATGTCAGTACACGGTTTGAGGAGCTCAAGGCCGGTCGGACCAGCCTGGCCGTGATCGGCCTGGGCTATGTCGGCTTCCCGTTGGCGGTCCATTTTGGCCAGCACTTCCAGACCATCGGCTACGACAGCAACACCAGGCGCATCGACCAGCTCAAACAGGGCGTGGATTCGACGCATGAAGTCGAAGGCGAACAGATCAGCCAGGCCGACAAGCTGTTGCTGACCAGTGAGCCGGCGTGCTTGAGCGATTGCCAGGTCTACATCGTTGCCGTCCCCACACCCATCGACCAGGCCAAGCGCCCGGACCTGGGGCCGCTGCTGTCTGCCTCGCGGCTGATTGCTCGCTATCTCAAGCCTGGCGATGTGGTCATCTTTGAATCAACCGTCTACCCCGGGGCTACCGAAGAAGATTGCGTGCCGGTGCTGGAGCGCGGTTCGGGCCTGGTGTATCGGCAGGATGCAGATCTCGCCCCCGGTGAAGCCGGTCAATCGTTCTACTGCGGGTACAGCCCGGAGCGCATCAACCCCGGCGACCGGGAGCACGGGCTGGCCGACATCATGAAGGTCACTTCGGGTAGCACACCGCTGGTCGCCGATTTCGTCGATCAGCTCTATCTCTCCATCATTCGGGCCGGCACTTTTCGCGCCCAGAGCATCCGCATCGCCGAAGCCGCCAAGGTGATCGAAAATATCCAGCGCGACCTGAATATCGCGCTGGTCAACGAGCTGGCCATCCTGTTCAGCCGCATGGGCCTGGATACTGCCAGCGTGCTCGCGGCAGCCGGGTCGAAGTGGAACTTTCTGCCCTTCAAGCCGGGTCTGGTTGGCGGCCACTGCATCGGCGTCGATCCCTATTACCTGACCCACAAGGCCCAGTCGATCGGCTTTCACCCCGAAGTGATCCTGGCCGGACGGCGGGTCAACGACAGCATGGGGATCTTTGTCGCCGGTGAGCTGATCAAACTGATGGCACGGGCCGGGGTCTATCGCCCCGGTGCCCGCGTGCTGGTGCTGGGTCTGAGCTTCAAGGAAAACTGCCCGGACCTGCGCAACACCCGCGTGATCGATGTCATCGACGAGCTCAAATCCTTCAACCTTGCGGTGGATGTACACGACCCCTGGGTCAGTGCCGAGGAAGCCCGCGCAGTTCACGACCTGGACCTGTGCGACTCGGTACCCGAACAATGCTACGACGGTATCATCATGGCGGTAGCTCATCAGCAGTTCCTGGATGACCAGGATGCATTGCAGCGTTTTCTCGCCCCTGGCGGCGTTGTGTATGACGTCCGTTCGGTCCTCGCTCGCGACCTGATCGACGGGCGGCTTTGATTCAGGATGCTGCGGGTGTCTCACCAAGCCGAAAGACCTTCGCAGATATCCTGGAAAGGTTGGAAAAAGGTTGCGCTGGGCGTCAAGGAGCAGCTGACCAAGGA
>SLQY01000354.1 GCA_007131235.1 Wenzhouxiangella sp.
GCAACCCGCAGTTCGCTCAGGGTCCGGGCCTGTTTGGTGATGATTTCACCAACGTTCTGTACTCCATTGCTAACCTGACTGCTGACGGCGGCCCGGCTGGCATGGATCGTACCCGCTCCGGCTACATCGAAGTGATCGAAATGGGTGTTCTTGGCGTTGACCAGGTCAACAACCAGGACGTCGAAGCTGCAGCCGAGCACCGTACCTCTGGTCCGAATCGGGGCCTGCCGCCGCTGTCTGGCACCTCGGGTTCCAACACCGACGTCCAGTGTGGTCTGTTCCTGGAGCGCTGGATTGACAGTGCCTTCGAAAACGGAAACGGCATCTGGCGTGAAGTTAACTCTTCTCGCGGTATCGAAGCTCCGAGTGGTGGTCTGTTTGGTAACGCCTCGATCATCAACAACGAGCGTGGCACCCTGCTGAGCTACGAAGCTGTGGCTATCGACAATTTCTGGGATCCAACCCAGGGCGTCGTCCACACCCGTCCGGAAGATGTCACCCCGGCGCTCAACAGCACCCTGGCTGACACCAGTGTTGTATTCATCAGCGGCATGACCAACCCGGAAGTTGCCCAGTGGAACAACCCGATCGACGCGGTTAACCATGTCCTCGCTCTGGAAACGTTGAGCAACGAGTACAACGTCAACCCGGGTCTGGCTGCTGAAACCGAGTGGGTTGTTACCTTCCCGACCAAGCGCTTCCACGTTGACGCTGCACTTGATGGCCCGCAGGAAGGTGCAACCGCGGCTCGCGCACCGTTCACCGATCTGTGGACCAACGCTTCACCGTCTTCTTGCGACACCATGAACATCAACGTGTGGGATCGCGAAGAGCAGAACGTGACCTTCGCTCCGGATTCCGGTGCGGTCTGTCCGTCTCCGCAGATTCCGGGCGTGCCGTGTAACACGGAAGAAGGCATCGTCTTCGAATTCTGCCGTGAAGCCAACGTGGTGCGCTTCGGGCCGGCTGACGAGGCTCTGCCTGCTGAGTCCGGTATCTTCGGTGAGCCGTCTGCAGACGCAGTGGCCAACGCTTACGCGTATATCAACTTCCCGTTGCCGACGGGTGGATACCCGTGGCTGGAAGGTTGGGCGCGTATCAGCTTCGCTGACTTCCAGAGTGTTGGCGCTGAAGATGGTCGTGTATTCACCGGTCTGCCTGCAATCGGCTTCGGTGCTACCACCTTCACCAACGACAACATCTCGGAAGGCGTGCTGGCCAACTACGGCGGTTCTTTCCGCCACCGCGGCAGCCGTGCTCCGATGGTCACCCCGTCTCCGTAAGGACGGCTTGACCGGAATAGCACCCTCCGTTTAGACGGACCGAGGGCCACCCACTGGGTGGCCCTCTTTCGTTGACGAAACGACTCATGAAATCTTTACACTGCATTGAGTGCAGGCTAACAAGGGGGTTGATATCTTGAACTTTACAGCCCCGGAGTTGACTTAGAAATGCTGTACCCAGCCAAACCCCACCAGTCCACCGAGACACATACATTGAACGCCACTAATTTGATACGAATTTTGCCAGTCACTGCGCTGGTGCTGGCTTTGACGCCTGTTTCGTGGGCGACCGATTCACCCAAGCTCATTATTCAGGGTACTGACAGTACCGAACTGGATTTTGAGCTGCAGCAAAGCGACACGATGGACGTTCTGCCGGATGGCAGCATCGTGGCCAGGATTGTCGAGCCTGCGGTTTGTGAAACCGTGCCCGGCGAGTGTCCGACTTGCCCCGACGTATGTGATGCGACCATCGGGATCAACCAGTTCGAGATTCGCACCGGAGGCCAGACCTACGGCCAAGGTGATGTGATCACCGTCAACCACGGCGCAAGCCTGGCCTTTCGCTGGCGCGCGCCTGGGGCCGTGTCCTGTTCAGGATCTGGTTTGAACGTGTCTAGCTGGACACAAAACCGTGATGCCATTACCCGCACCGACGTCACGGTTTCAACGTCGACCCTGCCGGTGCCAAGTGACATGGACACCTACGATCTCACGTTGACTTGTGTCAACGGCGCATCCCTGAGCGCTCAGCGCTCGGTCACTCTGCGTATCGAGGCCGATCAGACCACGCCAGAGGAATGCGTTGGCGTTCCAAGTCTGGCTCAGGCAACCAATAACCGATTTACTCGAGCTTTGAATGTCATTGATGATCCGCTGGATCCGCAGGATGGTACAGAGTTCAGCGCTGTCTTCCTTGACCCGTTCCCCGGTCAGTCTGTACAGCGTCGTTTCAGACTAGCTCCCAACGAATATGCTTCCATTCGTTTTGATACTCCTGCAAATTTGAACTCCGTCCACAACGGAATTTTTACGCCGGAAAATATGGTGGGCTTCGCCGGGGCCCCACGTCTAATTTCTATTTCTCAGTGTCAGGGTGATTTCAACGTTAACAATCTTGGGAACGGTTGTATTCGGGCCATTACTGGCCTAGATGGTTTCAGATGGCAAGGAGTCAGTCATCCTACGCGTTGTGTTTTGCAGCCCAACCAACAATACTTTCTAAATATTGTGTACACAGATGCTCAACCAGGCGTGGATCCCAGCAACATCCATACAAATTGCCAGCCGCCGGTTCAAACAGGAGCTTGTGGCAACCTTTATATTCACTCCTACAGCTATCCTTAAGGTGGTATTGATGTCAGTCCTCGATGTCAGAGGTTGCTTGGCGAACGTGATTGGTCAGAGCCGCGCTCAGCGCGGCTCTCGGCCAATGCGGTTTGGGGTTTCTATTGCAGCGATTTGTATCGGCCTGTGCCCGATCCTGCTGGCTGCAGAAGACGCCGATCGTGCCGAGTCACAAGTTTCCCAAGCTATTGAGTTTCGCTCTCCGATCTTTGCTACTTACGGGCCGGCCATAGTTACGGACCACGAGCTTGATGCCTCCTTGAGCATGATTCCCGAGGACGACCGTATCGCTTTCATGATTAATCGGCGCCGGCTGTCTGAGCGCCTGGATGGACTGATATTGAGTCGCCTGTTCCATCATCAAGCGACGGAGTCGGGGCTTTACGAAGATCCGCTGATGCAGGCTCGGCTATATCACGCGCTGGTCGAGACTTCAGCCTTCCTTTATCGCAATCATCTTCGTGATTTACAGGATGAGGATCTTGAAGGGCTCGCGCGAGAGCTCTACCTGTCTGATCCTTCGCAGTTTGTTTCCGCACCAACCGTCGATTTCGAGCATCTGCTCATTGCCCGGGGTAGCCGCACGGAAGTCGAGTCGGCTCGGCTGCTGGTGGAGGTCTACGAGCAAATGCAGGCCGGCAGGGCTTTTGAAGAACTTATCGAGGCTTACTCGGATGATGCTGGCCACCCCGAGGGCGGTTACCTGGGCGCAGCCTTGTCCGAGCTTGATGAAGACTTTGCCCGGGTTCTGACAGAACTGCCGGCCGGTCAGCGCGTCATCGGTCCTTTCCTGACCTCGCTCGGTTGGCACATGGTTCGAATCAATGGGCGCCATGCGGGTGAAATCATGGAATGGGAAGAGGCCAGGGAGAGTGCGCTGCGAGTGGTGCGCCGTCGCCAGGCTGATCGCATCGAGCAGCGAGTCAGGCAGCGCTTGCTGGATGGCCATGAAATCCGGATTGGTGAGGAGAACGTGCGGGCCCTGTTCAGACGATATGGTATCGAGCACCTGTTTGAGTTCGAAGAATAAGCGGCGATTTCGGTCTTGACCGGGGCTGATGCCGGCCGGGCACTGAGCTGGACGCTGTTCGTTCAGCTGATAGGCCGTGATATACGCAGTCGCTTTATCGGTAGTGCCAGCGGGTGGCTGTGGCTGCTGGTCACACCCTTGCTGCTGCTGGCCGTCTACGGTTTTGTTTTTGGTGTCATCTTCAGTGCCCGGGTACCGGCGGGACTGGATGTTCCCTTCATTGCCTGGCTGGCGGCGGCCTTGTGGCCTTGGCTGGCGTTTTCCGAGGGTGTCCTGCGAGGCGCCCAGGCCATACGCCAGCATGCCAGCCTGATTTCCAAGGTGGCCTTGCCGCGTCATCTGCTGGTGGCGGCATCCACGACCGCGGTTTTCCTGCTGCACCTGGTCGGCTACTTGCTCGTTTTGCTGGTGCTGGCCGGCCTGCTCGGGGTGCCATTGCGACCTGGTGGCATCCTTTCCCTGCTGTTCGCCCTGGTCACGCTTTACCTGTTCGCCCTGGGTCTGGGCCTGGGCCTGGGGGCGCTGCAGGTCTACCTGCGCGACCTCGAGCAGTTTGTGCCGACTTTTTTCCTGTTCTGGTTCTTCATGACGCCCATCCTGTATCCACCGGACATGCTGCCTGCGACCATGGCCCGCTGGATGGCAATCAACCCGATGAGCAACTGGATGGAGGTCATTCGGGCCGGGCTTTTCCATGGCCAGCTGGTGCCCGGTATGGGTGACGCGCTGGTCATGGGGGGAGCTGCCTTGTTCGCCGTGGCCTGCGGTGGTTGGCTGTTTGCGCGCCTGTCACCGTATTTCGAGGATTTCCTGTGAGCGAGATACTGCTGCGGCTGGATGGCGTCGGCAAGGTGTTTCCGCCCACCGTCAGCGCTTCCCAGCGGCTGGGCGCGCTGCTGCGCATTCTACGCTCGGGTCGCTCGGGTACCGGCACTCCCGTGCTTGACGATATTTCGTTCGAAGTGCGTCGCGGTGAGTCGATGGCCGTTATCGGTGCCAACGGTGCCGGCAAGTCGACTCTTCTGAAAATCATTACCGGTGTGCTGGCACCGTCAAGCGGCCAGTTGCAGCAGCAAGGCAGTCGGGCTGCACTGCTGGAGCTCGGCGCGGGCTTCGACCCCGAGTACACCGGGATGGAAAATCTGCGCATGAATGCCACGTTCCTCGGCCTGTCCCAGCGCCAGGTCGATGAGCAGCTGGACGATATCCTGGCTTTTGCCGATATCGGCGCGTCCATTCACGAACCGGTCAAGCACTATTCTTCCGGGATGGTCGTTCGTCTGGGATTTGCCGTCGTCGCCTCGGTCCGTCCGGATTTGTTGATTACCGACGAAGTGCTGGCAGTGGGGGACGAGTCGTTCCAGAAAAAATGCATACGCTGGATCGAGCAATACCTGGACCAGGGCGGGACCATGCTGATGGTCTCGCACAACATGTACCAGGTTCAGAAGCTTTGTCGCCAGGCCCTGTGGCTGGAAGATGGCGCCGCTCGCCAGGTTGGCGATGTTTTCGACGTGACCCAGGGCTACCTGGCCTGGCACGAGCGCCAGGATGCGCGCGATGCTGCCAGTGGCAGCGGTCATGGGCATCCGGAGCTTTACGGGGTCAGCAAGCTGAATATCGCCGGCTCGGACTCGACTGCTGGCGGTGAGCCGCGCCTGGCCATGGGAGAGGAGCTGGTCGTTGACTTGCAGCTGCGCTCGCCAGACGGCCGCGCTCCGGTAGCACTGGTCGGCCTGGTGCGTGCCGATGGTACGCCGGTATACGGCGTGGCCAGTGATCATGATGGCGCCCAGGGCAGCCAGGTTGCCTCAGATACCTACCATTACCGGCTGCGGTTTTCGGACCTGTCGTTACTGCCGGGCGGCTACGTGGTGCGTGGTCATGCCATGGATCCAGAGGGACTGCGCGTGCACGATACCGCCGAGGTTTCATTTACCGTTACCGGTCGTTCACGCGAGCTCGGACTGGTGCGGCTGGCCCATCGCTGGGAATCATCATGACCACCGTCGTGGTGCCCGTTTTCAATGCCGTGACCGAAACCCGTCGCTGCCTGGCTGCCTTGGCCGAAACCGTTGGTGAGCGCGTTCCGGTCATTGTCATTGACGATGCATCGACCGAAGCCGGCCTGGATGATTTGATGGGGGAGCTGCCAGCGCGCTGGATTCGGGTGCGCAATGAGCGCAACCTGGGCTTCGTCGCCAGCGCCAATTTTGGCCTGTCGCTGGCTTCCAGCGAGGACGTGATCCTGCTCAATTCCGACACCCGGGTAACCCGTGGCTGGCTGGCGGCGATAGAAGCTTGCGCGGCTGCCGACCCCGATATTGCCTCGATCACACCACTGAGCAACAACGCCGAGATCGCTTCCATCCCTGGTTTTTGCCAGGCCAACCCGTGGCCGGAAGACCCCGAGCGCTGGGCTCGCGCCTGCCGCGAATCCGGGCCGCCAGCGTACCCCGAAGTGCCGACCGCCGTCGGCTTTTGCATGTTTCTCCGGCGCCGCTGCCTGGACCAGATCGGCGCTTTCGATGAACTGGTGTTCGGCAAGGGCTATGGCGAGGAAAACGACTGGTGCATGCGCGCCTTGAAGGCCGGCTGGCGCCATGTCCTGTGCGATCACGCCTTTGTCGCCCACCAGGGCAATGCCAGCTTCGGCCCCCTTGGCCTGGCCCCCGGCGGCGA
>SLQY01000348.1 GCA_007131235.1 Wenzhouxiangella sp.
GATCCTCCAGTACCGTCATCAACGCGGTCTTAAGCCTAAATCGCCTAGGGCTCGAAATCAACCCTGGTCTGGCTTAGCGGAGCTGCCTGGCCCGGCCTGCCAAAGATGCCGGCACCAATCACTGACCACCGGGTTGCGGGCTGGTTGTGATGAGTCTGGCGGGGTCATGCCTCAGTGTCCATGCCCAGCTTCTTGAGCTTTCGCGTCAGCGTGTTGCGGCCCACGCCCAGCGCCGCGGCAGCTTGCTGACGATGGTGGTGGCTGTGGTTCAGGGCGCGCTCCAGCAGGATCCGTTCGAGCTGATCGGTAGTGGTTTGCCACAGCTCTGTCTCGCCCAGGTCCAGGCGCTGGTCCAGCCAACGGGCCAGGGCCTGGGTCCAGTCGGGCTCGGCGCTGGCGGTGCCAGGGTCGTATAGGTTGTCGGGCAGATCGGCCGGGGTGATTTCCTGGCCCGGGGCCATGACGGTCAGCCACCGGCAGGTGTTTTCCAGCTCGCGTACGTTGCCGGGCCAGTCATGCCGGGTCAGTCTTTCCAGGGTTTCTGGCAGCAGACGCTTGCGCACCGTGTTGAGTTCGGCGGCGGCGCTGGCCAGGAAGTGCGTGGCCAGGCTGGCGATGTCTTGGCGTCTTTCGCGCAGGGCGGGGACCGGCAGGTGGATGACGTTCAGGCGGTGGTAGAGGTCTTCGCGAAAGCGTCCGGCCGCGACCTCATCCTTCAAGTGGCGGTGGGTGGCAGCGAGAATGCGTACGTCAACACGCCGGGTTTCGCGTCCGCCGACCCGATAGAATTCGCCCTCGGCCAGCACCCGCAGCAGCCGGGTCTGCAGGGCCAGCGGCATGTCGCCGATCTCATCCAGAAACAGGGTTCCCCCGTGGGCCTGCTCGAAGCGGCCGGGTCGAGACTGGTCGGCACCGGTGAAGGCGCCTTTCTCGTGCCCGAACAGCTCTGACTCGAGCAGGTCGGCCGGAATGGCGGCCGTGTTGAGTGCGACCAGTGGGCGACCGGCGCGCGGGCTGTGACGGTGCAAGGCGCGCGCGATCAGCTCTTTACCGGTGCCGGATTCACCGGTAATCAACACCGACATGTCGGAGCGCGACAGGCGGCCAATGGCGCGAAAGACGCTCTGCATGGCCGCTGCTTCGCCGATCAGTTCCGGTGTTTCCGGTGGCGGACCGTCCTGTTCTTCTGCCGTGCGTTTCTGACCGGCCGCCTTGTTGACCAGGCTGACCAGTTCGTCCAGGTCGAAGGGCTTGGGCAGGTACTCGAAGGCACCGGCACCATAGGCGCTGATGGCGCTTTCCAGGTCGGATTGGGCGGTCATGACAATGACCGGCGGGGCCGCCATTCCGGGCGGTGCGCGGCCGAGCAGGCTCAGTCCGCTTTCCCCGGGCAGGCGCAGGTCAGCGATGATGACCGCCGGCACGGATTCGGCCAGTGCAAGCAGGGCGTCGTCGGCGTTGCGAAACAGGCTGACATCGAAGCCGGCACTGAGCAGGGCGCGCTCCAGTACCCAGCCCAGGGCATGATCGTCCTCGACAATCCAGACCGATCGAGTCATGCCTTGTCTGCGCCGGGCCGCGACTCGCCAGCCGGGTCAAGCGGCAAGTCGATCATGAACTCGGTACGGCCCGGGCGGCTGTTGCAATCGATGCGGCCACCGTTGGCGGCGATCAGGCCGCGGGCAATGGCCAGTCCCAGCCCGGAGCGCTGCGGATGCCCCGACACCATCGGAAAGAAGATGCGCTCGATCTGGTCAGCTGGTATGCCGGGACCGTTGTCGATCACGCTGATGCGCGCGCACTGGCGATGGCTGCGACCGCTGATGACCAAGTTGTGGATGACTCGTGTGCGCAGCCTGATGCGCGCCTGTGCAGTGTCGGACAAGGCCTCACCGGCATTGCCGAGCAGGTTGAGCAGCGCCTGAACGAGTTGGTCCGGGTCCACGTGCACCCGTGGCAGGCTGGGGTCGTAGTCGCGCTCGACGGGGATGGCTGCGGTCTGGCCGGCTGAGAACAGGCGGCGGACATGTTCCAGCGGCCGATGCAGGTTCAGCCATTCGGGTCGGGCCGGCCGCTGCGGGCCCAGTAGCTGGCTGACCAGGTTGCCGAGCCGGTCAGCCTCGCCAATGATGATGCGAGTGTACTCCTTGAGGTCGGCCTCGGCCAGCTGGCGCTCCAGCAATTGCGCCGCTCCGCGCAGGCCGGCCAGCGGGTTGCGCAGCTCATGGGCGAGGTTGAGCACCATGCGCTGTGCCAGACGTTGCTGGGCATTGCTGTCGGCATCGCGAACCAGGGCATGATCGCGATCGCTGAGCTGCATTTCGATGACCACCTGGCTGGGGCCGCTGGCCACGGGCAAGGCCGAGATGATGCAGTCCAGGCGCATTGGCAGATTTCGCGAGCGGGGCACCAGGGTCAGTTCACGAAAGGCCATGGCCTGGCCGCTGCTGGCGACCTCGGTGATGGCCAGGATCAGATCGGCGCTGTCCGGCCACAAGGCTTCGGCACGGCTTCCCAACACCTGGCGCGCGCTGACTTCCAGCAGGGTCTCTGCTGCCGCGTTCATCCACAGCAAACTGCCGTCGGCCGTGAATACCAGAATGGCCGTGGCCAGGTGTTCGACCAGGTCCTGGCGCAGTCCGGTCGCTGACGACGGTGTTTGCATGGCTGAATGATGCACCAGTTTGGTGCGCTAGGCCAGTGTTCGAGTTCGATCATGGTGCAATCGGGCAGTGATTGACCAGGTCCGGACGCCCAGGCCGAGGCCCAACACATTGAATTCATTGAAGACTCGGCTGCATGGCACGGATTCTGCTCTGTGTTTCGCTGAATCCGGTCGCGAACCGGACGGATCCGCACTCAGCACAGAGGAGTTAGTCATGAAAATGATCATCGCCATCATCAAGCCGTTCAAGCTTGACGATTTGCGCGACGCATTGGCCGAGGCCGGTGTGCATGGTCTGACAGTGACCGAAGTCAAGGGCTTTGGCCGTCAGAAGGGGCATACCGAGCTTTACCGAGGCGCCGAGTACCGCGTCGATTTCCTGCCCAAGTTGAAGCTGGAAATCGCCGTGTCCGACGAGCAGGTCGACGCCGTCGTCGAGACCATCCAACAGGTTGCCAATACCGGGAAGATCGGTGACGGCAAGATTTTCGTGCTCGAACTGTCCGAAAGCATTCGCATTCGAACCGGCGAGCGCGGATCCGACGCCCTTTGATTCCAAGGAGGAACCCATGGAAACCACCGCTCAGATCCTCGAGCTCAGCTACGCGCTTGATACCTTTTACTTTCTCTTGTCCGGTGCCCTGGTCATGTGGATGGCCGCCGGCTTTACCATGCTCGAATCCGGCATGGTGCGTTCGAAAAACACCGTCGAAATCCTGGTCAAGAACATCGGCCTGTACTCGATTGCCTGCATCATGTACTTGCTGGTCGGCTACAACATCATGTACAGCGATTCGGCCAGCAGCATCATTCCGACCTTGAGCTTCCTGGTCGCCGGTGACAACTCGGTCGAGGCCGTCATCGCCGGGGGTGAAGATGCTCCCTATTACTCGGATATCTCGGACTTCTTCTTCCAGGTCGTGTTCGTGGCCACGGCCATGTCGATCATTTCCGGCGCCGTGGCCGAGCGCATGAAGCTGTGGTCTTTCTTCCTGTTTGCCGTCGTGATGTGCGCGGTGATCTACCCGGTCCAGGGTTACTGGAGCTGGGGCGAGGGTTTCCTCGATGATCTGGGCTACAGCGACTATGCCGGCTCCGGCATTGTCCATATGGCTGGCGCGGCCGCGGCCCTGGCCGGCGTGCTGCTGCTTGGTGCCCGCAAGGGCAAGTACGGGCCTGATGGCAGCATCAACGCCATTCCCGGTGCCAACATGCCGCTGGCCACGCTGGGGGTGTTTGTGCTCTGGCTGGGCTGGTTCGGCTTCAACGGCGGCTCGGAACTGAAGGTGTCGGACGTGGAGTCGGCCAATGCCGTGGCCCAGGTCTTTGCCAACACCAACATCGCTGCCGCCGGGGGCGTGGTAGCCGCCCTGCTGTTCAATCGCCTGGTGCTGGGCAAGGCCGATCTCACGATGGCCTTAAACGGCGCCCTGGCCGGCCTGGTCTCGATTACCGCCGGACCGGACACGCCGACCATGTTCCAGGCCCTGATCATCGGCTCGCTTGGCGGTGTCATCGCGGTGTTGTCCATTCTCGGTCTGGACCGGCTGCGCATCGACGACCCGGTCGGCGCAATTTCCGTTCACGGCACGGCCGGCATCTTCGGCGTACTGGCCGTCCTCTGGACCAACCCCGATGCAACCTTGAGTGCGCAGCTGATCGGCCTGGGCGTGATCTTCGCCTGGGTGTTCGGCGTAAGTCTCGTGGTCTGGGCCCTGATCAAGCTGGCGATGGGGATACGCATCAGTGAAGAAGAAGAGTATGGCGGGATGGACCAGGCCGAATGCGGCATGGAAGCCTATCCCGAATTTTGATTGCCAAGGAGCCAATGACCATGAACCACACCAAAACCTCAAGACGGGCGCCAGCGGGCGCCCTGGCTGCCCCGCTGCTGGCCGCTGCCCTTTTGCTGGCTTTAGTCCCGGTGCCGGCGCGCGCCGAAGTCAGCCTGAACATCGGGGTGGCTTCGAACTACCTGTTCCGCGGCGTCACCCAGACCGACGACAAGGCGGCCATCCAGGGCGGCATCGACTACGAGGCCGCCAGCGGCTTCTATATTGGCACCTGGGCATCGAACGTCGACTTTGACGGTGCCGGGTACGAGCTCGATGTCTACCTGGGATTTGCCACCGAATTTGATAACGGGCTGGGCCTTGATGTCGGCTACCTCTACTATGGCTACCCTGATGCCAGCCCGGACGATATCGACTTCGGCGAAATCTACGCAAGCGTCAGTTTCGGGCCATTCTCTGGCGGTATGGCCTACACCATCCACAGCGACAACGACGATGGCCTGTTCGATAGCGGTGATCTGTACTTCCATGCCGGTGTTGACTTCGAGCTGCCCGCCGACCTGGCCCTGGGGCTGCGTGCCGGCTACTACGATTTCACCAACGATGGCAAGCCCGGCATTGGTGACGCCAACTACTGGCATCTCGGTGCCAGCTTGAGCCGTGAATTTGAATCCATGGGTGAAATCAGCTTCAACCTCGAGTACGCCGACATCGCCAGCACCGACGCCCTAGGCAGCCCCAACTCCAAGGACCCGAAAGTCTGGGTAGGCTGGACCCTGAGCTTCTAGACGAGATCCACCCCATCCCACCGAAAGCCCCTGGTTTGCAGGGGCTTTCGCTCCCGAATCACAGCATGTGCCTCGGGTCTTGGCGGAGACTATCAATGGCGAGCCGCGGGAATCAGG
This sequence comes from Wenzhouxiangella sp., assembly GCA_007131235.1. GTDB lineage: Bacteria > Pseudomonadota > Gammaproteobacteria > Xanthomonadales > Wenzhouxiangellaceae > Wenzhouxiangella. Next base: position 5,364 of record SLQY01000348.1, read on the forward strand.
CCTTCAGAGGGTCGGCTAATACCGGTATGGAGTGACTGAGTAAGGCCGAACTGGCGTTTCACTTCCCGTAAGCAAAGATCCAATCAACTTGTCATGCCAAGTCCTTCGCTCGGTAAATCCGGACTGGCTCTGGAAGCGATCCTTGAAAATGGCGTCTACCTGTTCTCCAAGAAAAACACCCGAAGGTGTGAACTGGCTGGTATTTCCGTCAGCGTCCCTGGCCGTTGCCACCAGGTCGCCATAGACCTGAATATGGGTGCCAATCTCCAGTTCACCAATCACCCAGTTCATGGCACTGTCTGATTCGTAGATGACAGATGGCCCCAAAGGTCTACGACCCTGCGCCTCCCCAACATTTGACAAATAAAATTGTATTGCTAGCGGGTAGCTTGCGTTGCTTGTTTCTGTTTGAACTCGAAACCGATAAATCAGGCTGTGTGAGCTGCTGTCGAACGAAGTGACGTTGCCATCGAGTTCGGGGAAGTTCTGCAGGCGGTTCGGGCCGGTAGCTGCGCCACCAACATCGACCGTGCCGCCACCTGGGCCCAGTGAAATCCCTAGACCATCATTGGAAAAAATTCTGTTCAGAAAAATGCGGTGCCCAAGAGCTTGGCCGGTGCCGTCTTCCGCGCCCACCCGCACTCCATCTGAATAATTATGGGCAATGTCATTAAAGTAAGTGTAACTGCCATTCGTGACAGCACTGTCAGATTGGCCGATCATTATCCCGATATCATTTGGAATCGGCTGCCCGTTCATATGAACACCTATGAAGTTGCTGAATGTATGTATGCTTGCAGCATCTGAACCAAGCCAGATCCCGTAACTTGATGAATATCCGACGTGGTTTTCACCGATATAAAGGCAAGATGCTCCTGAGCATTCGACTCCGGAACCTGTGGTGTATATACCGACGTTATTGCCAAGATTATCACCTAAACTATTAGTGCCGATATAAGAGCCGTTGATAAAAGCC
>SLQY01000268.1 GCA_007131235.1 Wenzhouxiangella sp.
AACTGGTACCTGATTGACTTTGACCGGGCCCGGGTGCGCGCCGGCCCGGTTCGACCGGACCGGATGCTGGCGCGGCTGGAGCGTGCCCTGGGACGTTCGCCCCACTACCGCTTGGGCTTGCTGCCGGAGCTGGTTTCGGTTCGATAACCGGACAGTTCCAGGGCCCGTGAACGAGCACGTCCCAGCACCGAGTCGGCAGGGAAAGCCTGGTCTCTCCAGCTACCGAAGCGGAGCCCGGTCAGCACCTCCAGGGCCTGGGAAAGGTGATCGACGGCAAAGACCTGGAACATGTCGTTGGTGGCAGCCTTCACCACGCTGTGATCAAGCATCAGTGCGCGAACACTCTCGCGCGGCAGGATCACGCCCTGCTGGCCGCTGAGTCCGCTCTGGTTGCAGGCTTCGAACCATGTCTCGATACGTTCGTTTACCGCGCTGACCGGGCGCAGCCGGCCGTGGTCATCCAGGTCGCCGATCACGGCCAGGTCCTGGCGCATCGGGGCCTGGGCCAGGGCGCCGAACAGGGCGCAGGCAGAAGCGAGGTACAAGCCAGGCTCCAGCGCCGTGCCACTGTCGGTTGTACCCAGGCGGGCAATGAAGCGCGGGGCGTCCTGCAGCATCAGGCTCTGCCCGACAAGCACCTCAAGCAGATCGGCGAGTTGACGGTCCGCGGTAATGATCCGGCAGTGGTCGGCAGCAGCAGTTGCACAACTCATCGCGGCCGGCCGGGCAAGGTCCAGCGCGCCGGCCCGCAGTGCGCTGCAGGTGTTGACCCGGCTTTCCGAGCGACCACGCAGATGCAGGTCGATCGTGCCCTGCTCAATGCCACGCAACGCGCGGCTCAACGGCAGGTGGGCCCGGTTGCGCGAGTTGCGGAAGGCTGCCTCGACATGCGCTTTGCCGACCTCGCTTTCTCCCTCTTCTTCGGCAAGCCAGCTGGCTTCACGCACCAGGTCGGCCAGTTCTCCAAAACGTGATGAGAGCCGGCCCGGCTCTGTCGACAGGCGGCTGCCCAGTTCGACCAGGCTGCGGATGGCCGCGCTGTCGAAATGCCGGAGCTGCTCCTTGTTGATCAGGCGAACCAGGAAGCGACCATAGTCGCGAATCCCGTCCCGGTCGCGTGGCATGGTTTCGTCGAAATCGGCGATGACCTTGAACAGGCGCACGAAGTCCCGATCTTCTGCGCTCAGCTTGTCGAACAAGGCGGAGTCACCGGTCAGGATGACCCGAACCCGGATCGGGATGGGCTCTGGTTTCAATGACTGGGCCGAGTAGGGCCAACCCAGTTCTGGGGGAACGACTTCGGCCAGGCCGGTACGCAGGGCTCGCATCAGCATCCGCCAGGAACCGGGCTCGGCCATGACATCGGCAGCATCCAGGACCAGGTAGCCGCCATCTGCTTCCAGCAAGGCGCCGGTGCGTATGCCGCGGAAGGAAGTCACTGCTCGTCCGCTGCTCATCCATGCCGGATCGATGGTGCCGAACAGGCTGGCAACCGATGGCTGGCTGGCAAAGATGACCGGCGCCTTGTCGTTGCTGTGGCGCGCGGTCAGCACGTTGACGCCGTACAACAGGGTTGGATCGGCCAGGTGGGAGGTATCGCGACCAACGCGTTTGTCGACGATGTCATCGATGATCTCGCACAGGAAGACATCCATCCCCGGTGCCTTGAATTTGCGGCCGACAGCCCCGGTCATTTCGCTGAGCAGGCGCGCGGTTTCAGTGGCGTTGATCTGGTCAATATGCTGCAGCGCCTGTTGCCAGATCTGGTTGACATCATGGGCGAAGCGGTTGACCTCGGCCTGCCACTGCTCAACCTGCTTCATTGCCTTTACCCGGTCCTCTTCCCTGACCTGTTTCTGGGTGACCAGGTTGCGGTATTCCTCCGGTGAAACCGGCTTGCCCATGACCAGCGGATAAATGCTGACCCGTGAACTGGGGCCTGACTGGGTTCGCACCAGGGCGAGGCCGTCAGCGCGCAGTTTCTTTTCGAGCGGCGCGATCTTCAGGCGAATTTCGCGCTCCGCGGCTTCGCGCCGGGCTTCGCGCCGGGATCGAATCGGATCGTTGTTCAGTATCTCCGGCAAGCGGTCACGCACGAACAGGCTGACCTTGGACATGGCCTGCTGGAACTGCCGGCCCTGGCCGCCGGGCAATACGATCAGGCGCGGTCGGTCAGGATTGGCGAAGTTGTGGACATAGCAAAAATCAAGGGCGCGTTCGGCCTCGGGCTTGATTTCTTCGAGCAGGCTTGCAACCAGGGTCCGGCGCCCGCTGCCGTCAGGACCACGGACAAAGACATTGTGATTGTGGCTGCGGCTGCGGATGGCAAAAGTCAGCGCCTGCCGGGCGCCGGCCTGGCCGATGATGCCGGCAGTGCCTTGCATCTTGTTCGTCGAGGTATCGGGCAGTGCGTCTCTAGCTGGCGTCCAGCGCAGCTGCTCAGGTGAAACCTTGGCGTTGTTCATCGCAAATCCGTCTCCCTACCCCCAACATCCTCGATCAACTCGGACCCACGTTGCCCGATGATGGCTCCGTCCCCGCTTGGCCCCTGGTCGGCAGCTTGCGCTGACCGGTGCGAGGCCGGCCCACGGCTCTCGCCCGCTCAATGTACTACAGCTGCCGCCAGGTTGTGAAATCAGCTGTCATGACCAAGCCGGCCAGCGGACAGCTTGCCGGTTCAACCGGCAGTACTGGCGGCACTCAACGCGTCAGCCTGAAGGCGGAAGTTCGCCGCGCGCCAGTGTTTCCGTGAAGCTCAACCAGCTTTCGGCCACGTTGCGCGGATCTTCCAGCATGGGCAGGTGACCGATCGAGGCCAGTACCAGGCAGTGGCTGTTGGTCATCAGTTCGTCGAGAACGGTGGCTCCCTGCGGATGTAGCACCTGGTCTGCCTGGCCCCATACGATCAATGTCGGTGTCGGTAGATCCCGGGCCATTTCTTCGAGCGGCTGCGAGTCGTAGCGCATTGCATCAAAGATGCGCTGGGCGCGCACGGCGCTTGTGCCTGCCCGTCGCGCCAGGTGTCGTGCCAAAGGCCCCGGAATCCAGGGGGGATGGACGAAGCAATAGTCAACCAGGCGATGAAAGTCGGCCTGGTTGCGGATGACCAGCGGATTATGGCGCTCCTCGGAAACCTCTTCGAGTACAGCTGACAACTTGGCGCTGTGCAAGCCGCCTGGCGCCAGTAGCCACAGCGCCCGGACCCGATCCGGTGCGCGCCTGGCCATGGCAACCGCGATGTAGCCGCCCATGGAGTTTCCACCGAGATAGAAATCGTGGATACCGAGCTCATCGAGCCATTCGAGCACCCGATCGGCGATGTCTTCGACCCGGAAGCTGTCCATTTCTCCGCTCGGCGTCAGGCCGAATCCCGGCAGATCGGGGGCAAGAATACGAAAGTGGGCGGCAAGATGGCGGGAGACCCGGCAAAAATGACTGCTATCGGCGTTGAAGCCGTGCAGCAACACCAGCGGCTCGCCACGGCCGCCCTCAAGATAATGCCAGTGGATGTCGTCGGCGGTCACGATGCGGGGACGAAGGCGGCCGTAGCGCTGGTCCAGCATCAGGAAAAGGCGCGCCAGCGGCGTCGGCCAGAGCCACCACAGGGTGATGACGATCAGCGCAAGGGCGATGATGAAGAGCCAAACAATCATGGGCAGAGAGCAGATCCCGATTCAAATCAAAGCTTGCAACAGAGAATAACCTAATCCAGTGCCGGAGCTACAGCGGCAAGAAGTGAGGACTTGCCCGCACTGATTTGGGTAAAATAATGCATCCCTACTGGCAGCCGCCATGCCCCTGCGGTTCGTCGAATCCCGCTTCCTCAGAAATCCGCGCCACCACAATGCATCAGGTTTTCCTTCGTGGGTGAGTTCTTTTCCGTGGCCTGTGCCGCTTGCTGGGCCATGGCCGTCATACTTTTCAAGCGTTCGGGAGAGAGTCTGCCGGCGTTCGAGTTGAACCTGTTCAAGAACGTGCTCGCCACGGCCCTGATGGTGCCAACTGTCCTGGTTTTTCATGGCCTTGCGCTGCCTGGCTACAGTGGCGGCCAGTGGCTGATCGTTCTGGCTTCGGGGGTGATTGGCATCGCGGTTGCCGATACCTGGTACTTGCGTGCCTTGAACCTGATGGGCGCCAGTCGAACCGGCGTCATCGGCATGCTCTACTCGCCGTTCGTGATTGTGCTGTCCATTCTGTTCCTGGCCGAGGCGATGAAAATGGTCCAGTACCTGGGCTTCGTACTGGTGCTGCTTGGCATCCTGCTGGTGACCTGGTCTCGGCATCGGCAGGAGATTTCCAGACGAGCGCTTGGCCAGGGGCTGGCTTTTGCTGCCGGCAGCGTCGGACTGATGGCCATTGGCATTGTCATGGTCAAGCCAATTCTTGAAACCGAGCCGTTCATGTGGACGGTAGGCCTGAGGCTGGCCGCGGGTGCTGCCGGCATGCTGGTCTTTGTCTGGCTCAGTCGCGGCTGGCAGCGCATGATGCTGCACTACCGTTCGCCACAGCCCTGGGTCACGGTGGTGACTGCCAGCCTCCTTGGAAGCTATGTTTCAATGATTCTCTGGCTGGCTGGCTACAAGTACACGGATGCCTCGATTGCCGCCGTGCTCAATGAGACCGCTGCCGCCTTTATCGTCATCTTTGCCTGGCTGTTTCTGGGCGAGTCGCTGACCCTGCGCAAGTTGTCCGGGGTCGCGCTGGCTTTCGCCGGAGTCGCCATCATCGTCGTGATGTGATTGCCCAATTAGCAGCATGACTTGCTAGCGCGAGGCAAGAATCACGCGTTGCTCAGGTGCGTCGAGCTGATTCAGCCAGTTGCCGAACACCGAGTCAGCCAGCTTCAATGTTTCTGGCAGATAGCGCCGGGTTTCAAGCCCGATCGCCTCGGGCGTTTTGTCCAGGCCAGACGCGGCAAGATCATCGCGGTAAAAGGGCAAGGTCAGCCAGCGATGAATCAGGCGCCGATCGAGCTCGAGATGGAACTGAAAACCCCAGGCGCTGGGGCCGACCCGGAATGCCTGGCAGCCGCTATCCTCACTTTCGGCCAAAGAGAGCGCATCGGTCGGGCAGTCAAAGCCCCAATGATGCCACTGGAATACCGGGCGTGGTTGATCGAGCGGCTGGAGAACCGGATCTGATGCTGTAGCCGGCGTGGGGTCGACCCTGTACCAGCCAATTTCAGCGCGCGGACAGGGTGCAACCCGGGCGTCGAGGACGTGGGCCAGTAGCTGCCCGCCCAGGCAGATGCCGAGCACGGGTACTTCGTCGTGCAGGGCCTGTTCAATCAGGCGACATTCGGTCAGCAGGTGGGGATGGCGGTGATGGTGGCCGACCTGCATCGGGCCGCCCAGTACGATCAGTGCCTGGTAGCGATCCAGGACCGGCGTGGCATCGGGATCGCGAGCGAAGTTGATATAGCGAATTCTATGGCCACGCGCCCGCAGCAGCGGGTCGAGCACCCCAAGCGGTTCGGCAGCGACATGTTGACAAACGAGAACGCGGGCCAAGACGGATTTTTGCACAGGCGGATTGTCAGGCCTCCAACGTTACCCGTTTCAGCGCAGGCTGGCAATGTAATGTGCCACCGCGTCAATGTCGTCGTTGCCCAGCCCGCTGGCAATGCCGTACATCACGCTGAAGCGGCGCGGGCTGTCGCCGCTGCGATACTCGCGCAACACGTTGGCAACGTAGCCTGGCTGCTGGCCGGCGATGCGCGCGTAGCCTTCCTCACCCAGGCCACCCGGGCCATGGCAGGCCGCGCAGCGTGCCTGGTAGATGGGGGCGCCGCGCCGGGCCAGATCAAGATCGGCTTGCGGAGTCTGTAGCGGCATTTCACTGTAGTAGAGCGCCAGGGTCACCTTTTCCTCGATGCTGAAGGTTTCGGCAAGGACGTTCATGACCAGCTTTTCGCGAGTGCCGTCAGCGAACTGTTCGATCTGATCGAGCAGGTAGACCGGATTCTGGGAGGCCAGCGATGGATAGTTGATACGCTGCGCGCTGCCATCGCGACCGTGGCAGGTATTGCAGAAGATGGCCCGCTCGCGACCGGCCTCGATGACACGGGCACGCGCTGCCGGATCCTGCCGGATTTCTTCCTGCTGGTTCAAGAAAGCTTCGGCCAGCGCTTCTGGCAGCGCGTCAAGGCCGTGCTGCGCGCTGGCCTGGCCGGTCAGCAGCAGGGCGAATAGAGTGATCATTCCAATAGCAAACCGCATCAAACGTCTCCTTAAAGGAAGTGAGCTTCTGACCTGGTGGCTCACCAGGGGCGGGGTA
>SLQY01000087.1 GCA_007131235.1 Wenzhouxiangella sp.
CCCTGGGGCGGTCCGAACACATCGCGATCAGGGGAAAGATCGACAGCAGGAATGCGAAGGTGAACGAAAAGATCAGCAGGGTGGATTCCCGGCAGAACAGCCAGGCAACGGCGCTGAGAACGGCGCCGAGGTACCCCGCTGCGCATGCGCGCAAACAGACCGGGTTTCATTACCAGGCCTGGCGAATGAAGGCTTCCAATCGACGGAAGCCGAACAGCAGGGCCAGTTTCAGCGGCGAGGTCTCGCCAGGCAGTAGGGGCCGGGCCTGGTCAAGGAGAAAACCGGCCAGGAAAGCCTGGACCAGGGCAGATGGCGTTTTCGCCCAGGCCCGACCGTGCCGATGGCATTCGCGACCCAGCCAGGTCATGCGCTGGCGCCTTTGGCTGATGTCGGCAAGGATCTGCTGCCGCTTTCGATGGAGTCCGGAAAGTCGCAAGCTCATGGCTCGCCCTCGTTATCGGACTGGCGTCGGAGGGCGGCTCGCAGCCCGCCGAAGACCAGGTTGTTGGACAGTCGTCGTACGCTCAGCCAGGCCAGGAGCGCCATCGCCAGGTGGGTCAAGGCCACGGCCAACAAAGCCTGCCAGGTACTCAGCACCCCGGTGTCGATCAGCCAGGCCGACATGGCCAGGCCCAGGAACAACCAGGTGGCCACCAGCAGCAGCGCAAGCGCGATGGCCAACGCCAGCATCAGAACCAGTGAGCGCCCAGCTAGCCCGCCCTCCACGGCCAGCAATTCCAGGTAGTCGCCGGCCAGGTCCGCACCAGTGCCCAGCAGTTCCCGAAGTGCCGCCAGAGCCTGCTTTTCTGCAGTGGCGGGGTTTGGCGTCCCGGCCTCGGTGTTGTCTGATCCGGCGTCCTCGACCGTGTCGCTCATCGACCTGTCACGTCAAGCACAGTGACGGCAGACCCGCAATCAGCGACGCCGGGTCAAGGAAGAAAAAATAGTGCCGGCGGCGAATGCCAGGCCCAGCGCCGTCAAGGGGTTTTCCTTGACGTAGCTGCTGACAGCGGTCAGGACATCCTGGCCCTGGGCCGCGGCATCGCGCAGCTTTTCCTCGGCATGGGTGACCTTTTCTGCCGCACTGTCGACGGCCTCATGAGCTTTGTCGGCGAGCTTTTCGGTGGTCTGCGAGGTTTCAGTTTTGGTCTTTGCGGTCATACCATCCTCCATCTATGCCCTGGTCACCTCTCAGATAGTAACCCGTCAAGGGCCAGGATGGGCAGAGCAGCTGGGTAGTCGCGAGGGGGTATCCTGTAGCCGGAGACCCACCAGGGTGTGACACCTTTCTCAAAACCAGCAATTGGTGTCGCTGGGATGGCTTTCCAGTGTTGAATTTGTCCGGACAAAGATGGTAGCCTTTTGCGGCCACTTCTTGCCGTTCCCTTTCGTCCATGAATTCGATCACGCAAACCATTGCACACCACATTGCCGCAGCCCCCAGACGGGTTACCGGTCTGGCCGCTGCAGTCATGCTGTCAGCCCTCCTGGCTATCTTGACTTTGCCAGCGCTCACCGGGCATGCCTCCAGCCCTTATGGCTGGATCGATCGGTCGGACGATGGCAGTGGGGATGTGTTTTTCCATGATCGTTTCCAGTCGGCCGTGCCGCTGCAAACCTTGCGGTTCTACTCGGGTCGCATTGAAAGCGCGCATATGGAGGACCCCAATCACATCTACGGCAACTTCGTGGTTGTCGGTGATATGGACAACATGCCTGGCAACATGAGTCTGTACACCCTGGCCAACGACCCGGATGGACAAAGCGTATGCTCCGGCGGCTGTGCCCAGGCCTGGCCACCGTTCATGGTGCAAGGTCCGCAGGCCATCGCCCTGCCGGCCGGTTTTCCTGGCGAGGTAGGCGTGATTGCCCGCAGCGACCCGGACGGATTCCAGGTCACCCTCAACGATCGACCGCTATACCTTTACGCACCAGATGAAGCGCCTGGTCAAACGCGCGGACATCTCGCCAGCAACGGCGCCTGGCAGCTGGTGGTGGTCAGTTCGGTGACCGCAGACCCGCCTCCTGACATCGCCATCGAAGATCACGATACCTGGCTGCGCGGCCTGAACGCCTGGCGCATGCCCCGGCCCCAGATCGGTGCCTGTGTCAACTGCCACTCGCCGGACGCCTACGATATTGCGCGGGTTGGCTTCAGTGCCGAGGACATCATGCGCCGCGCGGTGGGCGATGGCCTTGGCGAGGCCGAAGGTCAAGCCATCGTCGACCTGGTCGATCTGCAGCGGGCGCGCTACTTCATGAGCGGCGAGAATGCCCCGTTCGATCCGGACTACTTCCGTCCAATGCAGCCGGGCAACTTCCCGCTGGAAGGCGATAGCGACGCCGAGCGCGACCTGGCCTTTGCCGTCAACCTGCGTGAAGCCCATGGCCTGATGCTGGTGACCGATCGCATCGACACCCTGGCCCAAACGCTGGCGGCTCGCGATGAGCTGGTCAACCTGGATCTCAATACTGTCCGCATTGGTATTCCCTTCGACCGCTTCAGCGAAGACCCGCATCATGGGCCTGAACGCAATACCTTTCATGACTGGATACCATTTGCGCCGCATGAAGTCCGGCGCGAGCACAACGACGCCTGGTACGCGCTTCAGGATGCCTACATCCTCGAACCCACCCCGGAAAACCTGCGCGTCCTGATCGCGGCCATTGACGACTACACCACGACATGCCGTTTTCTGATCAACCATCAGGATCCCGAAGATTGCGACGTTGACGATGGGTTCGATCCTGGCGATCCCGGCCCTTACGGCGTGGATGACCAGAGGCAATCGCATCCGCCGGAATCGGAAGTGCCGCGTCTGACCCGGCGCTGGAACCTGTTTCGTTACCGCAATATCCTGCTCCTGCAACACATGATGCGCGAGGAGAATATCCGCACCAACGAACATGGCATGGCCAGTGCCGGCCTGCTGTACTACCCGAACATTCATCCTGATGATGAGGCCTACTTCGAGCTAGGCTGGCAGGGGGTTTACGACCATATTCAACAGCTCGAGAAAATAACAGCGATCTGGGAAGTCGGCGAAGCGGTAGGACGCATCAACTGGTTCTTTGGCACCGACGATCGCGCAAACGATCCTCAGATACCGATGGCCTTTCGGTCACGCCTGGGTTACGAGCAGGTGTTCAATGACCCGCTCAACGACGCCTACTTTCAGAGTAGCCGCTGCCGCGGCGAAAACCGCCATCAGTACAAGGAATTCTGCTACTGGCGCGCCCAGCATCAGGGCTTGCGGGCACCGTGGTTCTGGATGGGCCTGGTCCAGGACCCGGAGTTTCTCTATACCAAGTCCAGCCTGGAATACTTTCACCAGACCTACCAGCAGGTGCAGGACTACCGTCTGCATTCCATGTTTGGCACCTTCGTTACCCAGCTGCACCGTTCCTTCCGTCACGACACCCGTTACCGTGGCATGGGCCCGGCATCCCACTACCAGCATCGCGGGGTGCGTCACCTGAACGATCGTATTTACATGGGTGGTCAGATGGTGCATTTCGCGCCGATCGGCTGGATGGGTGCGCTGGATCCAGCGCGCCAGGCTGAATATCGCCAGATGGCCGCCAATATTGCCCGCATGTATGCCTGGCTGATGTACGAGGAATTGGATCGGACCGGCCAGATGATCCGGCCAGATCGGGCTCAGCAGCTGCTGAGCCGGCTGCGCAGCCACCTGCTCGATTGCGACAGCGATGATCCACGATTGTGCCTGGAGGAAGAACTCCACAGGCCAGCCACCGAAACCCTTCTGGACCAGCTTCAGGCCATGCTTGATGAGGCCGAGGAGATCGACCGCGATACCCGCATTCAGCTCGGTTCCCCGGAAGCCGAAGCGGCGCGCTACATTCACGGCCAGCACAATCGCTGGGGTGTAGGTGCAGATGCCATTGGTGCCACCCCGCCGCCCCTGCCCAGGCGCGTCTTCGAGCCTTAGGGGAGGAAATACGACAAAAAGGCGTTGCGCTTTTCCTGGGCAGCCCGCATCGTGCACAATAGTAGTTGACGGCTGTCTGATCGGTCACCTGACCGAACGGTGCCGTCGCTCAATTAAACCGACTGGAGTTAACCATGGTGACCAACAAGTTCGTTCCTGCAGTGAAACTGGGCGTGGCAGCTTTTGCCTTCAGCGCCTTGATCGGCTGCGCTACCACTGCACAGCTCGAGCAGGCTCAGTCTGAAGCGGAGCAGGCTCGTCAGGCCGCTGCCGCCGCCGAGCGGGCCGCTTCAGAAGCCACCGCGACAGCCCGGGAGGCCCTGGAAGCCGCCCGTGCCGCGCAGCGCGCGGCCGATGGTGCCCAGCGTTGCTGCGATGAAAACACCCGTCGCATCGAACGCCTGAACGAGCGTTTGCAAGAGAAGTAAGCCGCTGCAAGCGTCAGGGCGTGGCGGCCATGTTTGCCGCCACGCCCTTTGCGCTTGATTCACTCCATACCGTCGGGCAGCGTTCCAATCACCCGCGGAATGCCATTTCCGGCCAATAACAGTTCGTCGATCCTTTCCTCATCGATGGCTGCTGTCGTCAATGTGCCGGTGCGTTCCAGCCAATCCACAACGGCGGTCATGACCACCGTCCTGGCGGGCATCAGGCCTTCACTGTCCGGCAACACCCTCAGGTAGATGCGTCCCTGGCGGCGGCCAAGCTTGATCGGCTGATCGACGAAGTGCACTTCGGTGCCCAGCGGTACGCTGGCAACCAGGTCCCTGATGTGTTCCGGGTAGAGGCGTACGCAGCCCTGGCTGACCCGCATGCCGACGCCATCGGGTCGGTTGGTGCCGTGCAGCAGGTAGCCAGGCAGATCCAGCACGATGGCGTGGTTACCCAGCGGGTTGTCAGGCCCGGGGGGAATCATTCGGGCCAGGGTCTGGCCGCGCGCGGCATAGTCGTCGATGACACCCTGGGTGGGATACCAGGCCGGGTTGTCGAGCTTGGCGGTCACCCGCGCCGATCCCAGCGGGGTCTCGCGCCCTTGCTTGCCGATGCCGATGGGGTAGGTCGTGACCTGGCGCTGGCCGGTTTCCGGGTCGTCGTGGAAGTAGTACAGGCGCTTTTCGGCCCGGTTGATCACGATTCCCTCGCGCGGACCATCCGGCAGCACGAACAAGGCCGGGATCAACACCCTGGTGCCCTCGCCGGGGAACCATTGATCGACCTCGGGGTTGGCGCGCCTTATTTCATAATGACCCATGCTCAGCCAGCGCGCGATGTCCATCAAGGTGTCACTGCGACGCGCGAACTCGATTTCCAGCGCACCGATGACCTCGGTGTCGCTGTCGACAGGCCAGGTCCTGGCCTCGGCGGAAACCACAACGAAGCCAAGCAGCAGGGTCAGCGCAAACAGAGAACCAATCAGGCGGGAAGGGCGGCTAGGGAGCATGGGGACGGGGTGCGAGTTTCAGGCAAACAGTCGGCAGCGCATATGACCGTATCGGCCAGGTGCAGGCTGGAAGTATAATTTGACGCAATGATGACGCGTTCGTTCAAGCAAATTTATCCGGCCCTGCTGATCATGGCGGTCCTGGCCTGGCAGCCGGCGCTGGCCCTGTCACCCGAAGAACTGGCCGGGCTGGACCGTACCTTTGCCAATTTGCTCGACGAGGACCGCACCCCGGGCGCAGCCTGGGCCGTGGTTCGTGATGGCCGCATCGTGCATCTGGGCGCCCACGGCGTGCGTGTCAACGGCCTGGCCGCGCCGGTGACGCCGGAAACCGTGTTTCGCATCGCCTCGGTATCGAAAACCTTCGCCGCCCAGCTCACAGCCATGGTGGTTGCCGATGGAGCGCTGGGATGGGATGACCCGGTGACCGCTTACGTGCCGGCCTTCACGCTGGCCGATCCGGCCCATTCCGGCGAGCTCAGAATCCATCATCTGCTCGGTCAGACCGCCGGCGTGGTGCCCAACGCCTACGACAACCTGCTCAACGCCAACCAGCCGCTGGATCGCATCGTGCCGCGCTTCGCCGAGCTTCAACCTATCTGCAGCCCGGGCCAGTGCTATACCTACCAGAACGTGCTCTTTGCCCTGGTCGGGCCGGCCCTGGAGCAGGCGACTGGTCGAGACTACGAAACCCTGCTGGCCGAGCGTATCTTTCAGCCCCTCAACATGGCGCGCGCCTCTACCGGCCTGGCCGGCTACCTGGCCACGTCCAACCGCGCCCTGCCGCACGTGCGCCGCAGCCGGGGCTCGGCCTGGTTTCCGACCGAGGTCAACGAAAATTACTACCGCGTGGCACCCGCTGCTGGGGTCAACGCCA
>SLQY01000318.1 GCA_007131235.1 Wenzhouxiangella sp.
TGGCGCTTGGGAGCGACCGGGAAGCTGGCCAGGAAATTGCGGCACAGGCGTACAGTCAGATCAGGATAGCCGTGCTTTTCGCTGGCCTTGATCAGGGCCAGCATGGCGCTGGGCGTTTCCAGGCTGAAGCCTGGTACTTCTGCCAGGAGCTGATCACAGCGCTCAACGGCTTCTTCGGGGCGGCTGAAGCCCTCGATCAAAGCAGGTAGCCAGCGCTGGGCAAGCTTGACCAGGCGTTGATGGTCGCCATTCTGAAACAGGGCATCGAACAGGCGGCGATGCTCGACATTACTGCCGCCATGGCGCTGGAGGCGATCGAACAAGGCATCGATATCAACAGCATCTGGTGTTTTCGGCGGTGGTCGTGTCGGTGTCGAGCCACGCGGCGCCACGGCCTCGCCGAGCAAAGCAAACCAGGCCAGGACGGCGTAGGCCCACCAGGCCATCAGCACACCATTGCGAAGCCAGGCCGGCGTAGCCTGGAACAACAGGTTGAGCAACACATAGCCCATGGCAAGGCCGACCAGCCATGCGCTCAAAGCCAGGTAGCGACCGCGACCAACGGCCTCGACCACGGTCATCCAGGCCGGCGGGTACAGGGCGTCGGCCAGGCTGCCAACGCGGGTCAGCACCAGGGTGGCCGCCGGCAGCATCAGGCACAGAAACAGCCCGCCGCCAACCAGCAACAGCGGGTTTTCGCCAGCCTGCCAGGCCATCAGCAGCACCATGACCAGCACCCACAGGACCACGTGTCGGGCGCCGATGCGCTCGGGAACGGCCAGGTCGTCGACCTCCTTGCTGGCCCGGGAGAGCGCTTGGCCCAGCAGCAGGCGGCTGGCCTGGTGATAGAGGACGGCCCACAGAAACAGCAGCAACCCCAGCACCAGCAACAAGCCCACGGGACCGGGCAAGGCATCGCCCAGGATCGTCAACACCGATGCCGCCAGGGCAAGCCCTGGTATCAGGATTTTCGACGATTGCCGCCACGGGGCGGCCCACCAGGCTGTCTTCAGTTCGGCTCCTCGAAACGGTCGGAAAAGATCCTGTTGTCGGTCAACAAGGCCGGGCCACCCTGGAACAGGATACGGTTATTGGCCGGGCGCAGGTCGCCCAACTCACCGTCGCTCAGGCTGAGAATCCAGGCATTACCATCGGCTTGGGTGTCAGGCATGGCCTGCCAGCGCACCGTTGCCAGGTCGCCGGGGACATCCGGCGCGAACACGCGAAAGACCCAGTCCCCATCGAAGGCATCTCCGGCCAGATCATGGAAAATGATGCGAATGGCTGCGCCGGGGCAGTCCGGAATCTCGAAGCGCAACAGGCCATAGGGGTATTCGTAGCCAGGATCAAGCGGGAATGCGTTGCTGCCCAGCGCGTGCGCGCTCATCAACCGACTGCATTGGCTGCGACCCTTTTCCACCAGCTCCACGGTGATGTATTCACTGACCCCACGCCGGGCACTGCGGCCGCTGCTCGGGGCCAGTAGCGAGGCGACCTCCGGCTGCAGGGAATCCGGAATGCCATCGCCATTGCCATCGCCGCCATTGGGCGCACCATCTTCAATGTCATCGGGAACACCATCGATGTCTTCATCCGGAACCTGCTCGATGCTGAACACGCCGCTGCGGGTGCCGGCGTGGATGATGGGATTGGGCCCGCTGCGGTCGATCGCCAGCATGGTCGCGGAATCCGCCGGCAGTCCAACACTGTACGAGACCCACTCGACACCGCCATTCTCACTGCGGAAAACAGAGCCGGGATTGTCCACCGTTCCGCCGCCAGCAGCGTAAACCACGTCGGGATCGAACGGATCGACCTCGATCCAGCGGATGTCGATATCGTCCGGAATTCCGTTACCGAACTCGGTCCAGCTATCACCGCCGTCATCGGAGCGAAACATCAAGCTCGGCCAAAAATCGCCGATCGGACTGGCGACGGCAAAAAGTCGCTCCGGCTGGGAGGGTGCAATCGCCATGGCCAGCACGTTCCAATGGGATGAATTCGGGTTGTCTGGATCAAATCGCGGCAGGCCGGCACTGGTCAGTGTCCAGTTGGTACCGCCATCAGTGGAGCGGAATACGCCGTTGTCCAGTTCGGGCGTAATCCCGGCATTGATCAGCCCCTGGCCGCCCAGAATCGTGGTGGCATAGAGCGTTTGCGGGTTGTCAGGATTGATATGCAGTTGAATGACCTGACTGCTGAATGCCCCCAGACCTTCGTTCCACGGCGGTATCGGCATGCCGTTGTCGGCAGGCGTCCAGCTGGCCCCGGCATCGTCGGAACGGTAGACGCGGTGTCTGATCTCCATCGGGTTGTCAGGGTCCGAAGAATAGTCGATGAATCCGTTGCCACCGATAAATACGGTTTGCAGCGGGCCATCGCCTTTGCCGCCGGAACCGCTGGACGGATCCAGGACAACCGTCCGCATGACCGAGAACGGAACCTGCGCCGGCAACGGCAGATCCGCGCCGATGTCTTGCCAGGCAAAGCCACCGGATGTGGTCTTGTAAGCGCCGCCGGAAATTCCTCGAGCAGGCATGCTGACATCGAACAGCTCGAGGCTCCAACCGACACCATAAAGGACGGTGTTGGGCGGGCTGCCAGCGGTATTCGGATCCAGGGCCAAGCCGCGGACACCACCGGCTTCCAGCCCGGCATTGGCCGGCGACCAGCTGGCCCCGCCGTCGAACGTAGACCAGACGTTTTCAGCCAGGCTGCTCAACGAGTCGCTCTGGCCGGCGTAAATGATGTTGTTGTTGACCGGATTGACGGCCAGCGAACGAATGTTGACGCCGCGCAACCCGCTGTTACGGCGTTGCCAGCTAGCGCCGGCGTCGGGAGAGCGATAAAAACCGGTGAACTGACTGCCGACCAGCAGCACATTGTCGGTCCCGGGCTTGAGCGCCAGCGCGGTAACTCCGGCGTTGTAGCCGCCAGAGCCGGACGGCGCCATGCCGTCGCTGATCACCGAGAAAGTCTCGGCCCCGTCATCGGTGAATACCAGGCCGTTCCGGCCACCAATGTACCAGGCATCCGAATCCGTGGGGTGGGGAACTGCCGCCAGGGGAAGCATGTCGGGCAGCATTAGCGGCTCGAAACTCTCACCGCCGTCGCTGCTGATGAAGTGGCCCGGCAGCAGCAGGATGGTGTCGCTGTCATTGGCGAAAAACCGGCTGCTGAACAGTACCGGCTGGCCCAAGTCAAGCTCGCTCCAGGAACTGCCGGCGTCAACGCTGCGGTAGAGCGACACCGGATCACCGGCTTCGGCGATGGCGAGCACGAGAAACTGCTCCGGGGTGCCGGCGATAGAGAGAAACGAAGAAATCCTGGAGAACGTGCCCGGCGCATCGATTCTGCTCCAGCTCTGACCGCCGTCCAGCGAGCGCCTCAAACTGCCTTCGTTTTCGGCATCGCCAGTGGCCGTGATGCGATCCGGGTCAGCCGGATCGATATGCATATCGACGATCCTGCCCCAGCCCGCCGGCCAGTTCTGCTGCTGCCAGGTGCTGCCGGCATCGTCGGAGCGAAACAGCTGACCGCCAAAAAACGACGCGTAAACCCGATCCGGATCGGAGTTCGATACAGCGATGGCCAGGGAGAAGCGCTGAGGCAGGCCGGCGCTGATTTCCTGCCAGCTCTGGCCTTCGTTGTCCGAGCGAAAGATGCCGCCCTCGCTGGTCAGGTACATGCGCTCCGGCTGAGCGGCGCTGACCTCGACGCGCATGACATTGCCCCCTTCGGGTCCGCTGCTGGTCCAGATGCCAGGCCCTGCCAGGCTGATCGACGAGCTGACCATAAGTAAGGCGAACAAAGCCGCCACTTGTTTGACGTGCATAGTCCCAGACTCCTTGCAGAAGTAAGATTCAGCCGTGCCTTGGCCAATCGTGCATTAGCCGACTGACCCGGTCACCCTCTCCTTCACTTACGTAAATGATGCCGCCATTCTGCCACTACCCTGCCGGCAGCTTAATCGGGGTCTGGTGGATCGACATCACGGTTGGCCTCGGCGCGGCTGAAGCGGCGGATCATGAAGACCAGAAAGAAGGCGAAAATACCGATGACGATTGGCCCGAGCCAGGTCTTCCAGCTGGCCTGACGGGGATCGAGCTCTTCCAGCGGCGACTGATCAGGCCGCGTCATCCCATCAGCCGATTGCTCCGACTCCGCCTGAATGACCGCCAGGGCGGGGCTGCCAGAAGCAGCCTCGGCATTGACCGGCAAGAGCTGGATAGCAGCGAAAAAGAGGCAAAGGGTGGATATCAGAATTTTCATTGCGTTCCCTGTGTATTCATTGCCTTAACCCTAGCACAGGCCAATGAAACGCTGACATCCTGGCCCTGGGGCCGGGCTGGCCGGCCCCGCAGGCAGCGACCTTCAGGCTGGGCGCAGACTGGCGTGGCGGTTGTGGTCGAAACGAGTCCAGACACCATCCACGCCATCCCATCGCCCGCGCGTGGCGCCCTTGGCGTACTCGGTGGCACGCTGCTCGAAGAAGTTGGCAAACTCGACCCCGTTGAGAATCTCCACCAGCCAGGGCAGCGGGTGGTCGGTCAGGGCGCGGTAGCTGCCGTCAGCGTACTCGAAGCAGCCAAACACGGTCGGGAGCTTGAGCTGGGCCAGGCGCCAGTCGGCGATGTAGCGCACGTATGCCTTGATATCGTCGGCCTGCATGCCGTCGATATCACCCAGCCCGAAGGCCAGGTCAACGAAGTTTTCTTCCAGCCGCACCATGGTTCTGGCAACATCGATAATGTCGTCGCGAACACCTGGCGTCAGGGCACCGGTTTCACGGTTCCACTCGTGGAACAGACGAATGACGCCCTCGCAGTGCAGCGATTCATCACGCACCGACCAGCTCACGATCTGCCCCATGCCCTTCATCTTGTTGAAGCGCGGGAAGTTCAGCAGCATGGCAAAGCTGGCAAACAGGCTCATGCCCTCGGTAAAGGCACCGAACATGGCCAGGGTACGTGACACGTCAGCGCAGGTTTCAACGCCGAAGGTCTGCATGTAGTCGGCCTTGGCCTTCATTTCCTGGTAGTCGCGAAAAGCCTCGAATTCGGCCTTGGGCATGCCTAAGGTCTTCAGCAGCAGGGCATAGGCGTCGATATGGACCGTCTCCATGTTGGTGAAGGCGGCCATCATCATCTGCACTTCCAGTGGCTGGAAGATCGGGATGTAGCGTTTCAGGTAGTTGTCGCTGACCTCGACATCAGACTGGGTGAAGAAGCGGAAAATCTGGGTCAGCAGGGCGCGTTCGGCCGGCGTGATGCGCTCCGAGGACCAGTCCTTGATGTCATCGCCCAGCGGTACTTCTTCGCCCATCCAGTGGGTCTGTTGCTGGCGCTTCCAGAAGTCATAGGCCCAGCCGTAGCGCTCGACATCGTAGGTGCCCGAGGAAGTCAACAGGCCAACCTGGCCGGTACCGACCAGGTCGCGCGGGTTGGTTGCAACATCAATCACTGGCATGCCAGGCACTCCTCGTAGTCGGTCGGGCCCTGGTCAGGGCCAGTCGCCCTGGCGGCGTCCAGCTTGCCGGCAAAGCCGGCGCGCTGAATCGACTTCGAGCGACAGTAGTACAAGCTCTTGATGCCGCGCTGCCAGGCCGTGTAGTGGAGCATGTGCAGGTCCCACTTGTCGATATCGGCCGACAGGAACAAGTTCAGTGACTGGCTCTGGCAGATCAACGGCGCGCGGTCAGCGGCCAGCTCGATGACCCAGCGCTGGTCGATCTCAAACGCGGTCCGGAACACGGACTTTTCGTCATCGTCGAGGCAGTCGAGGTGCTGAACCGAGCCCTCGTGTTCGAGAATGGAGGCCCAGGTTGCCGCATCATCACGCCCACGCTCGGCCAGCAGCCCTTGCAGATGCCGATTGCGCACCGTGAACGAGCCCGACAGCGTCTTGTGGGTGTAGATATTGGCCGGAATCGGTTCGATGCAGGCGCTCACCCCACCACAGATAATGGAAATCGACGCGGTCGGGGCAATTGCCAGCTTGTGGCTGAAGCGCTCCCTGGCCCCGGCCCGCAATGCATCCGGGCAGGGCCCGCGCTCTTCGGCCAGCGCCGCCGAGGCATGGTCCATCTGGCCTCGAACATGCTTGAAGATCTTCAAATTCCAGGACTTGGCCAGGGCCGACTCCATCGGAATGCCGCGCGCCTGCAGGAAGGAGTGAAAGCCCATTACGCCCAGGCCGATGGAGCGCTCATTCAGGGCCGAGTAGCGGGCCCGGCGCATGCCTTCGGGGGCAGACTCGATGAAGTGGGTCAGCACGTTATCGAGGAAGCGGGCGACATCCTCGATAAATTCGTCCTGGTCGTGCCACTGGTCCCAGGTTTCGATATTCAGCGACGACAGGCAGCACACCGCGGTGCGCTCGTTGCCCTCGTGATCAATCCCGGTCGGCAAGGTGATTTCCGAGCACAGGTTCGAGGTCGAAACCTTCAGGCCGAGCTTCTTCTGGTGCGCGGCCATGTCGCGATTGACCGTATCGATGAACAGCAGGTAGGGCTCGCCGGTCTGCAGGCGTGTTTCCAGGATGCGCTGCCACAGGCCCCTGGCGTCGATGCGCTTGAGCACCTGTCCGTTCTTGGGACTCTTCAGGGCAAAGTCGGTGCCGTCGGTCACCGCCTGCATGAACGCATCGGTAATGTTGATGCCATGGTGCAGGTTCAGCGCCTTGCGATTGAAATCACCGGAGGGCTTGCGAATTTCGAGGAACTCTTCGATTTCCGGATGATGGACATCCAGGTAGACCGCGGCCGAGCCTCGCCTGAGCGAACCCTGGCTGATGGCCAGGGTCAGGCCGTCCATGACATGGACGAAAGGCATGATGCCCGAGGTCTGACCGGTGCCCTTGACCGGCTCGCCGATGGAGCGAACCTGGCCCCAGTAGGTACCGATGCCGCCGCCGTTGGAGGCCAGCCAGACATTCTCGTTCCAGGTATCGACGATGCCGTCGAGAGAATCCGGCACCGAATTGAGGAAACAGGAAATCGGCAGGCCGCGAGTCGTGCCGCCGTTGGACAGAATCGGCGTGGCCGGCATGAACCACAGCCGGGACATGTAGTCGTAGAGCCGCTGGGCGTGTTCGACATCGTCAGCGAAGGCGCAAGCGACCCGGGCGAACATGTCCTGCGGTTCCTCGCCTTCGAGCAGGTAGCGATCCTTGAGTGTCTGCAGTCCGAAACTGGTCAGCAGGGCATCGCGCGAGCGATCAAGAACAAGCTCGTCGGTGGCGGGGCGCGGGCCCAGCGGTGCGGGTACCGGCGCGCGGCGCGCTTCGGCAACGGGTTCGGGGGAAATCTGGTGGGCCAACTGATCCATGGACGTTCTCCGTCTTCTTGTTGCTGCCAACGGGGCGGAGAATCGAGACGGCGAAGCGGCGAACCCATAAGGGCCGAGTCATCAAGTCGCTTAGCCGGGAACCCCCGCCCGGAACTTATCAAGTCTGCAACGAAACACCTGCGGTCTTCGTTGCACGGCATTTGCGGCGCATGTCCGCATGCCTTCGCGTATCGTCACGGCCGGTCTCCTGGCTTGCGGCTCAAACGTTGTCCGGGCCGGCCTTCCCGGCTTGCGCGCCAGTGACCCTGCTTCAGGCTCGGAAAACTCACCGCCTACAGTTGCGGGAACAGCTCCGGACTTGCAAACTCCTGGCTTGCGCACCGGATTCCCGTAAACCCAAGATGTTGTGTTCTCGGGCTACCGTGGGGGCCATATATTGGGCCAAAGGCTGCCCCAGGTCAAGTTTTTGTGTGAATCGGGAAGCCGGCAACTGCGCGCTGCCGTCATGCGGAGCTACAATAAGGGAGTCAGCGTAACGGACCCGTTGGCATTCGTCTGCCGAGATTCTCGTATTAGGTCAGGCAACGACGCTAAAGATTCCGACACCAAACCAAGCAACGGAGTATTTCATGTACAAGCAACTGATCGCCAGCGTCATGCTGGTTGGCCTGGCCAGCGCCGCCTACGCCGAAACACCAAACCTCGACCCTGGGCTGTGGGAAACCTCGGCCACCATGCGCGGTGAAGGCGGCTTCCCCATGCCTGAGCAGAACCACACCAGCACTGACTGCATGACCGAGGAAGATATTGCCGGTGGCGATGCCTTCTTCGACGATGTGGATCAGTGCGAATTCCAGCGCCGCGAAATCCGCCGCGACGGGGCCGACTTCGAAATGACCTGTAGCGACCCATCCGGCATGAACATGGACATGACCGCCTCGATGAAATTTCACGGCGATACGTCAGAAGGCACCATTCGCGCCAATCTGGACACCCCCATGGGCGCCATGACCATGGTCACCACGCTGGAAGGCCGCCGCATCGGCGACTGCCCGTAAAGCGCACCGGTACGACCTGGTCGATTTTCAGTCGCACCCAACCGGGACTGGCCTCCGGCCAGCCCGGACTTTATTTGGATCCATTCTTTTCCAGTCGCGCCAGACGCGCCCCTTGTCACCCACCCATTGCTGGATCGGCCGCGCTTACGGCAGGAAACTCTGGCCATCGGCCATGGGTGCGAGCCGCAAGTGTGCAGCAATGCTCTGACCAATATCGGCAAAGGTGGCACGCTCGCCCAGCGCGCCGGCGCTGAGACCGGCCCCCAGCGCCAGCACCGGCACATGTTCGCGGGTGTGGTCACTGCCGGGAAAGGTCGGGTCGCAGCCGTGATCGGCGGTCAGCACCAACAAGTCATCGTCGCTCAGCAGCGCAAGCAGTTCCGGCAGGCGGCGATCGAAAGCCTCCAGTGCAGCGGCATAACCTTCCGTATCGCGGCGATGACCGTAGAGCATGTCAAAGTCGACGAAGTTGGTCATCACCAGGCTGCCCGGGCCCGCTTCGCCCAGCGCAGCCAGAGTGGCGTCGAACAGGGCCTGGTTGCCATCGGCCTTGATTTCACGGCTGATGCCGCAGTGGGCATAGATATCGGCGATCTTGCCCACCGCCAGCACCTCACCGCCGGCCTCAACGAGCCGGTCCAACACCGTCGGCGCCGGTGGTTTCAGACTGTAATCCCGACGCCTGCCGGTGCGAACGAAGCCGCTGGCGACATCGCCGGCAAACGGTCGGGCGATCACCCGGCCGATCCGGAACGGCATCAGCAGTTGGCGGGCCAGGCGGCATAACTGGTAAAGACGCTCCAGCCCGAAATGTTCCTCGTGGGCGGCAATCTGGAATACCGAGTCGGCCGAGGTGTAGACGATGGGTTTACCAGTGGCCAGGTGTTCGACTCCCAGGCGGGCGATGATTTCCGTGCCCGAGGCATGGCAGTTGCCGAGGACGCCCGGCAAGTCCCCCTGGGCGATGAATGCCTCCAGCAAGGCTGGCGGAAAACTGTTTTCCCGATCGCGGAAGTAGCCGAAATCGAAGCGCACCGGCACGCCCGCCAGTTCCCAGTGACCGGACGGTGTGTCCTTGCCGGTCGACAGCTCGCGCGCGTAGCCCCAGGCACCGGAAACCCGTTCGGGCAGGGCCAGCCCTGGCGCCACCCGCCCGGTGCTGGCTCGGTGGGCATGAACCAGTCCCAGCGCCGCCAGGTTCGGGATATGCAGCCCACCCTGGTCGACGCGACAGGCTGCAACGGCACCCAGAGTATCGGCGCCACCGTCGCCAAATCGCTCTGCGTCGGCACTGGCGCCGATGCCCAGCGAGTCCAGTACCAGAACAATCGCTCGACCCATCAATAAACCTTCGGTCTCGCCGCTACCAGCCGCGACACCAGCGGCGATGGCGGCATCAGCTCGGCCTGTGTGTCGACAACGGCAATGGCGGCCTGCAAGGCCAGGGCAGCCTGATCGGCCTGATCCTGGCTGCGCGCATGAACCAGGGCCAGCGGTCGGTCCGGTCCCACCGGCTGCCCGGGCTCGACCAGTTCACTCAAGCCCACTGCCGGGTCGATGGTATCGGCGGCGCGACGACGACCGCCGCCGAGCGCAACCACCGCCAGGCCGATCGCGCGCATGTCCATGGATAGAACCCAGCCGGCCTGCTCCGGAAAAATGGGAGTGACAATGGGTGTTGCCGCCAGGTGGCGAGACGGCCTGGCCAGCAGGTCGCCTGGCCCGCCCAGGCGCTTGGTCATACGCGCGAATCGTTCGGCCACCTCGCCGGCGTGCCAGACCTGGTCGAGCCTATCGAAAGCGTCCTGTTCGCTGGTCGCCAGGCGACCGAGCAGCAGCAGGCGCGCACTCAAGACCCGACTCAATTCGAACAGGTGGCCTCCCTGGCGGTTTCCATTGAGCAGGGCAATCACTTCGGCAACCTCCAGCGCATTGCCAGCGGTGGTCGCCAGCGGTCGGTCCATGGCAGTGAGCAGGGCTTCGGCTGGCACGCCAGACTGTCGCGCAACGTCGACCAGCTTTTCGGCCAACTCGGCCGCCCGTGCCACGGTCGGCATCACTGCGCCCGAACCGGTCTTGACATCCAGCACCAGTCCGTCCAGCCCTTCGGCCAGCTTCTTGCCCAGAATGGACGCCACGATCAGCGGCAGGCAATCTACCGTGGCCGTGACATCTCGAATGGCATAGAAACGGCGATCGGCCGGGGCCAGATCGTCGGTCTGGCCGATAATGGCCACGCCGACCTCACGCACCGTGCGTTGGAACAGGGTCGGATCCGGAAAGGGATCGTAGCCGGGAATCGCCGACAGCTTGTCCAGCGTGCCGCCGGTATGGCCCAGACCGCGCCCGGAGATCATCGGCACATGACCACCGCAGGCGGCCACCCAGGGTCCGACCAGCAGCGAGGTGGCATCACCAATGCCGCCGGTTGAATGCTTGTCCAGTACCGGGCCGGACAGCTCAGAATGCCAGTCCATGACTCGCCCCGAATCACGCATGGCCTGGGTCAGGGCGGTCGTCTCTTTCGCGCTCATGCCGCGCCAGTAGACTGCCATGGCAAAGGCGCCGAGCTGCTCGTCGCTGATCCGCCCGTCGACCATGGCTGCGACCAGTTCGGCAATCTCGGTCGAGTTCAGCACGCCGCCGTCGCGCTTGGTCCGGATCAGCTCCTGGAACAGCATCAGTAGCCGGTTCCCGGCGCGGCGGGTGCTGCTTCCTCACCCAAGGTGCGAAGCAAATCATCGAGCAGGCCGGATGCGCCGAAGCGGAAGCGCTCCGGGCTCAGCCAAGCCGCGCCGACGATCTCTGTCGCCAGGTCCATGTAGGCGGCTGCCTCGCCGGTGGTGCGAATGCCGCCGGCGGCCTTGAATCCCACCGCCTGGCCACTGTCACGAATGGCCTCGAGCATGATTCGGGCCGCGCCCAGCGTCGCGTTGACCTTGACCTTGCCGGTCGAGGTCTTCAAAAAATCGGCACCGGCCTCGATGGCTATCTCGGCGGCGCTGCGGATCAGGCTGGCATCCTCCAGTACCCCGGTCTCGAGTATGACCTTCAGGCATTGCCGGTCCAGCGCGTCCCGGCAACGAGCGACCAGCCGTTCCCCGGCCCGTCGGTCACCGGCCATCAACGCCCGATAAGGAAAGACCAGGTCGATCTCGTCGGCGCCACTGGCCAGCGCCGACGCCAACTCTTCAAGCACCGGGACCGGGTTATCGTTGCCGGTCGGGAAGTTGATCACCGTGGCGACCTTGACCTGGCCGCAAAGCCCGGCCTCGTCCAGTCCCTGGCGGGCCACCGTCACGTGCCTGGGCCAGACGCAAACGGCGGCCACGTGCCCGACCGGGCTGCTGGCGCGCCGGCACAGGCGGACGATACTGGCTGCCGTGTCAGTTTCGTTCAGACTGGTCAGATCGAGCAGAGGTAGCGCCCGGCGCGCGCTGTCTTGCAAAGAAAGCTTCATCGCAATCATCACAAATCCCGACCCGGACAGTACAGCTGACAACCGGCGGTCAGTATAGACCCGGCGGGCCAGCAATCCCAGCAATGGCTTTTAGCGACGGCCGAACTCGAGCTGGTCCATCAGCCCTTCCAGCAGCAAGGCCGCGCGGCGGCGGCGCGACTCCATCGCTCGCTGGATGGAAAAAACACCGATAGCGGCACCGGCGCCGGCCATCACCGGGATCGCAAGCCAGATCCAGCCTGAAGATTGCAGCGCCCATGGCAGAACGAAGACGCCGACCAGAGCGGCCAGCAGACCGAAACCCCAGCCCTGGATCTGCTCGCTTCTGGCCTCGGTCAAATCCGCAGTCAAGGTGACCAGCGACTCGTTCGGGGAGGCTGGTGCGGTCACGATGCTGAATGACTTGAGCTGGGTCAGCTCGAAGCCCCGACCCTCGAGATCCAGCGCTCGGGTCAGCTTGCTCATCCAGCTTGAATCCGGTTCCCAGACTGAAGATGTCCCACGCAATCGGACCGCCCGCATGCGCTCTTCAGCGCGCAAATGGCGCTCGAAGGCTTGGTGAATGTTTTGCGGATCACCACGCATGACGCGGCGGACCCGGGCATGGGCCGACCCGAAAAAGCGGCAAACCAGCGGGTGATCCTCCGGCGCTGGCGGTGCCAGCGCTTCGGCCCGGAACTCGGCCAAGGCACGCCGTACATGCTCCGGCTCGAGACCGACTTCGCGCCCAATGGCAATGATTTCATCCTCGCTAAGCTGGCGCTGCTCACCTTCCCCGGCCGCGTGCTGCAGGACGCTGGCCCGGGCAATCACCCGTTCCAGTTGTTCGGCCGGGAAAGCGAATGCGTCCGGCGCTTCAGATTCGTGAATGGCCCGGATCTTGTGCTGCGGGTCAGTACTCATGATGTTTGCTCCCTAGGGTGACGACTACTTTATCAAACATGCAAAAAACGGGCCAACCCATCAGTGGCATGCAAAGCATTGTTTCTCAATAGATATTCCCTTCCACACCGGCATTCAGTCCCAGAATGTTGGTGGATCCGACCTGGCCGGAGGCGAAATTCACCAAGGCGACCAGCTCACATAACGATATCCGCACCGCGATCCTGGCCGACAACGCTGAGCCGGCCCTGCCGGACCCTCCAAGCCCATCCAGCATGCCATCGCCGGGTTCTCGCAACCATTAGCATCCTGTAGAGTAGGAAGCGTTCTTGACCCGGTTTCCTGCCCATGGCGCACATCAAACCTCTTCCGGCCTCGACCACGCCCGAACTGGCCGAAACCTTTCGTCACTTCGAGGACATCCTCGGTTTCGTGCCAAATAGTCTGCTGACCATGCAGCGTCGGCCAGCCATTGTTCGCGCTTTTGGCGAACTGACCGCGGCGGTAATGGACCCGAAAGGCAGCGTCGACCCCGGCTTCAAACGCCTGCTCGCCCATTTCTCCAGCCGGGCGGCCGGCTGCCAGTATTGCCAGGCTCACTCGTTGATTGCTGCCGGCATCAGCGGTGTATCAAACGAGAAAGTTGCCGCCCTATGGGATTACCAAACCAGCGATCTGTACAGCGAAGCTGAACGCGTTGCGCTGGACTTCGCCCTGGCCGCCGGCGCCGTCCCGAACGAGGTCGACGAGGGGCTGATGAAACGCCTGCGCGCCCACTGGTCCGACGAGCAGATCGTCGAACTGCTGGGCGCAATCTGTCTGTACGGGTTTCTCAACCGCTGGAACGATTCCATGGCCACCGACCTGGAAGCAGCCCCGCGCAAGCTCGGTGACGAACTGCTATCCAAGGGCGGTTGGGACGGTGGCCGTCACGTACAGGGAAAGCGCTGAGGTTAATGGCAGGATCCTGACGACAACCCCTCTAGAAGGCACCATAGGTTACTTTGCATTTGAACATCGTGCCATCGTGATGGCACTCGAATGTGCCATTACTGCCCCCACCGGCGCCACCGGCGCTCGTCACTGGAATGCCATACATTTGAGCCAATGCAATGAAAGCTTGGAGCGTCAATGGGTGCCCGGAAAATTGAAACCCAGCGAATTGGCCTGGCGTCATCGGCACAGCTGGCAGGCCCGGACCCGTAATCGACTCGAGGCTAATATTCAGATCAAAATAGGTGTCGCTTCCCGCGACACCGTCAAGGATACGTTCGATGCTGATCTGAACACGAGTTCCATCCTCAAACTCGACCGTAATATTGCTAAGCATCTCGATTTCGCTTTCAGTCAAAAACTTTCGGGCGATGCCATGGGCAAGATCACTTAACGCAAGCTCGATCACCATCCAGGTCTGATTCAAATGGTCATTGAGCATATTCTTCAATGCGTTCCGGTGCAGGCCTGCCGGAGAGTCATCGGGGCCAACCAATGCAATGGCAGAACCCAACCCGAGGCCCAGATCGTCCGCGGGTATCACGGCACTGGCGGATTGAGCAAACAATTGGACGGCGGCAATAGCGTCCTGTGCTGACGAAAGCACGACGGGGTCCGGTGGCATGGGCGTGGCCTCGGCCATGGGCCACCCCATCGCTCGAAGCACTTTCGGGTCTTCTCGCTGCGGATCCAATGAAGCATCCTGCCAACGCGCAACGTGGAAAAAACGCACCTCGGCAGACACAACGTTGACCACGTAAACCTGATCTATGCCCTGCAGGAAGGGATTGCTGTTGATCGAGAATTGTTCAGCTCGATAGGCGAATCCTGCATCGGAATAACAAACGTTGCAAGTATCGATTTTCACTGTGGCCTGAGCCGGGCCAACCGCAAACAACAAGCAAGCGACAACACCCATGGCAATTCGCATGTGATCAGACATAGAAACTCCCTTGAGAATAATCATCAAACCGAAATCAGCAGATTGGCGGAAACTGCAATAGCCAGAATTATATTAAGACAAAAAGGGGTGTCAAGGTTGGTGAAATGCCAACGCCGCTATCGGTCTGACGTTGCAGATTCCGGAGCCAATGATCAGCTGCCGCCTGAGCGACTGCTCAGTCAGCCTTCTTTGCTTTCTCAAGCGGCTGCAGTTCTTTCCAGATCGCATCGGCTTCGGCTGACAACTCGGCGAAACCCTTGATATCGCCGCTGCGTTGTGCCTGCTGAGCCTGGGTCAGCTTGGCGTCGTACTGCTTGCGCAGCTTCTTGATCGGGTCTGACTTGAGGAATCCAAACATGAAAAGATCTTTTGGTGTTTAACGATCCAGCATCATGCTCAACCGTGGTGCAGGCCAGGTGACGGACGCGACCCCCGGTCATCAATTACTAGTACCAGCATAAGTATTGCCCTTCTCGGAACTGGTTATCGGCATCGCTGGGCCAAATCTGCCAATTTTCTTAACTGTTGCGCGATGCACGCGCAGGCCCGACCCCAGCTGGCGGCGGTTCCTGGCCCGTCTCCAGCGCCAGCAGCCAGCGCTTGCGCTCCAGGCCACCGGCGTAGCCGGTCAGCTGACCCCCGCTACCGACCACCCGGTGACAGGGCACAACCAGGCTCCACGGGTTACGCCCAACGGCCATGCCAACAGCACGGCTGGCCGCGGGTTTACCCAGCGCCTGGGCAATCTCGCCATAGCTTCGAGTCTGGCCGAATGGGATGGCCTGCAAGTATTGCCATACCGACTGTTGGAAAGCCGATCCGGCAGATGCCAGCGGCAAGTCGAATGCTTGCCGACGACCGGCAAAATAGGCATCCAGCTGTTGGGCAGCCTCCTCCAGCGTGGCACTGCGACCGCGTGGCCAGTCTGCCGCATCATTCGGAAAATGGCGTTGCCCCGAGAACCAGAGTCCCGCCAGGCCGCTACCCCCGTCGGCCATCATCATCCGGCCCAGTGGGGTATCCACTTCGCATGCGATCATCGGCTCTCCGAGGCTGGCAGGGTCATCGCCACGCGCAAGCCCAGGTGATTGATGCTGCTCTCTCGCCCTACGCCAAAACGGTTGGCCGAGCGCAGCAAACGCCCAGTGCTGATCCATGAGCCACCGCGATGAACGGCTCGGCTGCAGTCGCCTGCCATCCAGGCACTCCCATCGGTGGGAGCACCCTCATAATTCGGGTTCCAGCAGTCCTGGACCCACTCCAGGACATTGCCATGCGTGTCATAAAGACCGAAGGCGTTCGGGGCAAACGCATCAACCGGCACGGTTTGTTCACGGTAATCGCCGCTTGGGCAGCCCTGCGCGGGCCGGCCAGCATTGAAATTGGCCTGGTCGGAGGTGATGCAATCACCGGTATTGAAGCGCCCGATGGTGCCAGCTCGGATGGCATATTCCCACTCGGACTCAGACGGGAGACGGTATTCCTTGCCGGTCTTGTCGCCCAGCCAACTGACGTACTGCTGGGCGTCATTCCAGCTAACGTCAATGACCGGGCGATTGCCACGTCCCCAACCCATGTCGCGCGGGCGCTTCTGGCAGCCGCCGTCGGCCACGCAGGCATCCCAATGCGCAATCGTGACCGGGGTCATGCCCATGGCAAAAGCCGGCACATCGACTTGCCTCTGCGGCCGCTCGCTGTTCCTGCTTTGCGGCTCGTCCTCCGGGCTGCCTTGAATGAAGCTGCCAGCCGGAATCACCACCATGCTGGGACACTCGGGGCAGTCAGCAAAAACGTCGGAGCGTTCAGCATCGGGGGCAGAACATGCGGCCAGACCGAACCCTGCAGCGACGACAAGCAGGTTGACTTTTTTCATGGTTTCTCCTCGTAAGGCCCTTCGCGTCCACCTGGAACAAATGTAGACAACTTGCCTGACATCATCACCCAAGACGTAGCGGTTTGCAAAGCCAGCCCCGCCGTCAGGGTGCTCGCCGTGGACAGCGATTGACCGGCAGCAACCTGATGATCGGGGATAGAATCAGCACGATGCAGGAATCATCGCAGCAGCAAGCCGCTATCGAAAGCACACGCCAGTGGCTGGAGAAAGTCGTTATCGGGCTGAATCTGTGTCCGTTTGCGGCCACACCATGGCGTCAGGGCCGGATTCGCTTTCGAGTCAGCGCCGCGACTGAAGTGCAACAGTTGGCCGAGGATCTGGTCGAGGAACTCCTGACCTTGCAGGCAAGCAACCCGGCCGATTGCGAGACCAGCTTGCTGATCCACCCCGACGTGCTTCATGACTTTCTCGATTACAACGACTTCCTTGATCTGGCCGATCATCTGCTCGAAGAACTAGACCTGGCCGGCACCCTCCAGATCGCCAGTTTTCATCCCGACTACCAGTTTGCCGACAGTGCACCGGATGATCCGGCCAATTGCACCAACCGCTCACCGTATCCCATGCTGCACCTGCTGCGCGAAGCCAGCATTACAGCGGCCACCGCAAACCTGCCCGAGCCCGACGCGATTTTCGAACGCAATATCGAGACTCTGCGACGGCTCGGCATGGACGGCTGGCAAGCCTTGATCGATAGCTGAACGGGAAGAAGCCGGGCCGGGGCGATCAACGAACGCGTCCTTGGCGGATTCGTCGCCCATCTCTAATCACCTCCCAGGCTTGGCAATGGTAAACATGAGGTTGAAGGCCAGGTTGAACTTCAACAGCGTCTGCGGCCAGGCTACTGAAGATGCGGCTGAATAGATAATTCCAGTGAGCCGGCCAGGCCCTTGGTGCTATTGATCGGGACCACGAAGCGGCCATCGACGAGCTCCAGTTCGCGGCCCAGCTTTTCGCCCCATTCGTCGTCGACAAGATTGCATCTCACCCGCCAGCCCTCCTCGGTACTGGTGGCGCGCACGCAGATGTTCTGGCGATACAGGTTTTCGCCGGGAATGGTGCGGTCGAAGAACAGGACGCCGTCAATGACGTAGTCGGTGGCGCTGACGACCAGCTCGACCGTGAATACCATGGTCTTGCCGCGAGTGATCTTCCTGGTGTCGAGAAAGGTAGAAAACAAGAACGGCCAGCGCGGACGCTCAAGTCCGACTTTGGCAGGCTTCATCATCTCATCGTATCCGCGCATCACGGCCGAGTAATTGGCCTTGCGCCGTTCGGTCAGGAAGAACACGCTGCCGTCTTCAATCGCCGGTCGCGGCGCGACGCTGGCTTCAAACCAGTACGAAGCCCTGACTTTCCTGCCGTCATCCTTGGCCCGTTGCACCGATGGCGGCAGTGGCAGGTGATCAAGCGCCAGGTAGCCGTCGACGCGAACGTCACCAAACAGGAAACGAACCAGGTTCTGGTAACCCTCCTCGGAATTGACGATGCCGAACGGCCCACTGTGGCTGCGATGGACAAATGCCCGTGGTGAGCCGCTAACAGCTGCGTTGCTGATGCGAACCAACCCGTCGCTCATTTCGCCGGCGAGCCGGCGCGACATACCCGCGCCGGCAGCGTAGTCTCCGGGATTTGTGCCAACCAGGCAGAAGAAACGGTCCGGGTCGAAATGCCCATTCAGCGTGGCGACATTGCGGTGATCGTCGAGGCTCAGGTATTTCTTCATTTCGCGACGATTGAAGTTATTGATGTCCCACAAACCAAGAAAGCGCGGGACATTGAAACCGGCCAGCTCGATGCCGTTGTGCGGAGTGGCATAGGTAAATACCTTGTTGACCTGCCCGGCCTCGGCGGAATCTCGCAGCTGCTTGTTCTGCAGCAGCGCCCGGCAGATCAGTCCGCCCATGGAATGGGCGACCAGATTGACTCGGAAGCGACGCAGCGCTTCGCTATCATCGCCGCAGATCGCCCGGCGCACCAGCTTGATCAGGTGCTGCAGGTCATGCGCGGCTTCGAGTATGGATGGTCGCTTTCCTTCACCCAGCTGCTGGTCGGCTGCGTCGTAGTAGCGATGAATGAAGATGGAACGCGCTGCAAGCCCCTCAGTCTGAAAATGCCCGTCAAGGTAGGCGTCGGAATAGCCGTACTCTTTCATCAGCCGAATCAGCGGCGACTCGAAGTAGTGTCGCTGCACCGACCCATCCCAGAGCTGGCGCAGCCGGGTCGAACCCAGGTTGAAACCCATGTAGGGTGTAGCCGTGGTCGCATCGATCTCGCCCTGGGTCATGGCGAAACCGCGAACATAAATGATGGGATAAAACGGTGCCTGAATGCTCATGATCAACACTCCCCGGAAATCCTTTCGTTGCCACCATCATTAGCCCGGCAACGAAATACCTACGGTATTCGTTGCACGGCATTTTCAGCGCATGTCCGTGGAAGCCTTCGCTTCGCGGTCCCGGCCGTTCCGGCCGGGCATTAACGCGACAATCCATTTGATTGCCGCGTTCAATGACTGTCGCGCAGGTTGCGTTTCTCCCGCCTTCAGCCTCAGCGCCTGACCAGTATTGACCGAACATTCCTGGGTTGCAACGGCGGCACCTTGAGAAGCACGGACTGGGCGCTGGTCTTGATGGCCTACTCGTCGTCAGGCAAGCCAAACCAGTCGATCAGCTCCTCGCGCCGCGACGGTGACGGGTCGCCGATCTGCAGGGCCGCATCCAGCGCTTCCCGGGTGCCGATTCGGCGCAACAGGCCCTGGGTGCGGACCAGGTGTTCAGCGGCCACCTCCGGGTAAGCCAGCAAATGACGAATCTTCTGCTCATCGGTGATGGCATCCATTTCACTCATGCGATCGATCAGAAAGCGAGCGGTATCGTCGTCAAGGTCGGCATCAAGCAGGGCGACGGCCAGGGTCTGCTGTTTTGCATCAGGCAAGCCATCCGCGCGCAGGATACGTCCGGCATGGACCGGGTCCGTGTCGACCAGCCTCGTCAAGTCGGCTTGCAGCTCATCGGCGTCCATGGCCGCAACCGCAGCGCGAATCACCTGGCGTTGAGCGGCGCTGAATCTCGTGAAGTCCGGCTCGTGCACGGCCTGCCTGGCAAGAGCTGGTGCTTCGGGCGCACTCATCGCCACCAGCACCAGCAGCGCCGTGGAACGAAGCAGATCTGCGCGGTCGCGTTCAAGCTCGGGATCAGGCGGGGTCTGGAAAACCGCGCGCACCGAGTCCCGGGCCGGCAGTCCGTCGACACCCATTTGCCCGATATGCTCCAGGGTCATCAAACCCATGCCCTGTTCGACTTGCCGTTCCAGGCGCTGCCCCAGCTCCGCAGCCGTCTGCCCCCTGAAGGTGGCGTCGGGGTCATGGGCTGGAAGGGGTGCACGAGCGGCTCGATCCGGATCGGATGTCCCGGTCGGATCCACCTCACCGCCGCAACCGACGAGACACAGAACGCCCAGGATCAGAGATATTGCTCGAAGATCAGATAATCTTGAGTACATGGTGTATTGAACCGTCAGATAGGTGTAGGGACTACTGACAGTTACGCAACCGCGCCGAAGTGCAGGACATCGCCGCTGTCAAATCGACAAAATCGGACGTTTCAGCACCAAACCAGCCACCACTTGCCTGTGTGGGAGCGTCTTGGGGTGAATCCTATTCATCGGCGGTGCCAATGCGACTGGTGCGTGACCCTTTGCAGGCCGCCACAGATTCTGAGTCAGGACAGATTCAGATCGCCGTACCAGTAGGCCGCGGTGACACCGCCGTCCATCAAGAAGTCGCTGCCGGAGATGAATTGACCGTCCTGGCCCATCAGCAAGGCGCCCAGCGAACCGACCTCATCCGGCGTGCCGGCGCGGCCGGCTGCGCACACCTCGATCATTCGACGATAGCCCTCGCTGTTCGGCCCGCTCAGCTCTCGCCGA
Organism: Wenzhouxiangella sp.; assembly: GCA_007131235.1. Taxonomy (GTDB): domain Bacteria; phylum Pseudomonadota; class Gammaproteobacteria; order Xanthomonadales; family Wenzhouxiangellaceae; genus Wenzhouxiangella. Next base: position 20,450 of record SLQY01000318.1, read on the forward strand.
GAAAGCGGGGTAACGACGATGCCAGGACTGATGGCGTTGACCCGCGCACCGCGCCTGGCCCATCGAACCGCTTCAGCCTGCACCCGAAGCGAAGCTCCGCGCTTGGCGATCTGGTAGGCGAGCAGGGAATCGGTCACGCGTTCAGGCTGCAGCATATCGAGATCGAGCAATTCATCGGCAGGCGTGGTCGCCAGCGCCCGCGTTTGCTCCGCCGACAGCGGGCCCAGGCGGTGTCCCGCCTGCGAGGAAACTACCACCGCCGACCCGCCACGAGCGATCACGTGGCCAAAGGCATCGAGCACGAGCGCGGTGCCGTATAAATCGACCTTGAA
>SLQY01000173.1 GCA_007131235.1 Wenzhouxiangella sp.
CCTGATCGAGGGCTGGGCCGCCGAGGTGCCGCTGGATGACTTCAACCGCACGGTGATGCTGAACTGGGTGCGCAAAGGCGAGCCGGATCTTTACCTGTACGAAATGATCCAGATTTCGGACTGTGGCCAATACCGCCACCGCGTCTGGCACTGGTACAAAGCCGGCCGTATTGTTCAGCGCACCCTGATTGACGAAGAAAAAGTGACCGATCGCTGGCAGAACATCCAGGGCGACAGCTTTGCAGGTGATCCCGTCGCTGATTGATGCACAGAGATCGGTAGCGCTGAAAAGAAAAAGGCTTGGAACCACCGAAGACACCGAAGACACCGAAAGGGGTTTTTAAGTTTCGGTGTATTCGGTGATTTCGGTGGTTCCCATGTTTCCCACTCCCAAACCCGGAAAAAGTCGGAAAAGACCTCGGCATGAATCCCTGGATTGTCACTGTGACGCTAGTGCTCTACATGGGCGCGCTGGTGGCGGTGGGGCTTTGGGCCAGCCGCCGTACCCATGACCAGAGCGACTTCTTTCTGGGCGGGCGCGGGCTAGGACCTTTTGTTGCCGCGCTCAGCTACTCGGCCAGCGCCGCCTCGGCCTGGACCCTGCTGGGATTGAGCGGCGCAGCCTGGGTGCTCGGTGTCTCGGCGCTGTGGATTGCCACCGGCGCCACGCTGACCATGCTGATCGCCTGGTTCTGGATTGCGCCGAGGCTGATGCACTGGACCCGCCAGCGCAACCAGCTCACCCTGACCGATTTTCTCGCCGACCATGCCAGCGGCGGCAAGCGCACGCTGCTGGTTGGTCTGGTGTCGGCCATCGTACTGGTCTCATTCACCATGTACGTGGCCGCCCAGTTCCAGGGCGCCGGCCAGACCTTTGCCTCCACCTTTGGCTGGTCCATCTCAGGCTCGATCGCCGTTGGCGCGGCGATCATCCTGGTCTACACCTTGCTTGGCGGTTTCTGGGCGGTCAGTGTGACTGACTCCATCCAGGGAGTGCTGATGGCACTGACCGCCATCCTGCTGCCGGTGGCGGCCCTCGTCGCAGTCGGTGGGCCGGCCGGGTTTGTTGCCGGCCTCAATGCAGTCGCTTCACCGGAGCAACTCAGCTTCAGCGGCGGCCGCCCCGGCTTGATCGGCGTTGGCGTGATCGTCGGCGCGCTTGCCATCGGTATCGGCACCTTCGGCCAGCCGCAGCTCCTCGTGCGCTTCATGGCCTTGCGAGATGACCGGGCCCGTCGCCAGGCCGCCTGGCTGACCACGGCCTGGTACGCCCTGGTGTTTTTCGGCATGGTCTTCGTTGGCCTGGCCGGGCGTATTCTGCATCCCGAGCTGGCCAACCCCGAAGCACTGTTCTTCACCCTGACCGAAAGCCTGTTCCACCCGGTGTTCGCGGCCGTGCTGCTGGCCGCCGTCTTGTCTGCGATCATGTCCACGGCCGATAGCCAACTCGTGGTCTCGGCCTCGGTGGTTTCACACGACCTCGGCCTGGCCCGGCGTCTGCCCGGACGGCAGATGCTGGTGACCCGCCTGTCGGTCGCCGCCGTGGTGGTAGCCGCGGTACTGGTCGCCATACATCTGCCCGCCCAGATCTTCGACCGGGTACTGTCGTCGTGGATAGCCCTGGGCTCGGCTTTCGGCCCGCTGATCTTCTGGCGCCTGGCCGGCGGCCGGGTCGATGCTGGTGCCGCGACCGTTTCCATACTGGCCGGTTACGGGCTGGCGATCGCCCTGCCCTTGCTGGTGACCACGCCGGGCATGGTGGTCGAACGCCTGGTGCCGTTTGTTGTTGCCGCCCTGGTGGTGGCCCTGGGGCGGCAGATCAAGGGAGAAACCTGACTGGCGTCGGACCCGGCTGCAAGCTTTTTGCAGCGTCAGTTTTGCAGCGCCGTGGTAGCGGGTTTCGAATTCTTCAGCAGCGACTCGGCCACCATCCCATCCGTGGTCGGGCTTTCCAGGCTGCCCGCGGCGTCTGCCGGGACGCACAGCAGGTCTTCGAAGCGTCTCGTACAGGCTTCCCAGGTGAACTGGCTGGCGAATTCCACGCATGCACTTCCGTCCACGGCCAGGGCCCGGAACACGGCCTGGCCCAGATCGTCGTCGATCGCGCCGTTGCCGCCGTCGCAGACCAGGTCAGACACACCCGGCGCGGGAAAGGCGGCCACCGGAACGCCGCAGGCCATGGCCTCCAGGTTGACCAGCCCCAGCGTGTCGGTGAGGCTTGGAAAGACAAAGACATCAGCCGAGGCTATGGTGGCCGCCAGGCTGTCGCCATTGAGATAACCGGTGAAGTGGACATCCGGATAGCGACGCTTCAGGTTCTGAAGATCCGGACCGTCGCCGACCACCACCTTGCTGCCGGGCAAGCTCAGACCAAGAAAGGCTTCCAGGTTTTTCTCCACGGCCACGCGGCCAGCGTAAAGCGCGATCGGGCGGGGCAGCTTCAGCGCATCGCGTTCGCGCGGGTAGAACAAGGTGGTGTCGACCGCGCCCGGCCAGACTGACAGGTGCTGGAACCCGCGCGCGGCGAGGTCCTTTTTCTGGCCGGGGCTGCGCACCATGGTCCGCTCGGCCGCAGCGTGAAACCAGCGCAGCCAGGCATAGGACCAGGCCACGGGAATGGGCAGGCGCAGGCGAATATATTCCGGAAACCGGGTATGGCAGGAGGTGGTAAAGGCCAGACCGTGGCGCCGACACCAGCATCGGGCGGCGAGACCGAGCGGGCCTTCGGTAGCGATATGGATCGCATCGAACGGGCCTTGCGCCAACTGGCGGCGCACGGCCTGGAACGGACGCAGCGTCAAGCGTATTTCCCGGTAGCCGGGGCAAGGCAACGTGGCCTGGCCCTGGGGCGAGAGCACGTCGACCTGATGGCCGAAACTTTCCAGCATGTGCCGGGTATTTTCCAGGGTTCGCACCACGCCATTGACCTGGGGAGGCCAGGCGTCGGTAACCAGCAAGATCTTCATCGAGCGCTCGGCGGTAGTTGAGGATTGAATGATCGACAGTTCATCTTGCCAAGCATGCGCAACCGCCATTGCGGATCGATGGCAACAGGTTGAAGGATGGATGACAGTGGGTCGATGGTTGGGCCAATCCGCGCTTGCGCTTATACTCAGAACGCTTGGAACGGTGACCTGGAATTGTCGGTTTGAAGGAAGAAACACCAGGGCAAGACACGGCGCTGGCTGGTAGCGCGGCACCGGGACTCCTCGACGTGCACCTGGAAAACCTGCCGCTGGCGGTCGTGGAGCTTGATGCCGCGGGCCACGTGGTGCGTTGGGCTGCGCAGGCTGAACGCATTTTTGGCTGGGCTGCCGAAGAGGTGATCGGCCGTTCGCTTGCAGAGGTCGCCGTCATTCATCCCGAGGACCGTGAAGCAGTGGCCGCTCGGCTTGAAACGTTGATCGGCGGCGGTGTGTCTTCCAGCTTGAAGATCGTCAACCGCAACATCACCCGCGACGGCCGGGTACTGACCTGCGAGTGGCTGAACTCTGTACAGTTCGATGAGCAGGGCCAGCTGCAGTCGGTTTTGTCATTCGCCAGCGACATCACGGCGCGAGTCAGCGCTGAAAAAACCACCAAAGAGTTGGCCGAACGGCTTCAGTCCACGCTGCAAAGCATTTCCGATGCTTGTCTGACCGTGGACCGGGAATGGAACGTCACCTTTCTGAACCACCAGGCTGAAGTCCTGCTCAAACTGGATCGCAGCAGCTTGCTCGGTCAGAACATCTGGGAAACCTTTCCAGCTGCCCGAGAGACCGACTTCTTCCAGAAAAGCCGTGAGGCCATGGAACAGCGAAAGACGGTTCGGTACGAGGCTTACTACCCCGAGCCGCTCAAGGTCTGGTTGAGCGTCACCGCCTACCCGACCGACGAGGGCCTGGCGGTGTACTTCAGCGATCAGACCGAGCGCCACCGGGCCCGTCGGGAAGCGGCCGAACAAAACGAGCGCATGCGCGCGGTGCTGGAGTCTGCCAGCGACGCCATCATTACTCTGAACGACCAGGGCCTGATCGAGTCGGTGAACCCAGCCACGGAAACCATGTTCGGCTACAGGTCGAACGAATTGATCGGTCGCAATATCAGCATGCTGATGCCAGAAGAACACCTGGGCCGGCATGACAACTACGTCAGGCGCTACGTTGAAACGGGGGAAGCCAGAATCCTTGATCAGCAACAGAAGCTCAAGGCCCGGCGCAAGGACGGCAGCGAATTCCCGATCGAACTGACCGTCACCGAAATCTCCCTGTCCGGACGCCAGGTATTTACCGGCTTTATCCAGGACATCACCCGCGACGAGCAAGCGCTGGAGATCCTGCGCACCAGCGAAGAACGTTTCCGCGCAGTTGCGCGCGCAACCACCGATGTGGTCTGGGACCACGACCTGCGCACCAACGCGGTGTGGTGGAGTGACGGTTTGCAGACGATTTTCGGATACTCGCCGGAAGAGGCGTCGGAAATACTGGACTGGTGGCTTGAGCGGATCCATCCGGACGATCGCGAGGCGACTCGCCTGAGCCTGGTGACGGCGCTCGCCCAACGCCAGCCGGATTGGTCAGCAAGCTATCGGTTCCGCCGCGATGACGGCAGCTATGCCAATGTCATTGATAGTGGCTTTCTCATCCTGGACAGCAGTGGGGAGCCGCGTCGCATGGTCGGCGGCTTGAAAGATGTCTCCGAAAGCCACCTGGCCAGGCGCAAGCTTGCCGAGCAGGCAGAACTGCTGGATCACGCCCGCGACGCCATCATCGTTCGCGACCTGGACCATCGCATCAGCTATTGGAACAAGGGCGCAGAACGGATTTACGGCTGGAGTTCGGAAGAAGCGCTGGGGCAGACCGTGACCGGGTTGCTGGGACCCGATATCGAGAGCTACCAGGCCGCTTTCGAGCAGATACTGGTGGAAGGTCGGTTGAATCGGCAATGGCTTCACCGACGCAAGGATGGCAGTGAAATCACGGTCAGAAGTCACTGGGTGCTGGTCACGGACGGGGCCGGTTCACCACGCTCGATCATGGCCATCAATACCGACATCACTGACCAACTAGAGCTGGAGGCACAGCTTCGCCAGGCCCAGCGCCTGGAGTCAATTGGTCAACTGACCGGTGGCGTGGCCCACGATTTCAACAACCTGCTCACCGTTATCCTGGGTAATGCCGAGTTGCTCTCCGAGAACCTGTCATCCAACCCCGATTTGAAGCCGCTGGCCGAGCTGACCCAGGCTGCCGCCAGGCGCGGCGCGGAGCTGACCAATCGCCTGCTCGCCTTCGCCCGGCGCCAGGCCCTGGAACCCGAATCCACCGACATTGTTTCCCTGATCGAGGAATTGAAGCCGCTGCTGCGACGTTCCATTCCCGAACACATCGACATCAGAACCATTCATGAACCCAGGCTGTGGCGCGCCGAGATCGACCCGGCCCAGCTTGAATCCGCGCTGCTCAATCTCGCCTTGAATGCCCGTGACGCGATGCCCGACGGTGGGTACCTGACCATCGAGACAGCCAACATGCGTCTCGATGATGACTATGTAGACAGACAAGCTGACCTGCTACCGGGCGACTACGTACTGGTCGTCATTTCCGATACCGGCGAAGGCATTCCAGAGGCGATGATGGATCGCCTGTTCGAGCCGTTTTTCACGACCAAGGCCAAGGGCAAGGGCACCGGCCTTGGTCTGGCCATGGTGTACGGCTTCGTCAAGCAGTCTTCCGGACACATCAAGGTGTATTCCGAGCCCGGCAAGGGCACGACCGTGCGCATCTTTCTGCCGCGCGCGCAGCGCGAAGCGGTCGTCGCCTCTAGAATGAGCGAAGCCACGCATGAACTCGGTGGCACGGAGCGCATTCTGGTGGTGGAAGATGACGACATGGTACGTGAACATGCCGAACGGCTGCTCCGGCGGCTGGGTTACCAGGTCGAGATTGCAGCAAACGGCGACCAGGCGCTTGCGGTGCTGAAGCAGGATGACCAGTTCGATTTGCTGTTTACCGATGTCATCATGCCGGGCCAGCTCAACGGGCCAGCCCTGGTCAGTGAGGCCCTGCGTATTCGACCGGATCTGAAAGTTCTCTACACCTCGGGTTATACCGAGAACGCCATTGTTCACCACGGCCGCCTGGACGAGGGTGTGTTGCTGTTGAGCAAGCCCTATCGCCAGCTGGATCTGGCACGCAAGGTTCGTGAAGCCCTGGTTGATTGATC
>SLQY01000247.1 GCA_007131235.1 Wenzhouxiangella sp.
ATTTGTGCAAGGCGAAAAAAGAGACTAAGCCCGACCCCCAAAATGGTCAAGCCACCTGACTTTCCTTCCTCCTAATTCCTTGCCCCTTGCCCCTTGCCCCTTGCCCCTTGCCCCTTGCTCCTTGCTCCTTGTTCCTCCTAACCCCTCCCCGCCCTCCTCACAACCACCCATTCTGCCTCGCGATCCGGGCCGCTTCGACTCGATTGCTGGCCTGCAGCTTGCCGATGGCCTCGGAAAGATAATTTCGTACCGTGCCTTCAGACAAGTGCATCTTCTCGGCGATACCGGCGCTGCTCAGCCCCTCACCGGCCAGGCGCAGGGCTTCGCGTTCGCGCGCAGTCAAGGGGCTTTCGGCCGACCAGGCTTCGGCGGCCAGTTCCGGGGCAATCTCGCGACCGCCGCGGTGGACGTTGCGGATAGCGCTTGCCAAGTCTTCAGCCGGCGCGTCCTTGAGCAGGTAGCCGCGAACACCCGCATCCAGCGCACGGCGCAGGTAGCCGGGTCGGGCAAAAGTGGTCACGATGATGACCCGGACCTGCGGATGCTGCGTGCGAATCCAGGCGGCCAGGTCCAGACCGCTCATTTCCGGCATCTCGATATCAGTCAGAACCACGTCAGGAGGATCGGTCTCGATCTGCCGGCGCGCCTCGAGTCCGTTGATCGCACGTCCGACCACCTGGATATCTTTCTCCATGTCGAGCAAGGCGGCCAGCGCACCCAGCACCATGGCCTGGTCTTCGGCCACCAGCACCCGGATCATGCCGCCCGCTCCGCGCTGGCCTGTGGCACCCGTGCCAGCAGCGTGCAGCCCTGGCCGAACTCCACGCTCAACTCGCCACCGACGGCCGCCAGGCGCTCGCGCATGCCGGTAATGCCATGACCTTCAGCAGTCGTTTGACCGTTACCGTTGTCGGCAACCCGCATCAGCCAGTCTCGGCCTGCCCGTTCGAATTCGATCCGGCACTGGCTGGCGCGGGAATGGCGGATGACGTTGGTAACTGCCTCGCGCAGCACCATGGCCATGACCTGGCCAACTTCGCGCGCGATATCGGGAATGTCGTCGACCTGGGCGCTGATCCCGCTGGACTCCAGCACCAGGCGCGCGCTGGCTGCCTCGGCGGCCAGTTCCGGCGCACGCCAGCCCGACACCGCTTCTCGGACCTGGGCCAGGGCGTCGCGCCCGACTTCCTCGACGGCCTTCATTTCCATCGCCGCCTGCGCCGGGTTGGCGGTGACCAGGCGGCGTGCCAGCTCGGCCTTGCGCACCATCACCGCCAACGTATGTCCGAGCAGATCATGCAGATCGCGCGCAATGCGCTCACGCTCGGCCTTGCCGGCCAGGCGCCTGACCTCCTGCTGGCTGAGCTTGATCTCGGCATTCTTCTTCTGCATTTCGGTGAAAAAGACATTGCTCAGCCCGACCAGCAATGGCATCAGAATGCCCATGATGAAAAACGGCATCGGCAACGCGTGGTACCAGAAGATCACCGTGATGGCGACGATGACGCCGGCCAGGTGAATCAGGCCGGCACGCACTGAACCGAAGCCCGGCGCAAAGGCGGCTGCGTACACGGCGAAAGTCAGCGCCGACGGATTGTAGGGCGTCAGCAAGGCACACATTGCCACCATGGGCACCGTGCCCAGCAGCAGCCTCCAGCCGCTGAGCCGCAAGGTCCAGAAATACAGCGGCAGAAAAACGGCGATGCTGAACAGCGTTGGCAGCCAGAATTCACGACCGCCAGCGCCCAGGGTCAGGGGAAAGAACAAAAACCCCAGGTAGACCAGCCAGGCATAGGGCAGCCTGCCCAGCTCATCATCCGGCGGCAACAGGATGCGCTCGATGCGCTTGAGTGTGTCACGCAGATCCATGGCGCTGCTCAGTCGAGGTGAACGTCGGCCAGGTCGAACTCGAATTCACCCAGGTCCGGCCCGGCGGCGAATACCAGGCCGCTGATGGCGGCCGGATCGGCACCGGCGAAACCCGCCAAGTCAAGTTCGAACGCTTGCCAGTCAGTTCCTATCCTAACCGTCTGCGTTGCCGGCATGCTGCCCAGCGCCGGACTGAACGCCAATATCCGCAACTCGGCCGGCCTACCGCGAGCCTGGAAACGCAAGGTGCCGAACGCGGACAGGTCCACTGGGGCCATGGGCGTGTCGCCCGGCGAGAACATCACCCCGGCCCAGGGCCAGCCGAATCCGCTGCGAATTTCGCCGTGCAGGCGAATCCAGGCCAATGTTTCGTCGCCTTCGGATTGCATGTCGACCGTCGAATTACCGCCGGCCATCTGGTCGTCGGTCTCCGCCCAGCCAAAGCCGAAGCCAGCCTCGGCAGCATCGGGTCGGAAAGCACTCAGTCGACCGTGTGCCGGTACCTCGGCCGACGTGACCGCCGCGGCCTGGATGCGCGCCATCGGCTGTCCACCCTGCCAGATGGCATGGATGGCCAAAGTTGCCGAGATGTCCTTGCGCGGATTGCCGTCAACCACGAGCAGATCCGCCCGTCGCCCCGGCTCCAGCAAACCGCGATCATTCAGTCCGAAGAACCTGGCCGGTAGTGCAGTGGCAGCAGCCAACGCCGCGCTGGGGCTCAAACCGGCCTCGACCAGCACAGCCAGTTCGTGGTGCAGGCTCAGGCCATGTGCCGTGCCCGGGTTGGGTGCATCCGATCCGGCCAGGATGGCGATGCCGGCTTCATGCATGGCCCGGGTGTTCGCGATCACTCGCTGCCTCAGCACAGGGTTGCGCGGTCCCGGCCAGCGCTGGGCCAGGCTATTGCGCTGCTCGCCCGACAGCCACGGTGTGACGCGCTCATCGTCATCGGTGTCGACCGCCGCCGTGCCGGCAATACTTTCCAACACCACCAGGGTCGGGATGACGAAGCGGTCTTCGGCAGCCATCAACTCCAGCAGAGGCTGGTCGACGGGCTTGTCAGCGAAAATGTGTACCAGGCCATGCGCACCGGCAGCCATCGCCCAATGCGCCGCTTCCAACTCGCTGACATGGGCCACCGGCATGAGGCCAACTTCCTCGGCGGCGACAACCAGCGCAGCCACGCTGTCACGGTCCAGGCTGGGCACCTGCCAGTTCCCCATGCCCCGTTCGATGATGATCTTCATCCAGTGACTGCCCAAGCGGTGGATGGTGCGGGCAAAACCGACCGCGTCTTCCGGACCGCTGACTGGCGGCGGCGTATAACCGTATTGAGTGCCGTGGCCGCCGGGTGCAGTCGCCGGTGGCCCCGATGAGAACAGCTGGGCACCCATGCCCGAATGGCGGAGAGTCGCGATCGATGCAGCGTCGTTGGCCTGGTCCAGCACCGTCGTCACGCCAAAGTTCAGGGCATCGACCAGTGCCGAGCCCCAAACATGCACATGGGCATCAATCAGGCCGGGCAACAGGGTACGGTCACCCAGCTCGACCAAGGGCAGCATTGGGTCCGGCTCGAAGTCATTTCCAACTCGAGAGATGCGCGCCTCTCGGACCTCCACCAGGCCCGGCTCCAGCCATTCGTTGCCGGTAAACACCCGGTCAGCGCGCAAGGTGAAGTCGTTGGCCGGGGCGGCGGTGGTTGCATTGCCGGTGTGAACATTTGCAGGCCCACTCGACTCGGGCACCGGCAGCAGCAGCCAGCCCAGCACCAATGCCGTGCACAGAACGGCGACGATGAACAATGGCTTCATGATTTGCCCTCCGGCCGGCGCAAGCCGGGCATGGCCACGGCGACGGCGATGATCGTTGCAAAGACCAGCCACAGCACGGGATAGACCAGGCCGCCCCCCTCCAGCCCCGCAGCCTGTCGACCCAGTTCCGCCAGGTGATAGGGCGGCATGGCCGGTGCAATGGACTGAACCGAGGCCGGCATCATCTGCAGTGGAAACCACAGCCCCGACAATACGGCCGATCCCAGGTAGGCGATATTGACGATGGCCATGGCGGCGCGCGCGTTCAGCCAGGCGCCGAAAGCCAGGCCGAGCGCCGAAGCGGGAATGACCGCCAGCACGCCAACCAGGGCCAGCAAGGCCCAGGCGCTTCGCTCCAACCGGACGCCCCCCAGTGTGGCGGCCACGGTAAACAGTGCAACCACCACGGCCAGGGCGAAGACCATTGCTCCCAGGGTTCTTGCCAGCATCATGACCATTACCGGCAGCGGCGCGGCCTGCTTGAGCCGGAGCCAGCCCTGGTCGCGGTCGCTGGCCAGGCCAACGCCAAAAGCGAACAGACCTGGCCCGAACACCCCGAAAATGGTGAAATTGACCAGCAGGGTGGCGGCCGCTTCCGGCGTGTTGGCAAAGGGCAGAACAATGGCAAACATGGAATAGAAGCCGACCGGGAACAGCAGGGTCGGCACGCTGAAGGCCGGCATGCGCGCCAGGTTGCGCCATTCGGCCAGGGTCTCAAAGGCCAGGGCTCGGACCAGGCGGCGGGAACTGGCCTGAAACGTCGGGCGTGGCAGGGTATCGGTCAGCGAGTTCATGCGGCTTGCTCCAGGGTCAGGGCGGAAAGGGCGTCTTCAAGGCTGGCCGGGCGAACCTCCAGCTCGACCAGGTCAGGATCGGCTTGCAGCAGACGGGCCAGCAGGCGTTCGGGTTGCGGACTGAGCAGGCGGCAGCGGCCGCCGGAGAGCTCGAAGTCAGTGCCGGCCAGCAGCTTGCTGAGCGCCACCTGATCGAGGCGGGTGGAAAAGCGGATTTCACTGCCGGACAGGCGCGACCGGATGTGAGCCGGCGCATCGCAAGCCAGCACCCGACCGCGATCCAGCAGCACGACTTCGTCGGCCAGCCGGTCGGCTTCTTCGATGTAGTGGGTGGTCAGCAGCACCGCGGTGCCGGCATCGCGCATGGTCTGGACGGTTTGCCAGAGCCGGGCCCGAGCGTGCAGGTCCATGCCGTTGGACGGCTCATCGAGCAGCAGCAGGCGCGGCCTGCCAACAATCGCCAGCGCAAACAGGACCTGCTGCTTCTGGCCGCCTGACAGGGTGCCGAAACGGCGCCGCGACAGCGCCTTGATACCGGCCTGAGCCATGGCCTGGTCCGGCGTCATCGGATCAAGATGGTAGCTGGCAAACAGCTCGACCAGCTCGGCCACGCTGAGCAGCTCGGGCACCCCGGAGTTCTGCAGCATCACCCCGGTCTGGCTGCGCGCGGCCAGACTGCCGGGGCGCTGACCAAACAGGCTCAGCGAGCCCTGATTTGGTCGCACCAGGCCCAGCATGGCGGCCAGCAGCGTGGTCTTACCGGCACCGTTGGGCCCCAGCAAGGCCAGCAGCTTACCGGCTTCCAGCGTCAGGCTTACCCCATCCAGCGCCTTGACGGACCCGTAATGAACACCCAGTCCCTGAATGGCTACGGCGGGCAGTGTCGACATGTGCTACTCCTTGGAAAGTGATCCATCCGATGAAGTAGCAGTTTGGCCGGGTGCAGTGGCGAGCCCCAGTCACGGTGGTCAGGATTTTGACATGACAGTTGTCACGGTTGGCCGGATTGCTGACTGTACCTCGTAAGTATCAGGAAAGCCCGAAATGGAGCAACCTGTGCGAACTCTACTGATCGTTATCCCTTTAGTAATCAGCTTCAACGCGCTGGCGGGGCCGGATCGCCACACCGAGACCCTGGGCGACGAGAGCTTTGACGTCTGGCACTACGCTAACGACGATTTCATGTTCTTCTGCAAGCAACCCTGCCAGGCCGACGACGCATCTGTGCAGGCCTACTACATGAATTTCCGAAGCTATCTGCCCGATCTCATCGACTGGCATGGGGTCGACGTGGTTGACGAACTCAAGCCGGTCGAAATGCATCTGAACGAATCCTCTATTTGCCCGTCCCTGAGCGGGGCGGCTGGCTACGCCAAAATCGGATATCACCTCGGCTTCCAGAATGCGCGAGGCGTTACCTGCCTTTTCGAAATCGAGCGCGGCGAGGATCTGGCCGAGCGGAATCATGTGCTGTCACTGCATGAATACGCCCACATCATTCTGTTTCACCGTCACCAGTGGTCTTACGAGTACTTCACTTACTGGTCTTCCTGGGAGCTGGTGGAACCAGATCACCCGTTTGCCGACCCTTGCGACAACTGGTACGGACAGTTCGACTTCACACGCCCAATCCATCGCCTGTGTCGCGATTTCGGCCTCGACAAATCCATTGTTCGGGACGCCCTGATCGAACTTGATCGGCGCTTCCGGGCTGAAGAAG
>SLQY01000303.1 GCA_007131235.1 Wenzhouxiangella sp.
CCGATCTCGGCCGCCTTGGCTGCCACCACCGGGGGAAAGTAATCGTCGATGGCCGCCTTGTCGGCAACGAAGCGGCCGGCTGAAATGGTCGGCACATACCAGGTCTGGTGCTCGATCATCAGGGCGATGACCTCGTCACTCATGTAGGTGCCGTGCTCGATGGAATGCACCCCGCCCAGGATGGCGCGGCGCATGCCCTCGGTGCCGTGAGCGTGGGCGGCCACATGCATGTCGTAATCGCGGGCAATGCGCACGATTTCCTCGATCTCTTCGACCAGGAACTGGGGATTCTGACCACTGCGGGCGACGCTGAGCACCCCCCCGGTAGCGGTAATCTTGATCAGGTCCGCACCATCCTTGTAGCGCTGGCGCACGGCCTCGCGGGCGTCATCCACGCCGTTGATCACGCCTTCGCGCGGACCCGGCCGGCCCATCAGGTCGCGTCGCCACCCGTTGGTCGGATCGGCGTGGCCGCCGGTGGTGGCCAGTGACTTGGCCGAGGTAAAAATCCTTGGCCCCGGTAACTGGCCACTGTTGATGGCAGAGCGCAATGCCACCGAGACATTGAATGAGTCGCCAAGATCACGCACGGTGGTAAAGCCCGCCTCCAGCGTGATCCTGGCGAAGTGCGCGCCACGCAGCGCAATATCGGCCTCGTTGAGGGTGAAACGCTGGACATAGGCCTGGGGACTGAATTCCGAGCTCAGGTGCGTATGCATGTCCATCAGGCCCGGCAGGCAGACCAGGTCCGACAGGTCGACAAGCTCGACTCCCTCCGGGGTTACCGGATGTCCGCGATGCAGCTCGCCGAAACGATCACCGTCAACGACGATCGTGTGCGGCCCCAAGGTCTGTCCCTCGACCACATCGACGACGCTGCCGCAGCGCACCCAGGTTTCACTTGCCAGCACCGGGGCCACTGCCATGAGGGAGATGGCCGCGACAAGCAGACCGGTTGTAGTTTTCATCGGAGACCTTCCTTGGGTTTGGGTGGGCTTTGCCAACAGCTGCATGCACAATACCCCGTTCCATGGTATCGGATCATTGGTATCGGTCTCAGGCCAGCCAACCGGCCAGCAGCAAGACACTCAACACGACCAGCCACAGCACCAGGATGCGCCAGACCATCTGGTGGCCGATCGACACGCCATCGGCCAGCTCGCTGCTGTCGACCACCAGCGAGGCTGCCAGCCGATCCAGCATCGCCGGTGTCATGAGCCAGGCCGGCACATGTTCGCGCTGGGCGCGCCAGGCGCCCAGCACACGATCGAGGTCATTGACCAGCGCCAGGGAGACCGTCAGCAAGGCCAGCACCGGCCAGTCCAGCACCAGGCGCAGCCGGGCCAGCCACTCCAGAACCTGGGGATCGGCCTGATCGAGCTGCAGCGCAACCCGGGTCAGGCGGTAGATCAGCGCGCCAGTAATGCCCAGCAGCACGAACCAGAACAACAGCCCGAACCAGCGTGACAGGCCGGCATGAAAAACCGCCGCAGCCCCTTCCGGGGCACGCGCCTGTGCATCCAGGCGCATCGCGCGGCGCGCCGCTCGAACCTCAGCCTCGTCGGCGTCGACACGCCCGCAAATGATGGCCACGTCATGGTCGAGATCACGCGGACCCAGGGTGAGAATGAAAACCACCAGGGCAAGCAGAAAGGCTCCGACCAGACCCAGCACCGCAGTCAACGCCCAGACACTCAGCCAGGCGAGCGCGACCACGGCCACGATCAGGGCAACGGCTGGCAGCCAGGGCTGGGCCGGGAAACGTCGTTGCAGCCACAGCAGCGGGGGACCGACCCATTCGAAGCGGCGCAGGTGACGAAAGCCGGTGGCGAAGTGGCTGATCAGCAGACCAACCAGGACAATCAGAATGGTCACGGTCGACCGAGCCCCCTCCGCGGGCCGGGCCCACGCTGTCGTTGGTTCGCCAGGTCAGGCAATTCCGAACGACGATCCACAACCACAGGTGGTCGCGGCATTGGGATTACGGATCACGAAGCGCGCCCCCTGCAGACTCTCGCTGTAATCCACTTCGGCTCCTTCCAGGTACTGGAAGCTCAGCGGATCGACCACCAGGGTCACGTCATTGCGAACCACGGCCACGTCGCCATCGTCGACCTTCTCATCAAAGGTAAAACCGTACTGGAAGCCCGAGCAACCGCCGCCGCTGATATACACGCGCAGCTTCAGGTCCGGATTGGCCTCTTCCAGAATCAGCTCCCTGACCTTGGTCGCGGCCGCGTCGGTAAACAGGATCGGTTCAGCTTGTGCCATGGCTCTTGCTCCAGAAGGGGACTGCCCAATTACCCCATTGTAGCGCCCGCGGGGCCGGGAAACGTCAATTCATCGTCGCCTGGCCGATGTCTGGTACAAAAAAAAGCGGCCTGAAAAGACCGCTTGAATCGACATGCCCCAAACCGGATGGTCGTTCGCACCTGTTATATTAATGACCCATAATGTTGTAATTTCATGGATTTTTTGTAAAGTGCATGGGGTTTATACATCGCCAACCGTCCGGCCGTCAAGTTGAGTAAGTAGCCGGACTCGTTCAGAATACTGCCCTTCACTGCGCGGACCACCGATC
Source organism: Wenzhouxiangella sp. (assembly GCA_007131235.1). GTDB lineage: Bacteria > Pseudomonadota > Gammaproteobacteria > Xanthomonadales > Wenzhouxiangellaceae > Wenzhouxiangella. Next base: position 2,582 of record SLQY01000303.1, read on the forward strand.
CCAGATGAACTCCACTGACTGGCTTGAATCCTTCCATATCATTTTCATGGTGACCTGGTTTGCCGGTCTGTTTTATCTGCCGCGCCTGTTCGTTTACGCAGCCGAAAACCCCGAAGGAAGCCGCTACGAGCTGTTGCTGGTCATGCAACGTCGCCTGATGATGATCACCCATATCGGCGGCGCTCTGGCGGTCGGACTGGGCCTGACTTTGCTTGCCATTGAACCATGGCATCTCAGCGGGGCCGGCTGGATGCACGCCAAGCTTGTCCTGGTGGCCGGCCTGGTCGGTTATCACTTCTGGTGCATGGGCATGGTCAGAACTTTTCAACGCGGCGAAAACCGGCGCTCTTCTCGCTGGTATCGCTGGTTCAACGAGGCGCCGGCGGCTTTCCTGGTTGCCATCGTCATCCTGGTCGTGGGGAAGCCGTTTTGATCCGCGCAGGTCTGCTGGCCGGCCTCCTGCTGCTGGGCTCCTTCAGTGCCAGCGCAGCCATCACCGGCCAGGTCATCGATGCCGTCAATGGCGAGCCCATTGCCGAGGCCAGGGTACGGATCCAGGCGACGCCCGGAGAGCCGGCATTCTCCGACAGCTCGGGCATGTTCACGCTGGCCGATGTGCCGGCCGGGTCACTGGTCATCACGGCGGTACTGACCTACGACCCGACCCGAGCAGTCAACTACATCAATGCAGCTCAGTCCGCCAGCGATGGTGACCACATCGTCATCGAGCTGCCGCGCCTGCCCGTGGCTGACACCGCTTTTCCTTATGATGCCGGCACTTCGTTCAACTGCGCCAGCTGCCACAACGATCAGCATGCCGAGTGGCAGGAAAGCACCCACTCCAATGCCGCCTTGAACAGCTGGGTGCTGGACCTGTTCTCCGGCACCGGCACCTCGGGAGGCTCTGCCGGCTACGTCTTTCGCGACCTGCACGATCCGGGCGACACCGGCTTTTGCGCCACCTGCCACGCCCCGCTGGCCGACGCCCAGGACCCGGGCAATGTCTTTCTCGACGAGGTCGATCTGATTTCAGGACTCGACGGCGTAACCTGCCTGGCCTGCCACCAGATGGCCCATGTCAACGACAATGTCAGCGCCCTGCACCACCTGGGCAACACCCAGTACCGCTTTCCGGATGATCCGTTCACCGAGCTATGGGTCTGGGGTCCGCGCGATGACATCAGTTTCTCTAGCATGCGCGCCTCGCATCAGCCGCAGTTTTCCGAGTCCCGCTTTTGTGCCTCCTGCCACGAGTACAACAACCCGGATACCGGGGCACCCGGACAGACAACCTACACGGAATGGCTGGCCTCGCCCTTCGCCCAGCCCGGAGAGGACTTCCGCGTCTGCCAGGATTGTCACATGCCGGCAGCCAGCGAGCCCGGCCCGATCTCCTCGCTCGGTGGCCAACCCGTTCGTCCGCCCGAGCAGCGTCGAGCGCATACCTTCACCGGGGCGACCCCGGCCACGCTGACCGACGCCATCGACCTGGCGATCGAGCTTGGCGAGGACAACGGCGAGCTCACCGTCCAGGCGCAGGTCAGCAACCTGGGTGCGGGACATCACTTCCCCACCGGCATATCCATCCGCAACGCCTTGCTGGTCATCGAGGCCGAGGTCGACGGCCAGGCCCTGGACCAGAGCGCCGGCGAAGTCATTCCGTTCTATGGCAGCACGGCCGGCAGCGACGGCGCCGACGACCTGGCCGGGCGTCCCGGCCGCGGGTTCGCCCGCATCCTGGAAGGTCGCATCAACGGCCAGGGGCCGACGGTGCGTCCCGTGCTGTTTATCGACGCCGAAGCGGTCTGGGCCGACACCACCATTCCATCAGGCCAGACCGATATCTCGAATTATCGGTTCAGCCTGGCCGGGGTGCCCGCCGGCAGCGAAGTCAATGTCAGTGCCCGGCTCATTTACCGCCGGGCCTTCCAGGACCTGGTCACCACCAAGGGCTGGACGACCACGCCCGGCGGCGGGCCGATCGAGATCGAAGTGGCCAACCTGGCCGAATCGGTCGTCATCGCTGGAAGCGTTGAGCCGCTGCCCCCAGCCCTGCCCGTACCGGGTCTGCGTGGATGGGCGCTGCTGGTGCTGGCCCTGGCCCTGATCCTGATCGCCATCGGCCATTTCAGCCGCCGGCTCGAGCGCGTTTGATGATCAGCTGGCCTGGCCGCGCAAGCGATCCCGGGCCAGGTAAAGCGCGGCAATGCTGCGTCCCTCGGTGCAGTCCGGGCGCTGAACCAGCTCGGCCAGTTGGTCCAGCGGCCAGCGAAACACCTCGAGCTGTTCCGGCTCATCGCCGGGCAGGCGCGAGGGATAGAGATCGCGGGCCAGGACAATATGGGTGGTATGGGTCATGTAGCCCGGGGCCAGGGTCAGGTGACCGATCTCTTCAAGCTGTCGGGCGGCGAACCCGCACTCTTCCTGCAACTCCCGATTGGCACCCTCCAGCAAGGTCTCACCGGGATCAAGCCGACCCTTGGGCAAGCCAAGCTCATAGCGATGAACGCCGCAGGCGTACTCGCGAATCAGCAACACATGGTCATCATCCGGCATCGCCGCAATGATGACAGCGCCCAGGCCGCGACTGATCAGGCGCTCGTAGGTCCGCCGCTGGCCGTTGGAGAATTCCAGTTCGACCTGCTCGACCTTGAACAAATCAGCCGGCCGCCGCTCGCGTCGACCATGCACCTTGGGCAAAGGCTTGAAGCCGCTCTCGTCAATCATGGCGCAAGGATAGCACCGGATCAGCGCCCCCGATCACGCAGCCACGGTAGATGGAAAGCGATCAGGCAATACCGAAGGACGATCCGCAGTCACAGCGAAAGAAAACCCGGAACCACCGAAGACACCGAAATCACCGAATGCAATATAAAGCACTCTTCAGTGTCTTCGGTGTGTTCGGGGGTTCCAGAAAACACCTTGAACCGCCAAGTGGCCGAGCTGCCTTCAGCGCTGCCCGATCTAATCGTAGCTGAGACGAAACCCTTCCAGCACCCAGCCGGATTCTGAAACGGCCCGGAAGCGCCGATCGGTCAAGTCCGCAATTGGCATGAAGAAAAACTCTCGCGGCGCGTCGAAATCTTCTGTCCACCGCTCGAACTGCCACCAGACGACACAAACCGGCGTTTCGCCCTGAGCTGCTGGCGACAGATCCGGAAACCGCTCTGACAGGGCATCGAAGCTGTCGCAAATCAACTCGACAAGCATCCAGGGTCCAAGGCCAGACTCTTTGAAGCTCGGCAAGGGCAAATTGCTATGCTTGGGAAACGACTGGCTTGTTGCACTGCCAAAAGGGGACGGAGTCACCGAATACTCAACGCCACCATTGATCCGGAAGTGCGTTGGCGCACGAACCGTAAATCCGGGGTCCACTTCTCTCGTCATTGATGGCGCAAGGATAGCAGTTGCCGGTGCAAGGCCGCGGGAGCGGCCAGGATCGAACCGGTATCCAGTCCGATGGCGTTGCCGTCCAGGTCAGTAACAAGGGCACCAGCCTCACGCACAATCACCGTCAGCGCCGCGATATCGAGAATGTTGACGTCGCTTTCGATGAC
>SLQY01000095.1 GCA_007131235.1 Wenzhouxiangella sp.
GAATCTGCATGTAGGTACCCTTCCTGAACATCATGGGATCGAGACGCTAGAATCCCGGAAAGGCTGTTTTTTAGCTTGAAATTTCGGTGAAAATAGGTTGAAAAGTGGCTGTCGGGTTGGTTTGAGCTGCCGCGTGGCGGCCTGCTAAGGCTCGGTTTGCAGTTGGCGAGCTTGCTCCAGAATTGGCACAAAGCCCTGCTCTCCGGCAGTTTTTGCTACCCAGTCCAGTCGCTGTAAAGCCAACGCGGGCTCGCTAACGCGGCTGCGCAGCAGGGCCAGTTTCAGGGTTTGTTCAGCATCGGGTGACTGCTCGAGCAGCGTTTCGGCCCGGCCGATGGCATCGGCCGCATCGCTCGCTCGGCTCTGATTGATCAGCGCTTCGGCCAGCACCATCAGTGCATCGATCTGGCGATTGATGTGACGTATTTCGCCGAATCCGATGACCAGATCGCGCGCAGTCTGCTCGGCGTTGATCAGCCGGCCCTCGGCCAGGTCGACGCGGGCCAGGTTGAGGCGGGAAACCAGCAGGTGATTGTCAGCGCCGATGGCGGCCATCAACTCGTAGGCCTGGTCAAACTGCATCTGCGCGGTGCCCGTATCGTTCAATAGCAACGCCCGTTCGCCAAGCATGGCGTGATACACCGACATTTCCGCCGGATCCTCGATCTCCAGGGCCTCGATCCGGGCCATGATCGGATCAAGTTCGTCAATTCGGCCCATGCTGACCAGGATTGCGCCCAGAGTGGTCAAGGCACGGGTCTGCATCAGCGCGGCACCCTGGCTGCCAAAGGCATCGGCAGCCTGTTCAATGCGGAATTCGGCGTTCAGCAGGTCGCCGCGCCGGCGGTGGAGCACGCCCAGGTTGTAAGACACCCGGGCAATATCGGTCTGGGCACCGAGCAGCTCGAACAGTCCCAAGGACTGCTCGGCCAGTTCAATCGAGCGCGTCCAATCGCGACGATCACCGGCAATGCCGGCCAGGTTACCCAGCGCCATGGCCTGGCCGCGCAGGTCGCCGGCATCGCTAAAGGCCTCGAGGGCTCGCTCGAAGATTGGCTCGGAATCGATCAGCCGACCGCCTCGGGCCAGCAATGTGGCGTGATTGATCAAGGCTGCGCCTTCGCCCTGGCGATCGCCCAGGTTGCGGAAATGGCGCGCGCCGCGCTCGAAGTGTTCGATCGCTGCATCGGTCTGGTTGGCCCGCATCAGGGTCACGCCCAGCTGGACGATACTGCGCGCCTGGCGGGCCTGGTCGCCGAGCTCGGCGAAATGCTCCACGGCTTGCTCCAGCACCGCCAGCGATGCCTCGATCCGTCCGGCCCGATCGTGGATGGCACCGGCAACGAGCAGCGACTCAGCCTGCCCGGCCGGATGCGGGACAGCGTCGAACAGGCTCAGCGCCAGCTCCGCCGATTCCAGTGCCGGTCCAAGATCACCCTGCTGAAACTGGACCCGGGCCAGGGTCAGGTGGGTCATGGCCAATTCGGCATCGGTCAGTAACTCATCCAGGTCGAATAACTCGTCGAGCACCTGACGCGCCTCGTTGAGACGGCCGAGTTCGACCAGGGCGCCGGCCTCGGCAAGCAGGGCAGCCGGGAGCAAGGTTTCCAGCTCTTCTTCGTTGGCCAGCAGTACCGCCTCGCGGGCGGCTGCCAGGCGTTGTTCGTGCTTGCGCTCGGCCTGGGCCAGCTGTGCCTTCAGCATGGCCACGCGCGGGTCGCGTGGACGCTGCAGGTAGAGCGAGTCCACCGCTTCCCGGGCCGCGCGCAGGCGACCGGCGCGAATCAGGGCATCGACCAGACGCCGGCTGCTTTCCGGCTCAGGGTAGAACTGGGTCAGCGCTTGCAGGCTGTCGGCGGCGCGCTCAAAGTCGAAATCCAGGGTAGCTGCGGTGGCTTCCAGTTCAAGACGGTCACGGCGCGGCCACAGCCGGGTCGCGGCCAGGGCTTTCTCGCTGGCATGACGGGCCGCATTCCAGTCGCCACGGTTCATCCAGGCCAGGGCTTCGAGATGATCCAGGCGTGGGTTGTCCGGTTCGTCAAGCCTGGCCTGGGCGATTTGCGCCAGGGCCAGTCCGGCGCGGTTGAGCTCCAGCGCTTCAAGGGCCCCGAAGTAGGCGCGCTGACTCCCGGCCAGGCGCGGCAGGCGGGCGCGGATGGCGGTGCTGTCGGCACCGGGCGGGGCCATGAAACCCAGCCGGTCGCGGATGGCAGAAGCCATGTCGATGCTCAGCGCGGCCACATCCCAGCCGCCGATGCCGGATTCCAGGCTGGTCACGATTTCGCCCGATCCGGGACGGCGCAGGCTGGCCAGCAGGCGCGAGCCGTCGACCCCGGCGGTCAGGTAGCGACCCTCGATCAAGAAGTCGATATCGGTCAGCTGCGATTCGTCGGCAGCGCTGGACGGGTCAATTACCAATACCCGAAATCCACCGAGCTCGACCAGGGCATGGCCCAGGTAGGTTTCCAGTGCCGGGCCCAGCCAGTTCAGCTCGGGATCATCGCTGGCGTTGACCATCTGGGCCACGGCCAGGGTGGGCAGGCGCTCCCCAACCAGGCTGGGTTGGCTGCGTTGCGTTGTCCAGTAGGCTGCCAGAAACGCGACCAGTACCAGCGTCCCCAGCGCAGGCCACGGCCACAGCCGCAGCGCGGCCGGCGGCAGGGCCGGCTGGAACTCGGGTTCGGTGGTCCGGGGCGTCGAGTCAGCGGTTGCCGCCTCGAGCGGACGCTGCACATCGGCGATGAACTGGTAGCCCAGGCGCCTGCGGGTGGCGATCAGGTGTGGCTCGCTGGTGCAGTCTCCCAGTGCCTGGCGCAGCTCCTTGATGGTCTGGGCCACCGAGCTGACCGAGGTCGCCTGATGGCCCCAGACCGCATCCAGCAGCTCATCGCGGCTGACGACCGATGGCGCTTGCTCGATCAGATGGCACAGGACTGAAAAGGTCTGCGGCCGCAGATTGAGTGGCCCGTCCGGACCGCTGACCGTCTTTTGCTCAGTGTCGACTTCAAACTGGTCGAATGTGATCTTCAAGTTGCCTTCTCACACCTGTCTACAGGATTGGTCGCTCCCCGTTGATCGCGTCGCAGCGCAACCTGAACTGCCCAACTTCAACCAGAAGCTGACCGGGTCTACTTTCAACCCGGCAAGGAAATACCGTCGGTATTTGTTGCTCGCGCTTTGCGGCGCAGGCCGAGCCGGCCGGGTCACTAAAGCTTGCCAGCTTTCGAGTGATTTGTCATGTCCGTGAACTGCAAGGAACCACCAGCTCGACTTTCACGAAAATTTCAATGTGATTTCAAGTTTGGCGGAGCGGCTTGCACCACGCTGCAGCTTGCCTGAAAACAGGTTTTCGGAAGCCTGTCAGAAATTTCAAGGAAGCAAAGCGTGGATTCAAATCGACCGGCGAGAGGAGATGCTGCCATGATGCTGCCGGCAGCCGCGATACTGGTGGGGCTTTTCCTGCTGGCCTGGTGCGGTCTGCCGCTGGCGCATCACGCCTCGGCCGATTATGCCGTGCCGGTGCGCGCCCTTGTCGTTGAGTCGACAACATTGCCCGCGGGCAGTGTTGTGGATCGGATATGGCCGCGGCATGTTTTTGCCTATCGCTATCTCTACCAGGGGGAGCTGTACCTGGGCCAATCCTATCGTCAGCGGGGTGGCGCCCGGGAAGCAGTCAGGCGCTATCCGGTTGGCGCCACGGTGACCGCCTGGGTCGACTCCGAGCAGCCCGAAAAAGCCGTGATCGAAACCGGCATCTCGCGTGCTGACCTGATCCTTCTCGTCTTGGGACTGGCACTGTTGCTGGTCGGACTGCTTACGTTTTTCCGTTTGCCTGATCACGATTCCGCCGCCGTTGAAGTGCGAGGCAAAGCTGGCAACAGATGATCGGCGGCTTGATCCCTGCAGTGATCAAGCCGCCTTTTTTCCCGGGGATTGAAGCCGTCTGCGTTGATAAGTCAATCGCAGTTCATGCCATCGGCCACCCATTCGGCAACCAGTTGCTGCCATGTCGGTATGTCCTGGGGTGGAGCCAGGGGCAGGGCAGGGTTGCCGAACGGAACCCGACCGTCACCAACCGCCCAAAGCACCAGTCGGTCTTGGGTCATGTGATCCAACGGGCCGTGGCCGCTGACCGGTTGACTGGCCATGTTGCACAAGGTGGCATCGTCAAGATTGCGGAAATCCAGGTGTGCCGGTGCGGATTGCCAGCCGGGATCAATCTTGCCGGTCCCTGGCAACAGCGCAGACGTATGGCAGGCAACGCAGTCGGTACCAGCATTGACAATGGGGTGACTGGCCGGCAGCACGCCCGGTGGTTCATCGTTGACGCGCCTGAAATCGGTGGCCGCTACCGCATGGCAGGTGACGCACCTGGGGTGCCGGAACGTTACCGCCAGGTGATCGCTGAAGGTCACGCCAGGCATGGACTCGATCGCGAAGCGGTCGCGAAAAATGGGATCACCCGGTGGATCGGCCAGTACCAGGGCCCAGAAGCCACCGGTGATCGTCCAGGATGCCGAGCTCAGCGCTTCGGCGCCGGTTGCATCGGGCGCGCCGGCAGAGGCCGACAGCGACCAATTGCCTGCGCTGCCCTCGACCACGCCGCCGCTGCTCAGGCCGTACCAGTCGATGGACCAATTTGATCCAGCCAGCGCGGCAGTGGCCAGGGACAAGCCAGCAATCAGCGCAGCTACAGGCGCCTTCATTGCCTTGCTCCTTGTGCCAGCTCCGGGCCTGACATCAGCAGCGCTTCAAGCAAGGCCAGTCGCTGTGCCGTCTGCCCACGAAGATCATCGAGTTCAGACCTGAGTTCGACCAGTTCAGCGTCGCGCTGATCCAGTCGGACGAGCTGTTCCTGCAAGACAGCCAACAGTATGGCGCTCAAACGCTCATACTTGACGCCCTCAATGTCGCCGGCCGCATTCCGTGTGACCAGTCGGGGTTCTATCAAGGCCACCTCCTCGGCCACCAGGCCCAGGTCCTCTTCCCCGCTGTCGATCCAGCGATAGCTGACCGGCCGCAGCGCCTTGAGCAAACCGGCCATTGGTTCGAGATCAACGATGTCATCCTTGTAGCGCGCACTGGACGAACACTGGGCAATCTGGTTCGAGCCGTTTCGGCACAGGCTGTTTCCCCCCGCGGTTCCAAGGCTGGCCAGGGTTGCGATTCCGTTAAGCACGCTTGGGCCCTGGATGCGGATGCCGGTGTCGGGCGCGGCCACGGCTGAGCCAACGCTCAAGCCGCCGCCTGGCCCCATGCTCAGACGGGTGGTGCCGGCCACGGCCACGCGCAGCGGGCTGAAACCCGGCAGCGCGTTGACATCGAGCATGGTGCCGGGCTCCCTTCCGATGCCGACCCGCCCGCTCAGATAGTAAATGTCGTTTCCATTGACCGCCCAGGGCCCACTGATGCCGCCGTTACTGGTTCCAAAGGCCAGCATGCTGGTCGGTGTCGGGTTGATGCGCTGGCGACTACTGAGCGTTTCCCCGTCAACGCTGACCTGCAAGAATCGCGGGCTGGTCCAGGTGGCTGACGGGATATAGACTTCGGCGACAAACAGCCCGTTCTGGACCTGAACGTTTTCCTGCCAGGCGGAACCAACCTGGCTGCCTCCGCTCGCGGCACTCCAAAGCGAGAACTCCATGGGGACCGATCCCGAGTACGGCGTGCCGTTGTTCTTTAGCTGCCCCTGGAAGGTAAAAACCTGCTCCCAGGGCGGGATCATGCCGGCGCTTGCGGGCAGGCCGATTGCCAGCATGCCAATAAAAAAGAGAAGGCGGCCAGTTTTCCGGGCCTGCAAAAAGTGGGTCATCGGTTCAGCTCCTGTTGGATAAAGTCAGCGTGCTTACGTCTCACTATCCATGGCCGAGGCCGAAGAAACTTGTCTTCCGATTGAACTTTTTCTGAACTTTCGCTGAATTTCGGCCTTGAACCCATCTTGTTCAGCATGGTGCCGTCGCGAGACGCCGGGTAGCTCCGCAGTAGGCACCATGGTGAACAAGGTGGGTTGCAAGTGCGCCAGACCCCAAGTTGCGTCTGTTGCCGCTGCCAACCGCCTGGCTATCGCACCGACCGTCGCCATCGGTGCGTTATTTTCAAGCTAATTTCAACCTAATTTCAAC
>SLQY01000271.1 GCA_007131235.1 Wenzhouxiangella sp.
ACGCCGCGATCAGCTCGTGGGGCAGATCGCGAATGAATCCGACCGTGTCGCTCAACAGCACCGTGCCACCGGCCAGGTTCTCGATCCGGCGCACGGTCGGATCCAGGGTTGCAAAGAGCTGGTCGCGGGCCATGACATCGGCCTCGGTGAGGCGATTGAACAAGGTGGATTTGCCAGCATTGGTGTAGCCAACCAGGGCGACTAGCGGAACATCGCCGCGACTGCGCGCGCGGCGGCCCTGGGCCCGCCGCTGCTCCACCTTGGCCAGACGCGCGGTCAACTGGCGGATGCGATCACCAAGCAGTCTTCGGTCGGTTTCGAGCTGGGTTTCGCCCGGTCCGCGCAGACCGATACCGCCGCGCTGGCGCTCCAGGTGGGTCCAACCGCGCACCAGACGCGTCGACAAGTGCTTCAGCTGCGCCAGTTCCACCTGCAGCTTGCCTTCATGAGACCGGGCGCGCTGAGCGAAAATATCCAGGATCAGAATGGTCCGGTCGAGCACGTTGCACTTCAGCCGGCGAGCCAGGTTTCTTTCTTGCACCGGGCTGAGCCGACCGTTGACCAGCACGACCGCCACGTCCTGCTCGGCCACGGTCTCTGCGGTCTCTTCGACCTTGCCTGCACCGACGAAAAAGCGGGGATCCGGTCGATCCCTGGGTGCCATAAGCTCAACCACAACCTCAAGACCTGCCGATTCGGCCAGGCGCCGGAATTCCTCGCGAGAATCCTGGTCATCGGACGGATCCATGACCGGGTGCAGCAGCAAAGTGCGGTTCGAGGCGGCCGCACGCTCCAGGGAGGCCTGTTCGATCAGGAGCCCTCGCCCTCCTCGTCATCGCCGAAACGCACGTTGCGTGACGGCACGACGGTCGAGATAGCGTGCTTGTAGATCATCTGGCTGACCGAGTTCTTCAGCAACACGACGAAATTATCAAAAGACTCGATTTGCCCCTGCAGCTTGATACCGTTGACCAGGTAAATGGCTACCGGCACGCGCTCTCTGCGCAGCGCGTTCAAAAACGGATCCTGCAGCGATTGACCCTTGGACATCCTGTCACTCCTTCAGCTCTAAATCGTTGTTTATTTTTGGGTCGCCTGGGCGTTGTCACATCTGGCAGCGACGCACAATCCTGCTTAACTCACCTGAGTTGCGTCCATGCCGCCCTGCCGTCTGCAAAAACCCTCTACTTGCCTGAAAATCCTGTTAATGGTACGTCTTCGACACGGATCATACCAGAGCCCATCGGTAAACTGCCTCAGTGACGTGAGTTGGCGCTTGGCCAGCTGTCGGGTCGCTGCCCGCGCGCGCCGCTCGAATTCCTGACCATCGAACCCGCCATCAAGATAAGCCCAGGCCTGGCGATAGCCAACACTCTTCATGGATGCGCTGTCGGCGCTCAAGCCAGGTCGATCGCGCAGGACGCGAACTTCGTCGAGAAATCCGGCCTCGAGCATGGCGGCGAGCCTGTCTTCGATCCGTCGATGCAGGATATGGCGCTCCGCGGGCGTCACCACAAGCCTCAGGCTGGAAAATATGGGTTTGGGCTGCACCTGGCGCAAGGCGCTGGGGACCTGTCCGGTCAAATGGTGAATTTCCAGTGCTCGCTGGATACGCTGCGGGTCTGAAGGCTGGATCCGCGCCGCCGATGCCGGGTCAACTCGGGCCAGCTCTCGATGCAGCGCGCCCCAGCCATCACGGGCCGCTCTGACCGTGAGCGAGCGGCGAAATGCCGGGTCGGCTGGCGGCAACCGGTCAAGTCCGTACAACAGGGCGCGGAAGTACATCATGGTGCCACCAACCAGCAGCGGCAGCCGACCGCCGGCCTGGGACCGACGCATGGCAGCCCGTGCATCGGCCACAAAGTCGGCCGCGGAATAGGCCTGCTCGGGATCGCGCAGATCAATGAGCGCATGTGGACACGCTGCCTGCGTGTCAGCATCAGGCTTGGCCGAACCGATATCCAGGCCGCGGTAAACCTGGGCCGAGTCGACGCTGATCAGATCGACCGGCCAGCGTTCGGCCAGGGCCAGGGCGAGTCCGGTCTTGCCGGCCGCAGTTGGCCCCATCAGCAGAACCGCCGGCGGGAGCCGAGCTTCCTCCTGGGCGTCACTGCCCACGCAGGAACAGCCGGTCCAGCGACTTCATGTCCAGCTCAACCCAGGTCGGTCGACCATGGTTGCATTGATCGCTGCGCTCTGTGCGTTCCATGTCGCGCAGCAAGCCATTCATTTCCTCGATGGTCAGACGCCGGTTGGCTCGGACCGAACCATGACAGGCCATGGTCGACAACAGCGCATCGATGGCCGAGTCGATGCGGGCACTGTCGCCCAGTTCAACCAGGTCGGACAGCACGTCGCGCACCAGGCCGAGGCTGTCGGCCCGGGTCAGCAGGCTGGGCACGGCTCGAACAGTCACGGCTTCCGGACCCGCCAGGTCCAGCTCGAAGCCGAGTCGACTCAAATCCGAACCATGGCTCTCCACGGCATGGACTTCACGCTGCGACACAGGCAGTCGTTCGGGCACCAGCAGGCGCTGTGAGCGAACCCTGTCCTCGGCCCAGGTGCGCTTGAGCTGTTCATACACGATGCGCTCGTGAGCGGCATGCATGTCTACAACCACCAGGCCACGCGCATTCTCGGCCAGCACGAATACCCCGTGGATCTGGGCCACGGCAAAGCCCAGCGGAGGCACTGACTGGTCATTGGTCTTGGGCCCGTTCTCCTGCATTCGCGGCTGACCCAGCTGGGCGTAGCGCGCCATGGTCTCGGCCACCCCCAGGCCCAGCCCCGCCTGCTGACCTGAACCAGAGTGGGCAGGCATGCTCGCCTGCCCGGGCAAACGCGCCGGTGCCGCGTCGGTCTGACCAGGACGGGTATCGGCAAGTGCCCGGTTGATGGTTGAAAACAGGAAGTCATGGACCAGACGACCATCACGGAAACGCACCTCGGTCTTCTGCGGATGGACATTGACATCGACACGGCGCGGGTCCAGCGTCAGCATCAACACGAAGGCCGGATGGCGGCCGTGATAAAGCACATCTCGATATGCCTGGCGGATGGCATGGGCAACGAGCCGATCGCGCACCAGGCGCCCGTTGACAAAGAAAAACTGCAGGTCTGCCTGGCTGCGCGAAAAGCTGGGACGGGCGATCCAGCCGGCCAGGCGCATGCCGGCGTGTTCGTTTTCCAGGTGCAAGGCCTCGCTGACGAAACCTTCCCCGCAAACATCGCCTACCCGACGCACCGAGCCCGCTTCTCCTTCGGCAGGCGGCAGGCGACGAACGGCACGGCCATTGTGGTGCAGCTCGAAGGCCACCGCCATGTTGGCCAGCGCCATGCGCTTGACCAGCTCGTCGATATGATTGAACTCGGTGCGTTCGGTGCGCAAGAACTTGCGCCGTGCCGGCGTATTGAAAAACAGGTCACGCACTTCGATGACGCTACCCTCAGCCAGCCCGGCTGGCCGCGGCCCGGTCACCTGGCCGCCTTCGGCCTCGATTTCGTAACCGCTGTCGGCCTCGGGCACGCGCGATGCCAGGCGAAGGCGGGCGACAGAGGCAATGGAGGCCAGCGCCTCGCCCCTGAAGCCCAGGCTGGCAACGCCTTCGAGATCGTCCAGGCAGCCAATCTTGCTGGTTGCATGCGGGCTCAGCGCCAGCGGCAGCTGGTCAGCCGGGATGCCGCCGCCATCATCAACGATACGGATACGCCGCATGCCGCCCTGCTCCACCTCCACGCGAATGCGGCTGGCGCCTGCATCCAGGCAGTTCTCGACCAGCTCCTTGACCACGGAGGCTGGACGTTCAACGACCTCTCCGGCCGCGATCTGGTTGACGAGATGCTCGGGGAGCTGACGAATCGGCATAGAAGAATGAATCGTCGGCCGGACCCGACGCATTGAAGACCAGGCGCCAATGGTAAACGCTTTATCCGGCCGCGATGGCTTGTTGACTGGCTGGTCGGCGATCAACTGCCGGCTGGAATCACGAGCACCGCGCCAGGGTGAATGACATCGCCATTGAGATTGTTGGCTTCTCGAAGCTGGTTGATGCTGACCTGGTAGCGCCTGGCGATCAGACCCAGGGTGTCACCGCGCTCCACCACATGGCGATCGCGGCTCCGGTTGGCAGCAAACCAGGTTCCCTGTGGGGCGGTACGCATGAAGTGATCGTGCACCCCCGAGGCAATCGCGTCGGCAACCTGGCGCCGATGGGTCGCGTTGTTCAGATTCTGTTCGTCTTGCGGATTGCTGATGAAACCCACCTCGATCAGCACGCTGGGCACGTCAGGCGACCGGAGAACAACGAAATTGGCGCGTTCGACCCGGGTGCGATGACGTCGGCCCACCGCGCCGAGCTGGTCAAGAATCTTTTCGGCTGCGTTGTTGCTGTACTCCAGCGCAGCACTCTGGGAAAGATCGAGCAATACCGAACTGAGCATGTCGTCACCGCGATCCAGGCGCACGCCGCCAACCAGGTCGGACTCGTTTTCGCGCTTGGCCAGCAAGCGAGCGGCTTCACTGGATGCACCGCTGCGTGACAGCACGTAGACCGAACTGCCGCGGACGCGAAAGTCGCGGAAAGCGTCGGCGTGTATCGACAAGAACAGATCGGCCTGGGCCTGTCGGGCGCGATTGTAGCGCTCCTGCAGGGGCACGAAATAATCATCGGTGCGAATGAGCACGGCCCGCATCCCCGGCATGTCGTTGATGCGCCCCTCGAGCTGGCGAGCAATGGCCAGTGTGATTTCCTTTTCAAACGTTCCGCCAGGCCCGATTGCGCCAGGGTCCTCCCCTCCATGACCGGGATCGATGGCCACGATCATCTCGCGCTGGCCATTTCGGGCGGAGCGAACCACCTCGCGGACCCGTTCGGCCGGTGTCTGGGCATTTTCCGGAATCAGATCGATCACCAGCCGATGGCCGTAATCGCCAGCCGGGTCGAGCAGGAAGCTTTGCGGTTTGACTTCGCCCTGCAGGTCGAAGACCACGCGCAGATCGACTCCATTACGGATGCCGTGCCGCACGCCGGCAATGACGCCGCCGCGCTCGGGGTTGAATGGAAGTTCGTCACGAATGCTGGTCGAATCGATATCGACGACCAACCGGGTCGGGTTGTCCAGGGTGAACAAGCGGTACTCGACACGCCCCTCCAGATCCAGCACGGCGCGAGTACTGTCAGGCCCCGCCCAGATGCGCAGATTACGCACTTCGCCGCCAAATGCATCGGCGACCAGTATGATCAGCGCCAGGGCCAGACCGAGAAAACGCATGCACCGTCCTCTTTTTTCAAAAGACAAACCTTGCTACGCCAATCATGCCCCCGAATTATGGGAAAATCAAGCGAAAACGATAGGATAGAGAAACTTCTGCAGAATAAACCTTTGAAACAACCTTCAAGCCGAGCTGGCATCCCCTGGTCCCCCAACAGGGTCAAGCTTCAGCAACAGACGCAATCCATCGGCGGCTGATGGTTCGACCAGGTCTGCCAGCGTAGATTGATCCAGCGCATCAATGAAGGCCTGAAGGGCGTCACCCAGTATTCCGGTCAGGCGACACGATGCGCTGATCACGCACTTGCCCTCCGGGCGCATGCACTCAACGAGTTCAAGATCAGGCTCCATCGCGACCACCACGGTGCCGATGCGAATACGGCCAGGTGAGCGGGCCAGGCTGATACCGCCACCAACACCACGAACCGCTTCCACGTAACCGAGGGCGGCCAGTTGCTGCACCACTTTCATCAAGTGGTTGCGGGAAATACCATAAGCATCGGAGATCTGCCTGATGGTGCAGCGGCGACCGTCCTGGACGGCCAGGTACATCAAGACCCGAAGGCCGTAGTCGGTATAGCGGGTAACTCTCACAGCAATCCTTTTGAGTAGGGCCGGGGCCAAACGCAAAGCCCATTGGCTATAAGATGTTTATACCGCGATCACCGTTGGCAGCAGTTGCGCTGGCTCAATTACGGGGTGGAAGGAAGCGCGTCGGATCTTCAGCCTGCCCATTGCGTCGGATCTCGAAGTGCAGGATTTCTTCATCTCGCTCATTCATGCCCATCTCGGCGATGGACTGACCTCGGCGAACCCGGTCTCCTTCCTCGACCAGTCGGCGACGATTGTGCCCGTACGCCGAAAGCATGCTCTCGGAATGCTTGATGATGATCAGTTCACCGTAGCCGATCAGTGCCGTACCGCTATAGACCACCTGGCCGTCGGCAGCAGCCACCACCGCCTGGCCCTGGCGGCCGACAATGCCCAGACCGCGACGGGTGGCCGCCGGGTCGAACGGCCGCAGAACCGACCCTGCCGTCGGCCATTGCCAGACCACACCAGCCACATTTCGTGTGGCTGCCTGGGCACCGGCCGGGGGACTGGCCGGCGGCGACTCAACCGCCCGCGGAGCATCCTCGCGCGGTGTCGGGGGAGATGGCGTGGTCGGTCGCGGCTGGGGCGGTGACTGTGAAGTTGGCTGAGTGGGTTCTGGCTGCCTGGGCTCGGGCGGCGTTGAGGGCCTGGATGCCGCCACGGTTGGCGGGGCGCTGAGACGAAGCTCCTGACCAGGCCGAATGGTGTAGGGCGCGGCAATTCGGTTCCACTCGGCAACCCGGCGCCAATCAAGGCCATAGCGAAAAGCAATGGAGTAGAGCGTATCGCCACGCTGCACCTCGTAGACTGGCGGCGCCGGTCGGCGCTGTACGGCGGCCGGTCGCGATGCCGGCGAACGGTCCTCGACCGGCGCAGGTTGGCGCGGCGCACAGCCTGCCAGCCAATGGACGGCAAAGGCGAGGCAAACAAGCATCAGGATCGGCAGCTTGGACGCTCCCGCAGAATCCCGGCGCCTAGTACCCCCTGCCCTTCGCATTACTCAACCCCTTCGAGCAGCGGCACGAAAATCACCGCTCCCAGGTCCTCGCGCTCGAAGCCTGCCCTGGTCCGCGTGGTCCGGATCAGGCGCTGAGAGGAGCCGCTTTGCTCCGGGGCGACCATGACGCCATCCTCGGCCAGCTGATCAAGCAAGGACGCGGGGACCACGCCGCCAGCAGTAACGACGATGGCATCAAACGGCGCCTGGCTGGGCCAACCGGTGAGTCCATCGCAGTGGCGGGTGTAGATGTTATGCAGGCCAAGACTGTGAAATCGCTGCCGGGCCGATCGCACGAGCTCTCCGATACGTTCAGTGCTGAAGACCTGGTCAGCCAGGGCGGCAAGGATGGCCGCCTGGTAACCGGAGCCGGTGCCGATCTCGAGCACTTTGCCCGGTCTGCCGCCGGCCAGTGCCGCCTCAGTCATCAAGGCGACCACATAGGGCTGCGAGATAGTCTGGCCGCGTCCGATGGGTAATGCAGAGTCCTCATAGGCGCGCGAAGACAGCGCCTCGCCCACAAACAGATGCCGCGGCGTGGCCGCAATTGCATCCAGGACGCGAGGGTCCTTGATTCCCTTGGCGCGCAAGCGATCAACCAGCCGCTGGCGCGTTTTTTCGGAGGTCATGCCAATCCCCTGCACCTGCCGACTTGCTATCACTCGCCGGCCCTGCCCTCGCTGTCATTGAGACGTTCGATCCAATGGCTGACCTGGTCCAGGGCCTGGTAACGAGTCAGGTCAACGTGAATCGGCGTCACCGATACGTAACCCTGGCGGACGGCATTGAAATCGGTTCCCGGCCCGTTATCCTCCTCGTCGCCGGGCGGCCCGATCCAGAAGAAGGAACGGCCGCGAGGATCTTCCAGAGGAATCACGTCCTCGGAACGATGCCGATGCCCCAACCGGGTCGTCTCGAATCCGCGAATCTCGGACCACGGCAGATCGGGCACGTTGACATTGAGAATCGTGTCAGCGGGCAAGGGCTCGGCAACCAGCTGCTTCATCAGTATGCAGGCCGCTTCGGCAGCGCTTTCGTAGTAGCGTGGCCCCTTCCTGCCGTAGACCAGGGATACGGCCATGGCCGGAAGACCGAGGAACCGGCCCTCCATTGCGGCTGCGACGGTGCCGGAGTAGAGCACGTCATCACCCAGGTTCGCTCCGGCATTGATGCCCGAGACCACCATGTCCGGCTCATCATCAAGCAAGCCAGCGATAGCGATATGTACGCAGTCGGTTGGCGTGCCGTAAACCTTGTAGCGACCATCGTCCTGACGCTCCACCCGAATCGGCTGGTCCAGGGTAAGAGAGTTGCTGGCACCGGAACGATCGCGATCTGGGGCCACCACGGTGACACGGTCGCTGTGTTCGGCCAGGCGTTGGGCCAGGAGGCGAATTCCCGGTGCATACACACCGTCATCGTTGGCTATGAGAATATGCATTCTTGAATCGGCTCGGGCAAAGCCGTAACTATACAGGCAACCGCACAAGACGGGCAGCATCAAGCGCCCTTCAGGCGAGTCGGCATCGACCGCCAGGCCGGCCATGGAGACACAACCGATGAGCATCGATGACGACGATCGCGACCTGTTCCGCTCCAGCGTTGGAGCCGTTCGCCGCATCAGCGCCCAGCGCGTGCAGGGTGGTCCGCCCAGGCCGAGCCCGCGGCCCCGCCAACGCGAGCTCGACGAGGCTGCGGTCATGGACGAGCTGGCCCACGGCCCTATCGACTTCGAGGCCATTGAAACCGGGGAGGAACTGACCTGGTTGAAGCCCGGACTTCATCGTCGCGTCCTGACCCGTCTACGCAGAGGTCACTGGCGCGTGCAGGACGAAATCGACTTGCACCAGATGAATACCGAAGCCGCCGCCGGCAGCATCCGCGCTTTCATCATGGCGGCTCACCGCGACGGCTTGAGCTGCGTGAAAATCATTCATGGCAAGGGGTTGCGCTCAGGACCGGACGGTCCGCGCCTGAAAAGACTGACGGCACGGCTGTTGACTCGCATCGAACGGGTATGCGCTTTTGCCTCGGCTCCGCGCCATGATGGCGGCACGGGCGCGGTTTACGTGCTACTGAAGGCACGATCTTGAGCGGCGGCCTTGACGGCGCACTTGGCGCCATACTCATCGTTGCCGCACTGGCCCTGTGGTGGCATTGGTCCCTGCAGGCCAGGGACCTGGCCCGCCACCGCGCCCGGCTATTCTGCAAACAGCAGGGTTGGCAGCTGCTGGATCAAACCGTGGCCCTGGCCTCGGTTTGGCCGAAGCGGGACGGGGATAACCTGCGACTGCGACGGGTCTACCGATTCGATTTCAGTCCGGACGGTGGCGCCAGGCGCCACGGCGAACTTGTAATGCTGGGACGACGTCTCCTGCAAATCAGCGCAGAACTCGAAGACGGCGGTCGACTGATCGAATAGGGGCTACTTGACCACGCGCAAACGTGGCCGACCCGGATCATCATCATCCCCATTTCCGTCCCGAGAACCAGCGTCAGCGCCCGGCTCGGCCTGGCTCAGTCCATCCTCGTCGGGAAACACCATGCCGCGTCCGTTCTCGCGCGCATAGATCGCCTTGACCGCCGCGACCGGCACCGACACACCTCGAGATACCCCGGCAAAGCGAGCCACGAAACTGACCCATTCATTATCCATGACGAGGTCGCGTACAGCGCTGGGGCTGACATTCAGGACAACCTGTCCGTCCTTGCGGGCGCTATCCGGAACCTCGAGCTCAGGGTGATCAGCGTCGATCAGCAAGTGCGGCGTATGCCCCGAGTCAATGATCCATTCATGCAGGGCGCGCATGAGGTAGGGTCGGCTGGGGACCATGTCCATCACTCGCTCTCGCGCAATAGCCGCTCGACTTCGGTAAGACTGCGCTGGAAAGAATTGCGTTTGAACATGCGATCCATGTAGCGGTTGACATTGGGTGCCGATCGCGTTGTCAGGTCGATGTCATAGGCAGGCAAGCGCCACAACAGCGGCGTCAGGGCACAGTCGACCAAAGAAAGCTCGTCATTGAGCAAGAACGGAGTCAGGCCAAACAGGTCATCGGCGGCAACCAGGCTGTCCTTGAGCTGCTTGCGCGCTGCGGCAATCTTCTTTTCGCCACTGGAGTGCTCGATGATGCGACCGGCATCTATCCAGTCGCGGTACATGCGATACATGGCCAGGCGCAAGCGCGACCGCGACACCGGATCGACCGGCATCAGCGGCGGGTGCGGATACCGCTCATCCAGGTAATCTGCGACCACCCAGGTCCCGTACAAGACCATGTCGCGATCAACCAGTGTGGGTGTTTCACCGTAGGGATTGAGCTCGGCCAGGTCTGCCGTTGCTGCCCGGTCCTGTTCAACGTGGATAATCTCCACGTTGATACCTTTCTCAGCCAGCACAAAGCGGACGCGATGGCAATCCAGACAATTTTCCGAAGAATACAATGCCATCATGGCCCTTGCCCTCCTTAAACGTGGGATGAGGTTGCTTTTGCAACCACCATCATTTCTTCACGTCCTTCCAGAATTCCTGGTAGAGAAGGTAGGACAAGAAGGTGAAAAGTGCCAGGAACAGCATCACCCAGATGCCGATGCGCTGGCGCACAAGGATGGCTGGCTCTGCTACATATTCCATGAACGCCACGATATCGCGTACCGCGCCGTCAAATTCGGCCGCGCTTAACGCGCCGGCGCGATCCAGCTCCAGGGAAATGATTTCGGTACGCACTTCACCGTTGACTTCCCGAGTCTCGGTAATGGCTCGTTGTACCCCCTGCAGGTCCCACAAAACGTGCGGCATGGCCGGGTTTTCCAGCACCGTGTTGTTCCAGCCGTCCTCGGTCAGATAGTAGCTGCGCAGGAAGGTATAGATCCAATCCGGGCTGCGCGAACGCGCAGTCAGGCTCAGGTCCGGCGGCGCCTTGCCGAACCAGGCCTCGCCGTCCTCGTAGCGCATTGCCGACTTCATGTAATTCGACAAGTCCTGATCACCGAAGGCCAGGAACTCCAGAACCTCTTCTTCGCTCAAGCCCAAATCGTCAGTCAACCGCTGGTAGCGCATGAACTGCATAGAATGACATCCCATGCAGTAATTGACAAACAGCGCGGCACCGCGCTGCAACGAGGCCCGGTCAAATACGTTACTTCCGGCCTGGTCGAGGTTGCCGTACTTGCCGGCCGCCATGACCAGTCCCGAGCCCAGCAAAAGCGCAAGGCCACACAAGAGATTTCGGTAAATCATCAGCTCGTCACTCTTTCCGGTACGGGTTTGGTCTTTTCAAAACTGGTCCAGATCGGCATCAGAATGAAGAAGGCGAAGTAGATGAAAGTCCACAGCCGCAACTCGAACGTGCTGGAATCCTGCGACAGTCCGAGCATTCCCAACCGAACGAAGGCCACCACGAACAGGGCCAGGGCCAGCTTCGACATCCAGCTGCGATAGCGAATGGAGCGGACTGGACTGCGATCCAGCCACGGCACAAGGTACAGGATCATCACTGCCGCACCCATCAGCACCACGCCCATCAACTTGTCAGGGACGGCCTGGAGGATGGCGTAGAAGGGCGTAAAGTACCAGACCGGCGGGATATGATCCGGTGTGACCAGCGGATTGGCCTCGACGAAGTTATCCGGCTTGAGGAAATAGCCGCCAAATTCAGGCCAGAAGAAAATGATGAATGCAGCGATCAACAGGAAGAACGCAGCCCCGAAGATATCCTTGACCGTGTAGTAGGGGTGGAACGGAATGCCATCCAGCGGCCGACCGTTGTCGTCCTTTTTGGCCTTGATATCGACACCGTCCGGGTTGTTCGACCCCACCTCATGCAAGGCCGCCAGGTGCAGCACAACCAGGCCCACCAGGACCAGCGGAAGCGCGACCACATGCAAGGCAAAGAAGCGGTTAAGGGTGGCGTCGGCGACAAAATAATCGCCTCTGATCCATTCGACCAGGGCTTCGCCCACGTAGGGAACGGCACCAAACAGGGAGATGATCACCTGGGCGCCCCAGTAGGACATCTGGCCCCACGGCAGCACATAACCCATGAAGGACTCGGCCATCAGGACCAGGTAGATGGTCACACCCAGAATCCAGACCAGTTCGCGCGGTTTCTGGTACGAGCCATACATCAGGGCGCGGAACATGTGCAGGTAAACCACCACGAAGAACAGCGATGCACCGGTCGAATGCATGTAGCGGATCAGCCATCCCCATTCGACATCGCGCATGATGAACTCAACCGAGGCAAAGGCTGTCTCTGCGTCCGGCTTGTAGTGCATGGTCAGGAATATCCCGGTCAGCAACTGGTTGACCAGGACCAGCAAGGATAGTGAGCCGAAGAAGTACCACAGGTTGAAATTTTTCGGCGCGTAGTATTCGCTCAGGTGTTTCTTGTAGAACTCGTCAACCCCGGCACGCTCGTTGACCCAGGTATTGACAGACGCTACGCCCTTGGCAAGGGCACTTGCAGGCTTTGCCATGATCAGGATGCTCCTTCGGGATCGACGCCGATGATGACATGCTCATCGTCAATGAAAGAGTGGGGAGGAACCAGCAGGTTGCGTACCGCCGGAACGCCACTGTAAACCCGGCCGGCCAAATCGAAGGTCGAACGGTGACAGGGACAGAAGAACCCGCCGCGCCAGTCTGAATCGAAGGGCTGGGCACCAATTTCCGGAATCACCTGGGGAACGCAGCCCAGGTGCGTGCAATGCACGTTCAGTACCAGGATCTCGGGCCGAATCGACCGGTGCAGGTTGCGAGCGTAGTCGGGCTGCTGGTCAGCCACCGAGGATTCGGGATCGCGCAGCCGTGGATTGAGATCAGGCAACTGTTCCAGCATGCGTTCGGTGCGGCGCATGATGCCAATGGTCTGGCCGCGCCACTGAACCCGAGCCAGCTGTCCCGGTTCGAGATTGCCGATAAAGACTTCGACCGGCGCACCCACTATGCGCGCGCGCGCACTCGGCCGCAGCGACGCCAGGAACGGCCAGGCGGCAGCAGCGACACCGACAGCCCCAACGACGCTGGTCGTTCCCAGCAGCAGTCGCCGTCGCGACATGTCGGCTGCAGGCTGTTCAGCATCTAACGATTCAGTTTCGGACATGGATTACTCCCGATCTCACGGTCTGTGGCCAGCCAGGGCAGGATGCGCGCACTGTCTTGCCGATGAAGAGAAAATTTGATTTCGGACGGAGTGCCAGGCAAGCATGAGGCTGACCTTTTTCCTTATCAGACGCATCCGACAGATCTCCAATCCGCTATTTTAGCGAAAAATTAAGCAACTTCACAATTATACTGGCCTGATTGTCGAGCGTTCATGAGCCCGAACGGGGTTGGCAGACGTGTTTCGGTGCCCTGCCCCGTCCACCGACAGCTCTGGACCAACAACCGGACTTTCCAGTTTTGAGCAAGATTGTCACGTTCACCATTCAATTCGTGGTCCTGGGCCTTGCCATGGCATTTGTCATGGTGTTTCTGCGCCCGGACCTGCTGCCCGCCCTGCGCACTGATGCGACGTCTGTAACCGTGACATCATACGCCGATGCTGTCAATCTGGCGGCACCGGCAGTGGTCAGTATCTACACCCGCACGCTGGTTGCGCAACCCCTGTCAACGGATGTTTTCGACCCCCTGCTGCGCGCCCTGTACGGCGACCGCATGGTCACCCGACCGCGACGCGGCCTGGGCTCCGGGGTCATCGTGTCGCCTGATGGCCTGATTCTGACCACCCTGCATGTCATTTCCAATGTCGATAACATCGCCGTCGCGCTCTGGGATGGTCGGGTCTTCGAGGCCCGGCTGGTCGGCGCCGACCCGGGCACCGATCTGGCTGTGCTTCAGATCGAAGTCGACACCCCTTTGCCGGCAGCCAATTTCGCCGCTTCCAGCCAGATGCGAACTGGCGATGTCGTACTTGCCATTGGCAATGCCTTCGGGCTCAGCCACACCGTGACCATGGGCATCGTCAGCGCAACCGGCCGCGGCCAGCTCAACCTGACCGCACTGGAGGATTTCATTCAGACCGACGCCGCGATCAACGCTGGCAACAGCGGCGGCGCGCTGATCAACCCAGCCGGGGAAGTGGTCGGCATCAATAGTGCTTCACTCAGTCAGACCATGGGTGCCCAGGGCATCAGCTTTGCCATTCCGGCCGCGCTCGCCCGCGACATCATGGAGCAGATTCTCGAACACGGCGAAGTTCCGCGCGGCTGGATGGGGGTCGACCTGGCCGATCTGACATTCACCATGCAATTTGATGGCACCCCGATTACCGGGGCCCGCGTGGCCCGCGTGGAGCAGGGTGGTCCGGCCTGGCGGGCTGGGTTGCGAGCCGGCGATATCCTCATCAGCGCCGACGACAAAGGTGTCAACAATGCTCGCGAACTGACCCTGTACATCGCCCAGCAACAGCCAGGCAAGGCGGTCGAGCTGAGCGTGTTGCGGGGCAACCAGCTGTTCGACACCAGCGTCACCCTGATCCAGCAGCCGCCCCCGGGCCGCTGAACAATCTCAAGCCCTGGGCAGGGTCACACCGCGTTGGCCCATGTATTTGCCAGCCCGATCGGCGTAGGAAGTCTCACAGGCTTCGTCGGATTCCAGAAACAGGAACTGGGCAATCCCCTCGTTGGCGTAGATCCGAGCCGGCAGCGGTGTGGTGTTGGAAAACTCCAGGGTGACATGCCCCTCCCACTCCGGCTCCAGCGGAGTCACGTTGACGATGATGCCGCAGCGGGCATAGGTGGATTTGCCCAGGCATATGGTCAGAACATTGCGCGGGATTCGGAAATACTCGACCGTACGCGCCAGGGCGAAGGAATTGGGAGGAATGATGCAGGTATCCCCCTTGAAGTCGACAAAGCTGTTCTCGTCGAAATGCTTGGGATCAACAACTGCCGAATTGATATTGGTGAAAATCTTGAATTCGTCGGCGCAGCGACCGTCGTAACCGTAGCTCGATGTCCCGTAGGAAACCAGCTTGCGACCATCACTGGCAGCCCGCACCTGGCCGGGCTCGAAGGGTTCGATCATGCCGTGGCGCTCGGCCATGTTGCGTATCCAGCGGTCTGATTTGATGCTCACCGGAGTGGATCCGTGGTGGGGAGAAGAAAGGGTAACGCAGATTGGGGGCAGGGTGAGAGGTGAGATGGCTGTGGTCGGTGGTCGGGGGGCAAGGGGGAGACGGAAAGCTGGGAGCGGCACCAGAAGCCTACTCCCAACTTTCGCAGCGGGTGGTATTCGCCAGGCTGCAGGCTGGCAGATACCACCCGATGCCTCTCCATAATCCAACCTCAATCGACGATGCGGATTTTCGGCATTCGGATTTGCTGGTTGCGATTGTGCAGCGACAAGCGCGCGGCCGTGCGCCGAGCCAGTTCGCGGAAGCGCAGGCTGACCGGGTGATCCGGGTCGGCGGCCACAATCGGTCTGCCCTGGTCGGTGGAGCGACCCAAGCTGGCCTCCAGAGGCAGCTGGCCGAGCAGGGTCACACCGGTCTCGGCGGCAATTCTGGATCCTCCGCCGGTACCAAAGATTGCTTCCTCGTGCCCGCAGTTCGAGCAGATATGGGTACTCATGTTCTCGACCACGCCCAGCACCGGGATCCGCACCTTGTTGAACATCGCCACGGCCCGCCGCACATCGTCAACGGCAACCTCCTGCGGTGTCGTCACGGCTACCGCTCCCGCGACCGGAATGCGCTGGGCCAGGGTCAGCTGGATATCACCCGTGCCGGGGGGCAAATCCACGACCAGGTAGTCCAGGTCGTGCCACAGGGTCTCTGCCACCATTTGCTGCAGCGCCTGGGTAGCCATGGGGCCGCGCCAGATCATCGCCTGGTCGACCTTGACCAGCATGCCGATGGACATGGCCTGGAGGCCGTGAGCTTCGAAGGGCAGAATGCGCTTGTTGTCCGTTGTCTGCGGCGCGCCGGACAGGCCGAGCATGCGCGGCTGACTCGGGCCATAGATGTCGGCATCCAGAACCCCGACGCGCGCGCCTTCGGCCTGCAATGCCAGGGCCAGGTTGGCCGCCACCGTGCTTTTCCCCACCCCACCCTTGCCGGATGCCACGGCAATGACGTTGCCAACCCCCTCAAGCGGATTCAATCCATCCTGAACGGCATGCTGAGCAAGACGCCACTCGAGATCAACCGTCACCTCAGACACGTCTCCGCTCGCCCGCAGCGCCCCGGAGACCATGTCGACCAGCCCCTTGCGCCAACCCGCCGCCGGATAGCCCAGCTCGACAGCCACCGCCGCCCGCCCATCGCGCACCACAACCGCCCGCACCGCCTCAGCCAAGGGCTGCCCCGTATGCGGATCGATCAGTTCAGACAAAAGATGCTTCAGTTCTGATTCGTTGGTCATGGCTAGCGCACTGGTTTGATAGTTGACTCATTTTACTGACTTGACCCGGCTGAAATGGTCAAGATGGCCCCGATCAGAAAACCGCGCTTCTCTTGCTCTTCCGTCTCCCGTCTTCCCTCTCCCCCAAACCCCACCCCCAACCAACATGCGATAATCCAGCGCCTGTCGACAAGCAACCTACACCCCACGCATGACAAACAAGCGTCGCATCCTGGTCACTGCCGCCCTGCCCTACGCCAACGGTTCGATTCACTTGGGCCACATGCTCGAATATATCCAGACCGACATCTGGGCTCGCTTCCAGCGCGCGCGCGGCCACGAAGTCTGGTTCGCCTGGGCCGACGATGCCCATGGCACGCCGATCATGCTGCATGCCGAAAAGCAGGGCAAGACGCCGGAGCAGCTGATAGCCGACATGCACGCCGAACACCTGCGTGACTTCGATGAATTCGGCCTGTCCTACGACAACTTTTCGTCCACCCACAGCGAGAACAATCGCGGCCTGGTCGAGCGCATCTGGCAGGGCCTGAAGGACAACGGCGCGGTCTCCAGCCGCGCTATCGAGCAGTTCTACGATCCCGAGCGCGGCATGTTTCTGCCGGACCGCTTCATCCGCGGCAGCTGCCCGAAATGCGGTGCCGAGGACCAGTACGGCGATTCATGCGAGGTCTGCGGGGCGACTTACGATCCGACCGAGCTGGTCGAACCGCGGTCGGTAATTTCCGGGGCCCGGCCGGTAATGAAAAGCACCGAGCACTTCTTCGTCACCCTGGAGCAGTTTCGCGACAGCCTGAAAGGCTGGGTCCGCTCCGGTGCCTTGCAGGACGAGGTCGCCAACAAGCTGGAAGAATGGTTCGGCGAGCGCCTGCGCGATTGGGACGTGACCCGTGATGCGCCCTACTTTGGTTTCGCTATTCCCGGCCATCCGGACAAGTTCTTTTATGTCTGGCTGGACGCACCGGTTGGCTACCTGGCCAGCTTTGCCGAAATCTGCCAGCGCGAAGGACTGGATTTCGAGGACTGGGTGCGCCCGGACAGTCCGACCGAGATGCATCATTTCATCGGCAAGGACATCATCTACTTCCACTGCCTGTTCTGGCCGGCGATGCTCGAAGGCGCGGGCCTGCGCCGGCCGACCGCCGTGCACGCCCACGGCTTTCTGACCGTCAACGGCGCCAAGATGTCAAAGTCGCGCGGCACCTTCATCAAGGCGCGCACCTGGCTGGACGAACTGCACCCGGACTACCTGCGCTACTACTTTGCTGCCAAGCTCGGCGCCGGCCTGGCCGATATCGACCTGAACCTGGATGATTTCCGGGCCCGGGTCAATGCCGACCTGGTCGGCAAGCTGGTCAACATTGCAAGCCGCGCGGCAGGGTTTATCCACAAGCTCGGCGATGGCAAGTTGGCCGCTGCCCTGCCCGATCCCGATCTCTACCAGCGCTTTGTCGACAGCCACGAAGCGATCGCCGCCGACTACGAGAACCGCAACTACCAGCTGGCCATCCGCCGCATCATGGCGCTGGCCGACGAAGCCAACCGCTATATCGACGAGCGCAAGCCCTGGGTACTGGCCAAGGAAGAAGGCAAGGAAGCCGAAGTGCTGGCGGTTTGTACCCAGGGCATAAACCTGTTCCGGGTGATGATGAGCTGGCTGGCCCCGGTGATCCCGCACACGGCAAGCGCTGCAGCGGAATTCCTGAACGCGTCGCTGGATGACTTCGACGCCATTGACCAACCCCTGGTGGATCACGCCATCGCCCGCTTCAAGCCACTGCTGAAGCGGGTGGAGACGGATCAGATTGAGCGCGTGCTGAGCAACAGCCGTGAGTCACTGGAAGCCACGCCCGTAGCCAGCACCGAAACGCCGGCAGAAAAGCCAGCCACTACCAAAGCCGAGAATAACGAAATGACCGAGACGATTGAATTTCCCGAATTCGCCAAAGTCGACCTGCGCGTAGCCCGAATCGTCAAGGCCGAGGAAGTCGAGGGCGCCGACAAGCTGCTGCGCCTGGAGCTGGACTTAGGCGGCGAAACCCGCCAGGTGTTTGCCGGCATCCGCGGCCACTACGACCCCGCTGAGCTGAACGGCCGCCTGACCGTGATGGTCGCCAACCTGAAACCCCGCAAGATGCGCTTCGGCGTGTCCGAAGGCATGGTCCTGGCTGCCAGCGAAGGCGGCGGCAAGCCGTTTCTGCTCAGTCCCGACAGCGGCGCGGAGCCGGGGATGAAGGTGAGTTAAAGCGGGTTGGACCTCATTCTCATCATCGTCTCCGCCGCCCTGGTCAACAACTTCGTCCTGGTGAAGTTCCTGGGGCTGTGCCCGTTCATGGGGGTGTCGAGCAACGTTGAATCAGCCATGGGCATGGCCCTGGCCACCGCCTTCGTGCTGACCCTGGCCTCGGTGGCGAGCTTCATGCTCAGCCAATGGCTGCTCGAACCCTTGGGCCTGACCTACCTGGCCACAGTCAGCTTTATCCTGGTGATCGCCGCGCTGGTCCAGATGACCGAGCTGTTCATGCGCCACGCAGCCCCCCTGCTGCACCGGGTGCTTGGCATCTACCTGCCGCTGATCACCAGCAACTGCGCCGTGCTTGGTGTGGCCCTGCTCAATGTTCGCGAACAGCACAGCCTGTTGGAATCGGCCCTGTATGGACTGGGGGCCGCGTTGGGCTTCGGCCTGGTACTGATCGCCCTGGCTGCCGCCCGCGAACGACTGGCCATGGCCGACATACCCGGCAGCTTCCGCGGCGCCCCCATCGGCCTGATCACCGCCGGCCTGATGGCCCTGGCCTTCATGGGTTTTACCGGCTTTTACCGGCTCTGAGCGATCGAGCCACTGAGGCGCACGCCGGTCAGCAGCCAGCGTCCGGGCAGGGTGGCAAAGCCGGCCTCGGCCTGTTCGCGGTCCAGCAGGTTGGAACCTTCGACGAAAACCTCGGCCAGGCCGAACTGGCGACTGAGGCGAGCGCTGACCCACAGGGCATTGTCATCACTCCGGCGCTGGGCCCAGCGCGCATCCAGAGACAGCCCCCAACCGGCGGCAGGCGCCAGCCTTAGCCGAGACTTGAGCACGTGACGCGGCGCATCCAGGGCGTACTTGATTTCTTCACCGCCATCATCCAGGCGGGTCTGCAGAAAGCCGTAGCCCAGGCCGAGCTCGTCGATCCAGACGATATCGGGCTGCCAGCGCCAGTCAAGGTCAAGACCCCGGCCACGATGGGCATCGAACTGACGGGCCAGCCAGGTCACGTCACCGGGCTCGCGGGCCCAGTCGATCAGACGATCCGTGCGCCGCTCGAAAAGGGCCAGCGACAGGGTCTGACCCTGGTCCTGCCAGCGACCGCCAATTTCATACAGGGTCGAGCGCTCCGGGGCCAGGTCATCACGGCCGCGGTTGCCCGAGGTCTGCAAGTGCAGCTCGGTGTAGGACGGCTGGCGGGCGCTGCGTCCGGCCGCGGCAAACCAGGCCCAGTGCTCTGACGCCTGCCAGCGCAAGCCGACCGAGGGCAGCCAGAACTGACCGTGGGCGCTGTAGTCGACAGTACTCAGGCTAGCTTCCAGGGCAAGATCGTCGCTCAACGCACGGCGATGCGCCAGCCACAGACCGGCCTCGTCGCGATTGCGTACACCCAGTGCGTTGGAGTTGATCCGTTCGCGAACCAGGTTGCCGCCGAGCCCGGTCGTGCCGTTGGCGTGATCTCGATGCACGCCGAGGTTGATGCCGCCAATCCGAGTGCGGTGTTCATTGATGAAGGCGGTCTCGCCGACGATGGTCTGAAACCAGTCTTCGTGGCCACGCCAGTACAGGCGCGGCTGCCAGCGCCAGCCGGCCCAGTCCAGGCTTGCGCCCACCTGGGCCAGCCAGGTCTCGGTTTCTTCGCGCTGGTCGGGGAAGTTTGCGGTGTAGAACTTCCAGGCACCGAACTCCCGCTGTTCGGCACCTATGCCCCAGTACAGCTCACCAGTCGGCACGGCCTGGCGGCCCGCGTAGTTGATCTGCCGCAGGTCGTAATCAGTCGGCTCGTCCGAGACTTGCCCATCCGAACGTCGCCAGTCGGCGGCCAGCGAATGTCCGCCTCCGCCGACGGTGGCACCGCCCTGGCGATAGCCAAACTGACCGGCGCCGACCGAGGCCGACCACTCGCCGGCATCCGGGCGCCGGGTGA
>SLQY01000172.1 GCA_007131235.1 Wenzhouxiangella sp.
CAATGGCCTTGTTTCTGAATTCATGCAAGGCTTGCCGTGCCCTGGTGAGCGACGACCGGACGTTGTTCAATTCATCATGCTGTCCCGCCTCGGTGGCGTGTTCTGCTATGTCCAGGAGCGCTTCGATCATGCTGTGACGGTCTTCAAGCAGCCACGACACCCGCTCACCTGCCCCGTGGACCGTGTTTCGATCAATGCCAAGGCGATAGTTACTGTAGAGCGCAGCGGCCGTTGCAAGTGCAATAGCAGTCAAGACCAATAGGGCGCTGGCCGTGTTCATGGTGCAATTGGCTTGCCGGGTGTCACAGGTGTCTCCGCTAGTCGATCGTTTAGAGCATCCATGATAACCATCGCCCCAATCCGTTACCAGCCGGCCATGGGTACGAACTGAACTTGATCAGCTCGCCTGGCGGGCATTCCTGGGGGCTGCGGAAGACGGCCAGGGCCGGCCCGGCTTTTGCCCGGCTCTGGAACCCTGGTGTATCATCCACGGGCAACAACGCACCGCTTCGAGCGGCACCCGGACAGAGACTTTTCCGGGTGATCGCCTCAGGCTTCAGCGACCTATGCGGGTATATTTTATCGAGGCGAGTCAAGCAATGACCGAAGATAAGGCCAGCAAACACGACAAGGACGAATCCACGGACTCAAGTTCCGATGGGGCGGTCGATGCCGATTTGACTCGGATAGCACCATCAACCAAGAAGGCAGACTCCAAAGGCAATGCTGGTTCAGGCGCCGAGCCGCCGGTCTCTGCCGACGATCCTCGTACTCGGCTGGTCGATCCACCGGGCAAGGCAGATGCGGGGCCGGAGTTGACTCAGGAAACCGAACTGATTTCCAAGGCCGCTGCCGAGGGCGACGCGACGCGCATTCAGCCCGGCGCATCTTCCGATAGTTCTCATGCGGACCGAACTGAAAGGCTGGGTGAGTCACCGGCGGCGCGGGACATTGGGGATATTGATCGGACCGAACGTGTCGCTGCGACCAGGCCTGATATCGATCCGGACGCGACCGAGGTCTGTAAAACTGATGCCGGTCAGGCTGCCACGCGAGTCACCGGTGGGCCGGACAGTGGCCCCTCCCGGTCCGGGCAGACGACCCGGGGTACGGCTGCCTCAGCCCTGAGTTCGCTGACCGTCGGGTCGGTGCTTCGAGGCCGATTCCGTATCACCGGGGTGCTGGGTGAGGGTGGCATGGGGGCAGTTTACAGCGCCGTGGACATGCTCAAGGAAGAAGCGCGCGACGAGAATGTCAACGTGGCGCTGAAGGTGATGAAGCCGGATATTGTCGATGCCGAGCTGTCATTCATGGGACTTCAGCGCGAGGCCAGACGAGCCCAGCAGCTGGCCCATCCCAATATTGTCACCGTGTATGATTTCGACCGCGCTGACGGCGTGATCTACATGACCATGGAGTTCATGCGCGGAAAGCCCCTGGATGCCGTGCTGGAAGACAAGCCGCATGGGCTGGACCTGGTCGATGCACGGGATATAACCACCCAGATCTGCAAGGGCCTGGCCTACGCCCACAAGGAAGGCATTGTCCACTCCGATCTCAAGCCACAGAACGTTTTCCTGCTGGACAGCGGTCGCGCCAAGATCCTTGATTTTGGTATTGCCCGTGCTTACCAGGCCAAGAAGGTTGACATGATCGAGACGGTGTTTGCCGGCTACTCGCCGGCCTTCGCCAGCCCGGAAGTCATCGCCCGCAAGAGTCCGTCGCCGGGCGATGACGTTTTTGCCTTGGGGCTCCTGGTCTACCAGTTGTTCACTGGTCGTCACCCCTTTGACTGGGTATCGGCTGACAAGGCGGTCGAACAAGGACTCAAGCCGAAGCGTGACAAGGCTTTCAAGCGCGCGGAATGGGCTGCTGTCCAGGCGGCGCTTAGCTTCGATGGCACCAAGCGCCCGCAGGACGCAGCGGAATTTCTCAAGCGCTTCGCTCCGTCCCGGGTTCGCCAGTTGGTTGTTGCAATTTGCCTGGCATCAGTCGTCGCGGTTGGTGCTTACACCTACTTTTATGATCCGGTCGCGGGCCCTGACGTTCCTTTCGAGGAATTGCCACTCAGAGTTCAGACTGAAATTACCCGCAACCTGGGTGATGCCGAGGCTTTTCTGGGGTTCGGCGATATCGACAGCGCCTTTCAACTCTACGATGCTGTTTTGATCACTCATCCGGGCAACCTGGACGCCACTGCCGGCATTCATGAGGCATCCCGTCAGGCGGCCAGCGTTGTTGTTGATGCTGTGCGCAGTGGTCGAACCACGCCTGAGGCAGGACGGCAGACTCTGGAGTCGCTGATGGCCTACGAAACCTTGCCATCTCGCAGTCGCCGGGAGTTGTCGAAAGCGATGGAATCCCTTTGAGCATGCCGGCGCGAATCATGACTCACAGCTTGTAAATCAGGCCCCAAGGGAGTAGCCTGACGGTCGCAGGGAGAACTTATGGACGGTCCGGGTTGGGCCGTCCTGGCTCAGGGAGAGTGGGTTGACCATGGCGTCTTGTTCTGCTTGTCTGTCCAGACTGATCCTCGGCGGGGAGCAAAACCTTGCTGTCGCGTTCGTCGTCCTTTTCCCGTTTATGTTTTCAGGCGACTCGGTGCAATGAGGTCGACTGGCTCCGTGGTCGGTCGTTGTGAAACAGATACGACAGTGTCTGAGTGCGCATCTTTGTCGCCAGGTCTTTGGCTTGGTCGGGAAAAGGGAGTTGGACGTATGCTGACTATCACACGATTTGGACTTTGCTGTGTTGCTGCGCTGATAGGGCAGGCGGCCTATGCAAACATAGTAAATGGCGGCTTTGAGGAGGGTCTTGACGGCTGGGCGGTTGAAACCCGGGGCATGGCCCTGGCAGTCGAGCCTGTCGAGGGTCCGGTTTCTGTCAATAGCGGGGAATTGATTCCAGCCTCGCCCAGCAACGATCATTTCGTTTTCAGCTCCCAGACCGGGCCTGGCGCTACCTTTCTGTCGCAGGCTTTCACCGTCGAGGAAGGTACCAACAAGATCTTTTTCGATCTCTACGTTCGCAACTTTGCCAGCGGCTACGTCACGCTGGACAGCTTCGACTTTACCGGTGGAAACAATCAGCAGGCGCGGGTGGATATCATGCGCCTGGGCGCGGCCATCGATTCGCTTGACCCGGCCGATATCGTCGCGACCGGTTTTCAGACCCAGCCGGGCGATCCGCTGATTCAGCCATGGCAGACGTTTGAAGTCGACGTGACCGAGCAGTTGGCGCCCTACGTGGGCGAGGAGGTCGTGTTTCGATTTGCCCAGGTCGACAACATGAATTTTTTCAACTTCGCGATCGATAATGTCAACGTCGGGGCGAGCCAGATACCGGGCCCCCAGCCCCCGGTGATCAACGTTGAGCGGCAAAATCTGCCGCTGTTGTTCGGGCCTGGCCAGCACTTCACCTTGATCGATGTCAGTGCCGAAGCAGGTCAATCGCTGACGCATGTTTTTACAGATATCGAGCTGGCCGAGAACCTGGAGCTGGTTGATGTATACCGCCTGGCGCCCGCCTGCCAGATTGAGGCCGGTGCAGACGAGCAATCCGTGGTTTGCGAGCTGGACACGATGGACGCCTGGGACTGCGTCGTTGAGTCCAACACGGCGTATTGCTACCTGCCCGAATTGCCGGCCAATGCCCTTGCGTCATTGGTCGTTCATGCCGCCGGTGAGGCGTTTGGCGACGCTGCACTGGCGGTTGCCGTGAGCCAGGCGTTCGAGGTTCGTTCAGCCGCGCAGAGTGGTTGTATGATTGAGCCGGAAGGTCTGCAGCTGGTCATGGCCAACCAGGTGACAAGCTTTGCCGTCGCCGCCCTATCGGGTGCCATGGTGGAGTCGGTGGAAGGCTGCCCAGGTGAGTTCGATGGCCAGGTGTTCACGACCGCACCGGTTGTCGAAGATTGTGAAGTGCTCGTTTCTTGTTCTTTCGAAGCTGCTGTCAGCGATGGTGTTGACGGCAATCCGGCTGAATAGCGTGAATGGTTCTGTTTTTGAACCATGATCTTGACTCGGGGATTAGGATGTGACTGAAGTAACTTTGAATCAGGGAGAAAGGGCCGTGAATAGTCGAGTAGCTGTGCGGGTTCTCGTTGTGCTAATGGCGGGGCTGTTGCTGGGTCAGCAAGCGTTGGCCCGGACGGTGACTGGAGCGGTTTTCGATTCCGGTCGAATCCAGATCTCCAGCGGTATGGCCGGGCTGGCCTCTGCAGCCAGCTGCGAAGACGGCTTGCTGTTCACCTTTACCGAGACGGCATCGCCGGATCCGCTGTCGCTGAGTCGTCGCGACCAGGCGGCACGTTCCGGCGAAATCGCCCTGGAAGTGAGGATCAACAGCGTTTGCGAGCAGGTCGCTGGTGGTCAGGTGTCGTTCCAGTATTCGCACCGGGCCCTGAACGGGGGTGCGATTGGGGAGGATCTCCTGCTTTCGACACTTGCGTTTGGTCTGGTCCTACCGCTGGAGCCAGGGCAATCCGACAATCGCATGGTTTCGTATCAGGCTGCCGGAAGTAATCCCAGCGATCACGAATTCGCGCTGTTCGGCGACGAAATCAGTTTCTTTGGTGGCAGCAGCTTCGGGTCTGCGTCCCAGGAGCGAGTCCTGTCGCGGATCCAGGTTGCAGGAGCCCGCTTTGTTGATCCCCAAGCCCCCGTGCTCCAGGAGCCCGGGCGCGAGCGTGAACGTGATGCAATCATTCGTCTTGAACAGGCTTGCTTGTCCGAGAATGCCAGTCCGTCGCTGCAAGCAACTTGTTCAGAGCTTGCCGGGGTTGACGGTGAGCGCCTGCTGCAGGTGGCGCGCGCCTTCGACCCACACGAGCTTTCTGTCGTTCCGGGCGCGGCTACCGAGCTTGGCCAGATCCAGACCAGCAATGTCAGTGGGCGCTTGTCGGCCCTGCGCGGCGGCGCTACTGGCATGAGCCTTGAGGGCTTGAGCCTGTCATACAACGGCCGGCGCTTTGACAGTGGGCTGCTGCCAGCGTCCCTGGTCCGTCGCATGGATGGAAGCGGCACCGAGTCGACCCTGTTTTCGCAGCGCTGGGGTGTATTTGTCAATGGCGATATTTCGATCGGAAGTCGGGACGAGCGCGGCAAGGAAGTTGGAT
Organism: Wenzhouxiangella sp.; assembly: GCA_007131235.1. GTDB lineage: Bacteria > Pseudomonadota > Gammaproteobacteria > Xanthomonadales > Wenzhouxiangellaceae > Wenzhouxiangella. The sequence continues at coordinate 5,117 of SLQY01000172.1, forward strand.
TTGACTTTGACTCCTGGGGTTTGACCAGCGGGGTCGACTATCGCTTCGATGGCGGCCATGTTGCAGGCCTGGCCCTGGGTTACAGCGCTTACAGCGCGGATCTCGATGACGACGGCGGCAGCCTCGATTCCGACACCTGGGCACTGCAGGCCTATGGCAGCTTCAACGTGACCGATGACTTTTACGTTGACTTGACCGTGGGGCACGGCTGGCTGGACTTTGACCAGGATCGAGTCATTGATCTGTCTGGAATAGGCAACCTGACTCGCAGCGAAGCCAGGGGCTCGACCAGCGGTACGCAGTGGACAGCCAGTGCCGCGGTCAATTACCGGATCCAGTTCGACGGCGGCTGGCAGCTCACGCCCTATGGCCAGTTTCGCTATGCTTACAGCGCAATTGACGCGTTCTCCGAGAGCAGCAGTTCGCCGTTTGCACTCAGTTTCCCGGAGCAGACCACGGTATCTCGCCTCTACACAGCCGGAGCCCGAGTGTCGCGGGCAGTCAACCTGTCTCGCAGCGTGATGGTGCCTTTTCTCGATCTTGCCTACGAGCACGAGTCGGGGAACGACGGCTACCGGTTGCAGCCGACCCTGGTCACCTCGCAAGGTGTGCTCGGTCCGGTCATCGAAATCAGCGATCCGGATCGGCATGTCGCCCGCGCTGACCTCGGTGCGTCCTGGGTGTTTGTTGGCGGCATGCAGATGTTCGTCAGTTACAGCGCGTTGCTGTTCGATCGCGACATGACCCGCCACACGGTGTACGCGGGTGCGCGCTGGGCGTTCTAGCCCGAACAATTCATGAACTTGCGCGCGCCCTCGCTAGTCTATTGTCCGCACAGCGTATTTTCCTCAGTCGGTCGTATGGCCCGATACGACGCTCCATCGGAAAATCCCCTGTGCGAA
>SLQY01000151.1 GCA_007131235.1 Wenzhouxiangella sp.
ATTGCCACATTCAGCTTGCCTCTCGGCGTTCGTGGCAAGGCGTCGGCGCGCCGGTGTAGCCGTCCTACATCAAGCGTCGAGAACGAAGTCCACGGACGCCGAGAGGCAAGCCCGCAGGGGGGCTCCTGACGAATCCGCCTGCGGCGTTAAAGTGGCTCGACGTAGAGTCACTATGCCTTCGCCACTTTGCCTTGCAGGCGAATCCGTCAGGAGCCCTGAATGAGGCAATGTTTATGCAGGTACTAGTACGGGCCACCGGCGGTGCCCCGCAACATTGTGTGATTGGCGATCAGGCCGCTTCGGCCACGCCTTGATCGATTTCCTGTTCCGTGGCCTCGCGCACGCTCTTGATGGCGACCTGGAAATTCAGCACCTTGCCTGCCAACGCATGGTTGCCATCGACGGTGACGGTTTCCTCGCCTACTTCGCGCACGGTGACGGTCATCGGTCCGGCATTGGATTCGGCGCGAAAGCTCATGCCTGGCTCGACCTTGTCGACGCCGGCGAATGCGGATTTAGGCACATCCTGGATTAGCTCGTCGCGATACGGACCATAGCCTTCTTCCGGGGCGACCTGAACGGTCATTTCTTCACCGGCCTGCTGGCCTTCCATGGCTTTTTCCAGGCCGGGGATGATGTTGCTATGGCCGTGGAGGTAAACCAGGGGCTCGCGGCCTTCCGAGGTGTCGATGACCTGGCCGGCATCGTCGGTCAGGGTGTAATCAAAACTTACTACGCTGTTTTCGGAAATCTGCATATTGGTCCTTACGGGTTGAAAAGAGTTGAGCAATTTAACATGGGCCGTCATCGCGCCTGATTCAAGCCGCTGTCAAAAACGGCTTGTCGGGGATCAGGACGACTGCAATCGGCAGACAGCGTCCCGGACGGCGGTTCCCAGCTGCTGGCGGTGTTGCAGCAATTCGCCGCCGACCACGATGGCGCAGTCTTTGCCGTGCCTTGCGGTCACGTCTGGCAAGTCGTTCAGTGTCTTGCCGCCGCCGGTGCAGGGTAGTGACCGTAAATGCCAGTCGTTTTTCTCCAGCAAGGCTTGGTGAATACTGGCCTCGGTGGCCGGGTCACCGAGGCTGATGCGACCGCCGCTGCCAGGATAGATCACCATGTCGGCCCCGGCCAGCCTGGGCAACTGGCCGAAGATGATCTCGGCAGCGATGCCGGTTTGCATCGGCTGGGTGCATGCGCCGGCCATGGCCGGGTGGGCCAGCCACATCAGCCCGTGGTCACGCGCAGCCGTGGCCGCGTGCTCCAGTCCCATGACCCACGGGCAGAACACGACACCGGCAAGGCCTTGCTCGCCGACAGCCTCGAGCTGCCGCTGCAGATGAGCGCCACTGCCGGCAACATGCGGCAGGTAAAGGCAGCGCTTGCCAGTTTCCTGGGCGGCCTGGTCAACGGCCTGGGCGCAGCGCTCGATACGTTCGCGAAAGACTGAAGGATGCTTCTCGACCAGGTTTTGATCGTCCTTGAGGATGTCTCCGCCGGCAAGGGCGTAACGGTAAGCCAGGTCGGACAGAAATTCCGTGCTCGACCCGCGCGGCTTGAGTACCCCGATCAGCAAGGCACGATCGCTCACGCCGGTGTGTTCGCGCACCAGTTCGATCCCTCCCAATGGCCCTGGCAGGTGCGCAAGCAGTGAATCCGGCAGGCTGATCCGGTCAAGCCGAATGCGTGGGTAGAACGATACGTTGCCGTAGAGCAGCTGCAAAAGTTGGCCGACCTGGTCGCTGGCCAGATGGGCCGGGTAGGCGATGCCAAGGCTCCAGCAGTGGTCTCCCACTTGCCTGACGTGGCGAACCTGGCCGAGACAGTCGCGGGCAATGTCGGCGGGAATCAATTCAGGCAGTATCTCCAGGCTTTGCTCGCGGGCAATGGCCTCGGCCAGTCCTGCCGGGTCTTGCTCGGGTCGCGTAGCCAGGTACTCGGCTTCAATGAAAGACATGGCTTGGCGGGTCGTCAAGGCGGTGGTGTTTCGGGGGACAAGCTTGGCGTCAGCAACCATTACAATACCAGCTTGCCATTGATACGGGATGCCTTTGGATGACTAGCAAGCAGCGCGTTCTGACCGGAATTACCACGACTGGGACGCCACATCTGGGCAACTATGTCGGGGCGATCAAGCCGGCCATCGCCGCCAGCCGGCATGAGCAGGCCGAGTCGTTTTATTTCCTGGCCGACTACCATGCCCTGGTCAAGTGCGAAGAACCCGAGCGGGTTCAGCGCTCGACGCTGGAGATCGCGGCCACCTGGCTTGCCCTGGGTCTGGACACTTCGCGATCGGTGTTCTACCGACAGTCGGATATTCCGGAGATCCCGGAACTGACCTGGTTGTTGACCTGCGTGACCGCCAAGGGGCTGATGAACCGTGCGCACGCCTACAAGGCGGCGGTGGATCTCAATGACAAGGCCGAGGAAGATCCGGACTACGGTATCAATATGGGGCTTTACTGCTACCCGGTGTTGATGGCTGCCGATATTCTGATGTTCAATGCTCACCGGGTGCCGGTGGGCAAGGATCAGGTTCAACACCTGGAGATGGCGCGCGACATTGCCCAGCGCTTCAATCACCGCTATGGAGAGCATTTCGTTTTGCCCGAGGCCGAGGTCGATGAACACGTCGCCACGTTGCCAGGCACGGACGGTCGCAAGATGTCCAAGAGCTACGACAACACCATTCCGCTGTGGCTGCCAGAGAAGCAGCTACGCAAGGCAATCATGAAGATCAAGACCAACTCGCAGGCGCCGGGCGAGCCCAAGGATCCGGACAGTGCGGCCGTGTTTGCCGTCTATTCGGCCTTTGCCAGTCGGGCGCAACGCGAATCCATGCGCCGGGCATTTGCCGAGGGCATCGCCTGGGGTGAAGTCAAGCAGCAGCTGTTTGAACTGATCAATCATGAACTGGAAGACCCACGCGAACGCTACGAGGCCTTGATCAATGACCCGGCTCGCGTCGAGCGTGAACTGCTGGCCGGAGCCGAGCGCGCCAGGGCCTTGAGCCGGCCGCTGATGGACCAGCTCAGGCAGGCGGTCGGCATCAGGACCCTGCGATGAGTGGTGACCTGGTTGACTGGCAGCCGCCGCGCCTGGCCGTGGCTGGTGGCGGGTTCTTTCCAGTCCGCCAGGTCTGGTGTGTGGGCCGCAACTACGCTGAGCACGCCCGCGAAATGGGCGTCGATCCAGCGCGCTCTGAACCGGTATTTTTTGCCAAGCCGGCCGCCTGCATGCACCAGCAAAGCCGCGTGGTCTATCCGCCAGCGACCACCGAACTTCATCACGAGGTCGAGCTGGTGGTGTTTCTTGCCGATGGCGGCCGCAACCTGGCCGCCGAGGACTGGGTCTCGCGAATTTTTGGATACGCAGTTGGAGTCGATCTCACCCGGCGTGACCTGCAGGCCCGTCTGAAACAGGCGGGCCTGCCCTGGGAGCTGAGCAAGGGCTTTGACCAGGCGGCACCAGTGGGCCAGATCGTGGCCGCATCGGACTGGGCGCTGGATCCGGCAGCGACTATCGAGTTGCAGGTCAACGGCATGCTGCGCCAGCAAGCCACCCTGGAGGACATGGTCTGGCATGTGCCGTTGTTGCTTGAGCGCCTGTCGCGCAGCGTTACGCTGCGTGCCGGAGATGCGCTGATGACCGGCACGCCGGCAGGGGTAGCTGCTCTGGATGGCAATGACCGCGTCATGGCCAAAGTCCATGGGTTGCCGGTGCTCGAGTTTTCCGTGCGCGGGGAGTGATGCCGGATCCTGCAACCCTGCTGCTGGTGATGCTGGCAGGCGGGGCCGGCGCTGTCGCCAGGCTGTGGCTGACCCGGCTGATGCTGAGCCTGGCCGGCGGTGCTTTTCCCTGGGGCACGCTGGTGGTGAATTTCAGCGGTGCGTTCATCGCCGGCTTGCTGGCCGGCGGCCTGGCGGCCTGGCTGGGTGTGACCGTTGGCTCCGGCGCGTGGGCCGTGCTGGTCTTCGGTTTTCTCGGTAGCTACACCACGGTTTCCAGCCTGAGTCTGGAGTGGCTTTTGCTGCTGCGCGAAGGTCGTGCCCTGGCTGCCTGGAGCTATCTGGGCTTCAGTCTTGGCGGCGGCGGTGTGCTGGCCTTGTGCGGGCTCCTGGTTGGCGGGCAGCTGGCGTGAATTGGCGGCCATCGCTGGGCGATTGTGTCTGGGTTGGACTGGGCGGTGCGCTGGGTACCGGCCTGCGGTTTGCCTGCGCCATGGCCTGGCCGTTGACGGACCCGGTCAGCCTGCCGTGGGCGACCCTGTTGGTCAATATTGCCGGCTCTGTCCTGATCGGCATCTTTGCCGCATTCGGGTTGCGACGCGGCATGGCGTCGGGGGCATCGAGCATGCTTTTCCTGATGGTCGGGTTTTGCGGAGGTCTGACCACGTTCTCATTTGTCAGCCTGGAGGCGGCGCTGATGCTTCAGCAAGCGCAGTGGAGCTTGCTGCTCGCCTACCTGGGTTTGTCGCTGCTGGGTTGGCTGGGTGGCATTGTCGGCGGCTTCCGGGTCGGCCAGTCCGTATTCCGGTCGCGCCGCCCGTAGTCGGCCAGGGCCGAGGGCTTGCGCCTGAGGCACTCAGGGGCTGGTCAGCTGCTGCACCATGCGGAAGCCGGCAATCCAGGTGCCTGCGGCCGAGCCCAGGTTGGACAGGAAAAAGACCACGAATACGTGCGAAACCCGGTTCTTGAACCAGCCCGACAGGCGCGTGACATCGTCGCGCAGGGTCTCGAAATCGATCACTCGGGGTTTGCGTAGCCAGGCCTCAACGGCGCCGGTCACCATGCCCGCCCCGATGGTCGGGTTGAGCGAGGTCAGCGGTGCGGCGAGCAGGGCGGTCAGTATGGTCAAGGGATGGGCGCGGGCGATCAGTGCGCCAAGCGCCGACAGGCCGCCGTTGATCAGTACCCAGGTCAATACCAGGGTCCAGCCCAGTTCCGGTGAGCGCGAGAAACCGATACCGAACCCGGTCAGCACTGCAACCAGGATCAGCCACGGAATGATCTTGAGCACGTTCGATGCTGGCGGCATCTGGTTAAGCGCCGCCAGGCTTTCGGCGGGGTTGCGCTCACTGGCCAGTGCCCGTGCTGTCCCGCCAAGATGGCCGGCACCGAGTACGGCGAGCACCCGGCGACCCGCATGACCGTGATTTTCTTCGAGCAGGCGGGCGGCCATGAAGCGATCGCGCTCGGCAATCAATGCCTCAAAGAGCTCTGGCGAGCTTTCCGAGAACTCGGTAAAGGTCTCGGTCAGCAGATCGGTCTGCTTGAGGCGCTCGATATCTTCCTCCGCGATCTCCTCGCGCGAGAACAGGGAGACGACCAGGCCATTGATCATCATCCAGCGCTTCCAGAGCGACAGGCGTCGGCTGGCCCTGCGCAAGGTGATGCCAATTTCACGGTCGATCAGCTGGACGGGCAAACCGGCGCGATCGGCCGCTTCTATGGCGGCCTTCATTTCCGCCCCGGGCTCGATGCCAAACTGGTCAGCAATCCGCCGCTGGTAGGCAGACAGGGCCAGCGATGCCATCATCATGCCGGCCTTGCCTTCCCGCAGAATGGTAAACACGTTGAGGTTTTGCCAGGCGGACTTGTCGGTCATGGCCTGGTAACGCGACTGGCAAAGCTCGATGGCCACGGCATCGTAATGTCCGCTTTCGAGCAGGCGCTGGACGGCATCGGCGCTGGTGCGCGAGACATGGGCGGTGCCCAGCAGGGCGTAGTCGACGCCGTCGACCTGGACGTGTTCGACTGGCTCGTCGGCAAACAAGGCCTGTTGTTCGGGGTTCATGTGCGGCTGGCTGTCAATCGACCGGGCAGTTTAGCAGGGATGACGATGATTGACGCCGGTGCCGGCTGGCACCAGGCGGTCGGTGATCACGCCGCCAATGGCGGCTGGCAGCTCGGCCAGGCGCTGAGTGTCATTGACGGTGAAAACCCAGATTTCTCGACCCTGCGCACGCAGCTCCTCCAGGTGAACGTGGTCCTTGCTCGAATTCAGCTTGCGCTGGTCGAGCACGATCAGGTCAAGTCGAAGCCTGGCGAGTCGATCAGCCAGGGTGTCCAGTGGCCACTTCGGCACGTAGTTGGCCCAGGCAACCCGGCCGTAGCCCAGCCGATGGGCCAGCTCGATTTCCTCGACGGTGAAGACCTGGGCGATGACGCGGCTGACATTCCTGCCCAGATGGTTTGCCAGCATCTTCAAGCCTTCCGGGTTTCCAGCCTTGATATCAGTGACCAGCCAGGCATCCGGATGTGCCGCGAGCCAGTCGCTGAGACGCGGCGGATCAAGGACCTCGAGGTTGCCGCGCATTGGCAAGGCCCGCACTTCGGCGGAGGGCAGGGCGGATCCTGGTCGCAGCGCTCGCAGTAATTTGCGTCGGGTCGGCAGCGCCCGCAGGTCGAACCAGCGCCTGAGCGTCGGGCCCCAGTCGTGCAGGGCAATCCATTCTCCATCAGGGGTTGGCTGGAGATCGACTTCGAAATGCCGAACGCCCCGTTCGTACCACTGATCCAGGCACTGCCTGGCGTTCGGATAACTGCCCAGCGCACTGCCGCCGGACGCATGCGCGATGAGCAGCCGGTCGGAGCCGGTTGGCTCGAAATCGAGCCTGTACCGGTCTGCGTTCTGCCAGGCCCTGCGAGCCATGATCCAGTCTGTCAGCAACAGGCCAAGGTAGATCAACGCAGCGGATGTCAGCAGCAGGGTGAAGAGCGTGATCATCGGGTTTGACGGGTCTGCGAATTCGGGATGTCGCGCCAGGGCGACGAAGGCCTCGTTATGGTATCATTTCCGCTTTGTTGCGCTTTGATTTTCAGCCTGCCGGAACTTGCGACTCATCCTGCGTTATTCATAATAAAATCATTGCTTTGCAAGTAGAAACCCACCTAGATTCGGACTTTTCCTGATGGCGGAACTGGCACGGGAAGTGCTCCAGGTCAACCTGGAAGATGAAATGCGGCAGTCTTACCTCGATTACGCCATGAGCGTCATCGTCGGTCGGGCCTTGCCGGATGTGCGTGATGGTCTGAAGCCGGTGCACCGGCGCGTGCTGTTTGCAATGCACGTGCTTGGCAACGACTTCAACAAGCCGTACAAGAAATCTGCTCGCGTGGTTGGTGACGTGATCGGTAAGTATCACCCGCACGGGGATACCGCCGTTTACGACACCATCGTGCGCATGGCGCAACCTTTCTCGATGCGCTACATGCTGGTCGATGGGCAGGGTAACTTCGGCTCCATTGATGGCGACTCGCCGGCAGCCATGCGTTATACCGAGGTTCGCATGGCCCGCCTGGCCCACGAAATCCTGGCCGATATCGACAAGGAAACGGTCAATTTCGTCCCCAACTACGACGAGTCGGAGCATGAGCCGACCGTCATGCCGACGCGGGTCCCCAACCTGCTGGTCAATGGCTCGGCCGGCATCGCGGTTGGCATGGCCACCAATATTCCGCCGCATAACCTGGGCGAGGTGATTGGCGCGTTGCTCGCCCTGATTGACAATCCCGAGCTGTCGATCGAAGAAATCATGACCTACATGCCGGGGCCGGATTTCCCGACCGCGGCAATCATCAACGGTGCCGATGGTATCGACCAGGCCTATCGAACGGGTCGCGGGCGCATTTACCTGAGGGCCCGCTCGCATGTCGAGATTGACGATGACAGCGGCCGCGCGCGAATCGTGGTCACCGAGTTGCCCTACCAGGTCAACAAGGCCAGGCTGCTGGAAAAGATTGCCGAGCTGGTCAAGCTCAAGCGCCTGGAAGGTATCTCCGAGCTGCGCGACGAGTCCGACAAGGACGGCATGCGCATGGTCATCGAGCTCAAGCGGGGCGAAGTTCCGGAGGTGATCCTGAACAACCTGTTTCAGCTCACCTCCCTGCAGACCGTGTTCGGCATCAACATGGTGGCCCTGGTTGATGGCCAGCCGCGGTTGCTGAATATCCGCGACATGTTGCTGGCCTTTCTGTCCCATCGCCGCGAAGTGGTCACTCGGCGCAGCCTGTTTGAATTGCGCAAGGCGCGAGAACGTGCCCACATTCTCGAGGGCCTGACCGTTGCCCTGGCCAACCTGGACGCGGTTATCGAGCTGATCAAGACCTCGCCGAACCCGGCCGCCGCGCGCGAGCGCCTGCAGGGCAGGCGCTGGGATGCGGACCTGGTCAAGGCCTTGCTCGGGCAGGCCGGCGCGGAGTTGTCGCGCCCGGAAGAACTGCTGCCGGAATTTGGTCTCGGTGACGATGGTTACCAGCTTTCACCGGCCCAGGCCCAGGCCATCCTCGATTTGCGCCTGCAGAAGCTGACTGGACTGGAGCAGGAAAAGCTGGCCGATGAATACAGGGAAATCCTGGGCCAGATCAAGGAATTGATGCGCATCCTGTCCGAGCCGGATGCGCTGATGGAAGTGATTCGCGACGAACTGCGTGCACTCAAGGACCAGTACGTAGATGAACGTCGCTCGGAGATCGTGCGCGATCATCTCAACCTGACCATGGAAGATCTGATCACGCCGGAAGACGTGGTCGTGACCCTGTCGCACGCCGGTTACGCCAAGTACCAGCCGCTGGACCGTTACCGGGCGCAGCGTCGTGGTGGCCGCGGTCGCTCGGCGACCAAGACCAAGGCCGAGGATTTCGTCGAGCGTTTCTGGGTCACCAATACCCATGACACGCTGCTGGTGTTTACCAGTGCAGGCAAGGTGTACAAGACCAAGGTCTACGAATTGCCCCAGGCTGGCCACAACAGTCGTGGTCGCCCCATGGTCAACCTGTTGCCGCTGGAGGAGGGCGAACGAATCAACGCCGTCTTGCCAACACGCGAGTTTCCGGATGACTGGTTCGTGTTCTTTGCCACGCGTACCGGTCGGGTCAAGAAAACCCCACTCTCGGATTTTGCCAATATCCGCTCCAACGGCATCTGGGCCATCCTGCTCGAAGATGATGACGAGCTGGTCGACGTTGCCTTTACCGACGGCCAGCGCGATATCCTGCTGTTCTCCTCGGCCGGCAAGACCATTCGCTTCCATGAAGATGATGCGCGTCCGATGGGTCGCCAAACGCGCGGTGTGGTCGGCATTCGTCTGAAAGAGGGCCAGCAGGTCGTGACCATGCTGGTCAGCGGCGACGACAGCGGGGATATTCTGTTGGCAACGGCCAACGGCTACGGCAAGCGCACTGCGCTGGAAGATTTCCCGGTCTACAAGCGCGGCGGGCAGGGTGTCATTGGCATCCAGGTCTCCGAGCGAAATGGCGCGCTTGTCGCTGCCTTGTCGGTTGCCGACGATGACGATGTCATGCTCACCTCCAATGGCGGCACCCTGGTGCGCACATCTGCCGGTGAGATCTCGCGTCTGAGCCGCAACACCCAGGGTGTGACGCTGATACGTCTCGCCGAAGGCGAAGAGGTCATTGGCATGGCCAGGGTGGCCGCTGCAGACGACAGCGAAGACGGCGCCGAGGCTGACTTCGAAGAATAATCCTGGCCTTGCACGGGCGGGGCCGCGCAACGCGTACCTTAGGTATTTCGTTGCCGGTTTAGGACCAATAGTCCTTCAACCTGATCATTGCGGGTTCAGCGTTCCTGTGGCGCTTCGCTGTGAGGCGCGCCGCGCAGGGAATGGCCATAGCCCTTCACAAGAGCAGCGCCTGCCCCGCCTTTTCCGCCAGGTTCTTGAGCGAAAACGGCTTCTGCAGAAAATCCAGCCCCGCCTCCACCACCCCGTGCTCGGCGATGATGTCCGCGGTATGGCCCGACATGAAAAGACACTTCAAACGCGGATTGAGGGCCAGAACTTCCCGGGAAAGATCGTAGTGGTTCATTTCCGGCATCATGACGTCGGTGATCAGCAGGCTGATCCGCTCCGAGTGCTGATGTGCCAGCCTGATTGCCTCGCGCGGCGTAGTGGTCGTCAGCACCGTGTAGCCCTGCTTGCCGAGCCACAGTCCTGCCATTTGCAGGATCGTCGCCTCATCGTCTACAAGAAGAATCGTTTCCTGCCCTTCCGGCAATGCTGGCGCCGTCGATGAGCATGGCGAAGTTGCCCCGCCTTCATGCCGCGGCAGGTAAACATGAAACGTCGTTCCCTCGCCTCGTTTGCTCTCGACCTCCAGGTAACCTTTGTTTTGCTGCACGATGCCGTACACCGTCGACAAGCCCAACCCCGTTCCCTCACCTATGGCTTTGATCGTGATCCTGCCCGCCCCGTCGATCGCTTCCCTGGCATTCATGCACAGGTTGGTCAGGATCTGGTCGGTCTGGCTCGGGTCCACCAGCACGGGCCACGGCCCTGCTGTCGGTTGCCACGCCAGCTCGATGTCGCTCCACCCTGAGCAATGTCAGCTTCAGCGGCAACCGCGCCGGCATTCACGGCGGCGGGATCTTTAACACCGACAACAGCGATTCACTCATCCGCAACACCGTCCTTTGGAACAACCTCGATAGCAGCGGCACCGGCACGGCCAGTGCTTCCATTGTCAACGACAATAACGCCAGCCCCCAGCTCAGCCACAGCCTGGTGCAAGGCTGCAATCCCGATTGCGCCTGGAACAGTGCCTGCGGCATTGACAGCGGCAACAACCTGCCTGATGCCGATCCGATGTTCATGAACATGCCCGACCCTGAGACAGCGCCCACCAGCATCGGCAACCTTCGCCTGAACGCCGGCTCCCGGGCCATTGATACCGGCAACAACGCCTACATCGACGACATCAACAGCGTCACCGACCTCGACGGCAACCCGCGCAAGGTCTGTGATGCGGTGGATCTCGGACCCTTTGAGTACTTGCCCAATCTACTATTTCATAACCGGCTCGAAGTACAGAATCCATAAGGGATTGCTTTGCCCGATGGCCTAGATGCTGTGTCCCAAGTGCTGGTTTGCGACATAGCCGCGACAGCAGCTCGATGTAGGGCTGGTAGCTGTAGCTGCGATCCGAAGCCGGCTCCTGAGGTGCCTCGGGCACATCGGGTGGCCGGTTTTCTTCAGCCAATACGAAATAAGAAGGCGAGCCCATTCGAAACTGCTCACAGTCGTACTGCGCAGTCAATGCGTCCGCATGCAACCGTATTGGAGATAGACAGGGATGAAAAACAAACATATTCTGACAGTCGGACTTTTTTCGCTGGTGTTGGTCGCCTGCGGCGGAGATGGTCATGAACAGGCAACGTCGAATGCGGCACCGGGAGGTGATCACTCAGGACCCGTAATGAGAGGCTTTATCGAGTTCGATGGAGAGCGCCATGATGTGAGATGGTCTACCTGCGCGGTCCGGCCGGAGAGTTTTTACTTGCGCTGGCTCGCCGAAGGTGATGACGTCAATTTCCGGTTTCAACGCTACGAACCCAGCGCGGGTGACGATGAGTACCGATACAGCATCGACTTCACCAGGATCGGACTAGACAGCTGGGAATACATCGCCAGCTCTCGCCATCAACCAACTATCAGAATCACCGAGGAAGCGGTCGAAGGCGAAGGCGTGGTCTATCCGAGGAATACTCCGTTTCGGGAGAGAGATGACGCCCTTGTTCCTATTCGCTTTGAATTCAGTTGTCGTCGATGACCTGGAGACGGTTGATGATTGCGCAGGTGCTGCTCAAAGCGATGCTATTCCAACAGCTGAAAGCCCTGGTACGGGTGCCCCCAGCGTTGCCCCTGGCCGTCAATGAATATTGACGGTCTCCGGCTAACATGGAGTTAGTGCATCAGCCGTGCATGCCATTATGAATAAGTATCAGATCAATGATAACTTAAGGCAGAAATGGCGCGTCTGCGAGAAGAGTCTCGAGTTCAAGCGGGGCCAGGTCGACAAGCATGTCGACCTGGCGATGACTGGTGCTACCAGGCGGCCTGGAGGCTGAAGCCCAGGCCGAAGAAGAGGCTGAAGACTGGAGCGCCGGCCGGCATGGCGGCCAGTACCATCGGGCCGGTGCTGCTGTTCATGTTGCCGTGGTCGCGGAGGATGGCTGCGGAGGCGTCGAGGTCTTTTTCGGCCAGTCCCAGGCCGCTTTTGACCAGTTGCAGGATCTTCAGCGAGCCGGTGTGGATGGCGAACTTCTCGGGACGCTGCTCGATGCCTGAAAGCTTGGTCAGGGCACGCGGAAGGTAGTCGCCGGCCAGGCGCTCCATCAGCTCCCTGGGTTGCTGCTGAAAAAAGCCGAACGGTGGAATCGGTTCGCCGGACTGACTCCCGGTGTGGGTGTTTTCCAGCAGGCTCACGTCGTTCGGGTCGAGGTTGTCCCAGCGGGAAAAGTTCGAGAAGCGGTGGCCTTCGCCGTCGCGGCTGATGAGCGATGCGGTGCAGCCGTCGCCGAAAAGCAGTCGCTGGATGGCCAGGCCGACCACCATCTGCGGGGTGCCACAGGCCAGGGCAGGTCCCTCGGAAATCGGGTTCCACAGCATCGAGCCCAGGGTTTCGGCGGTGACGATGACCACCCGCGCATCGGGCCGTGAGGACAGGAAGATGTCAGCCTCACGCAGCCCCGAGATGTAGCCGCTGCAGCCTTCGCCGGCCAGGGTGATCACCTGGGGCGCCTCGAAGTCCGGGAGCATGCGGCGCAGGTGGGCGATCATTGCGTAGCCCATATTGGGCGCGGCCACATCCACGGTGTTGGAGATGACGACGACTCGATCGTCCTCTCGCAACGGTGGGTGATCTTTCATCAGCTCGACGTAGGATGCGGCCGCCTCGCGGGCGATCGGATAGCGGCCCTTGCCGGCCTTCCACCAGGCGCCGGGATCGTCGAGGTCGACGTACAGGTGCCGACGTTCGACACCCAGGTATTCCCAGAAGGTCTCGTCGAATTCCGGCAACCTGACGCCGGCCTGGCGGGCAGTTTCGAAAAGCGGCTCATTGGCCTGGATCAGCTCGTCATTGCTGTAGCAGTTCTGCGGCAGGTGCTTGACGATGTGGTTGATCGAAATCATCGCCCGGCCCCCTGGTCGAAGCCGGGCATGATTACCGGCAGTATGAAGTACATGAAAAGCATCGGATGGTCCTCCTTGTGAGTTCTTTCATGTACTAAGCGCGAGCCGTGGGAAAAAAGCATCAAGCTCGTGTGGAATAGCCGATTTCGAGGGAGGGTTCTGGGTGTCAGGGTGTAGTAGCCGGGTCCGATGCTGCCCGTGCTTCAGTCAGCGCTTCCTGCGCCTGGGCGGTTTCAGGGTGCTCTGGTCCGAGACTATCACTCAGCAGTGACACGCTTTCTTCGAGAAGCGCGATGCCGGTTTGCTGTTCGCCCAGGGCCAACTCGGCCTGGCCCAGCGCGCGTCGAATTACGCCATGCTGCGGGTGTTCGGCCGGGAGCGAAGATCCGGCCAGCGTCAGTGCCTCGCGCAGGCTGGTCACTGCCGCTTCCGTCTCGCCAAGGATCCGCAGCAGGTCGGCGTGCGTGCCTTGAATCTGCAGGCTCATCCAGTGGTCCGGACCATGGTGGTCCCGCGCCATGGCCAGGGCCTGCTCGAACGGTGCGCGGGCCTGTTCGAATTGCCCGCTGGATTTCAGGGCGTTGGCCAGGTTGTTGATCTCGCCGATCAGAAACGGATGATCGGGCCCGAAGTGTTCCTCCTGCAGGGCGATGCTGCGCCGCAACAGCGGTATGCCCGAGGCGTAGTCCTGGCGCATCAGGTAGAGAATCGCTTCCAGACTCACGGCCCATTGCCGATAACGCCAGGCGGCGGGGTCCTGCCAGCGCAGGGCCTCGCTTTGTGTTTGCTCGAGACGAGCCAGGGCCTGCTCGAACTCACCCCGCCTGGCGAGGATCTGAGCCGTGGAAAGCAAGGCGCCCAGGCGGGTATCGATCACCGCAGGATCAGGACTGCCTTCGCTGTGGTGGAGGATATCCAGGTGAACCGATTCGGCCTGGTCCAGGCGGTTGAGGTCCATCAGGAACTGGGCCTTGAGACCCAGCGCCCGCAAACGCAACGGGTCTTCTGGCGATAGTCTGTCGGCTTCACTCAACAGCGTCTCCAGGCGCTCCAGCCCGGTTGCCGGGTCGCGGGAATAGGCCGCATGCCGGGCCAGCGACAGGCGGGTCTGGAGCAGGCGGTGTTCATCCCTGGTTTCCTGCGCCAGTTCGCTGGCCGTACTCAGATGTGTCCACGCACGCTCAAGCTCACCGATCATCAGATAGGCCCGGCCGATCACGGCCTCGATATCCCCTCGCACGGACGGCTGGTCAGCCAGTTCCAGGGGTACACGTTGGGCGGCATCACCGAGCAGCCGCTTGAGCAGCTCGGTGTCAGCTCCGCGGCTGTAGTCCGGGTTGACCGACGAGAGCATGTTGGTAAGAAACGCCGAGGTCTGCTCGGCTCGGAACGCCTCGACTTCGGCCCGGTCGCGCTCGACCTGGGCGGTCAGCATGCCCCATACGGCCAGCACGCTGCCAGCGACAAGCGCCAGCAAGGCCGCAGCGGCCGCGGACACAGAAGCGCGGTTGCGCCGCAGAAATTTGCCGAGCACGTAGCTTCGGCTGGCCGGCCGGGCCAGAATGGGTCGGCAGTCCAGGTGGCGGCGGATATCATCGCCCAGTGCGGCGACCGAGGCATAGCGCCGTTGCGGTGTCTTGCGCAGGGCATTCATCACGATGGTATCGAGATCGCCGCTCAGTTCTCGTCGCAATGCCGGCCCGCGCTCGCGGGTGGCCTGCGCCGACAGCACGCTGGGGCGGGTCGGCACCGTGTCGCAGACCACGCGCTCGATTTCCTGTGGTGCGCGGGTCTTGAATCGATACGGCAGCGTGCCGGACAGCAATCGGTAGAGCAGCACGCCAAGCGAATAGACGTCGCTGACCGTGGTCACCGGTTCGCCGCGCACCTGCTCGGGGCTGGCGTACTCCGGGGTCAGCGCCTGCCCCGAGGCCATGGTCAGTTCAGCCGAGTTTGAATCGGTATCGATCAGCCGGGCAATACCGAAGTCCAGAAGTTTCGGCGATCCGTCCGGTGCAACCAGGATATTGGCCGGCTTGATGTCGCGGTGGACGATGAGTTGACCATGGGCATAGGCGACGGCGTCACAGACCTTGAGGAACAGTTCCAGGCGCTGGCGTGTGTCAAGGTCCTTCTGGTCGCAGTAAATGTCAACGGGCACACCATCGACATACTCCATCACCAGGTAGGGCTGGCCGAGCGGCGTGGTGCCGCCGTCCAGCAGCCGGGCAATGCAGGGATGTTCCAGGCGAGCCAGAATCTGGCGTTCGGCGAGAAAGCGCGCATGCAGCTGCGGGCCGAACCAGGGGGTGCGCACCAGTTTGATGGCCGACTTCTGCTCAAACTCGCCATCGGTGCGCTCGGCCAGGTACACCAGACCCATACCGCCTTCGCCCAGTCGGCGGATCAGGCGATAGTGACCCAGGCTGCGGCCGATATTCTCATCGTCTTCCGCTGCCGCCTGGGCATCGGGCACGGAGACATTCCGGCCTTCGTTGAAGAACTCGGTTGCCTCGTTGTCGGCCGCGATCAGTGCGTCCAGTTCCGCGCGCAAGGACGGCTCCTGGGCGCAATGTTCGTCGAGAAAGGCCTGGCGCTGCGGTTCGTCGAGTTCCAGCAGCTGGTGGAACAGTTTCTGAACCCTTTGCCAGCGTGCGTCATCCATCAATCGTTTTCCAGGTAGTTGCGCAGCCATGCCTTGGCAAAACGCAAGTCGCGTTGTACTGTCGCCCGCGAGCTGCCCATGGCCGCGGCGGCCTCTTCGTGGGTCATGCCGGCAAAGAAACACAGTTCGACCACCTGCTCCATGCGCGCATCAATCTCGCCCAACCTGGTCAGGGCTTCGTCGATGTCCAGCAGATCGAACTGTCGTCCATCGGCAGCCTGCGGCTGGTCTTGCCGATGGAGCTGATCGAGTGAAAACACGGTGGCCCCGGCACCACGTTTCCAGGCCTGCTTGGCGCGCGCGTGATCGACCAGTACCCGGCGCATGGTGCGTGCCGCAATGGCAAAAAAATGCGCCCGATCGTTCCAGGGGACTTCGGCCCTGACCAGGCGCTCATAGGCTTCATGCACCAGGTCGCGGGTCAGCAGCGTATGCCCGGCGTGTTCGCGGCGTAGTTCGCGCCTTGCCAGCTTCTGCATTTCAGCATAGACCAGTGGTATCAATCGGTCGCGTGCCGTTTCATTGCCCTGGCACCAGCTATGCAGCAGCGCAGTCACAGGCTGTTCCAGTTTTTCGGTCAATGCACATCCTCCCCTTGATTCGAAACGTTGTCGACTGTCGCCAATACTAACCCCGAGATGGAATCCCCACCTAATCTTCCCTTTCCCCTTTTCGAGTATAGGAAGCATAAACCCCTATTTACTGATTTCCAGGAGAATCCGGAGCCAAGTCGAGCCGGCGTTTGACCCCGTTTGCAGCCCGCAGTGGTTCGGATTTCGCCCGATTCTCCCCTGTCCTAGCCAATCGAACGACGAAGCACGCCAAAGTGCCCGTCATTGGCCTATTCCGGTACGAGCGCCGCCGGACCGCTCAACTGAAGCCGTTGCGCGTGCAGGCGATGATCTGGACCGTGCCCCCACAAGTCGGACAGGTCTCCACATCAATCTGGAAAACCCGCTTGAGGCGCTTCGCCCATCGCATCGCCGAGCGTTGCTCGGCCTGTGTGCGGTCTTCGGTTTGGGCTGACTTTGTGGGCTTCGCGCGCCGACACCGGCGGGCCGGCGGTTGCTGTCGTTGCCATCGCTGGTGGCTTCACCAGCAACCAATAGCTTGTGCTTGCTATCGACGCTGACCTGCACGTTGTAGCCGGTCACATTTTGACCATGCTTCTTCAAACGACGGGCATCCGGGTCGACCACGCTTAGCTGTTTCTCGCCACTGGCTCGCAGCGTCTTGAGCTTGTCCTGATAATCAGCCTGGCGTGCTTGTAGCTGGTCTAGCTTGGCTGACAAATCGGTGTCGGGCTTTGAGGTTACGGCCATGTCCTGGACATGCTATTCGATTTGTCAGGAACACCTGCCTGCTCCGGTCCGTCATGGCTCGACAAGACAGCACGGCCACAATGGGTGGCTTGAGCTCATGGCTTGCAGTGGAATCGATCGAATGGCCAAAACCCGGCAACCTGTTTGGTTGCCGGGTTTTGGATCATGCTCAGTTCTCGAAGCGATCGGCGAACACGTCGTCGCCGGCGACGTTCATCAGCACCGGGACCTCGACCAGCGGTGTTGCCGGGTCATTGCTCTCCAGGCACAACAGGCCGTGGTAAGGGCCTTCTTCAAGCCCGCTGGCGTCCAGCGTGACTGTGACCTGGCTGGTATCTCCCGGTGCAGTTTCTCCCGAGCTTGGGTTGAAGCTGAGCCAGGGCAAGCTGGTGGGAGACTGGCACCCGACCAGGTCTGGCTGGGTGACGCTGAACGTGTCGATGCCGAGGTAGTCACCATTGCTGCCCTGGCCGCCCGAGTTTTCGACGAAGTAGCGGAAGGCGACCCGCCCGGTGCTCGGTTCGCTCACGCCCTCGATGACCAGCACGTACTCGGTCCATTCGCGCGGGTAGCCGGTGGCTGAGTAGGTCGGATTGATATCGAGCAAAAGTTCGCTGAAATCACCAACGCTGGTGGCCGAATTACCGACATCGGTACTGTCTCCGGCACTGCTCAGGCGCACCTGCAGACGGTCTTCGAAGCCTTCCGACTCAGCCATGGTTCGAGTCCAGAAGCGGATCTCGGTACCATTGCTCAGAGCAATCACGGGGCTGATCAGCCAGTTGCTGATGGTGCCCACGCCATCCTCGATGGTGCTCAGGAAGTTGGCGGCGACATAGCTGTCATCGGGACCCGCCTGGGCTTCGAATTCTTCCGGAACGCCCTGGAACCAGCCGGCCGGACCCAGCGGGTCACTGCGATTGTCGAATACCCAGCCGGCGTCGGGCAGGGTAGCGATATTCTCGAAGCCTTCTGACCAGTTACCGCTGATTGGCAGCAACGGGCCGTTGCCGCGAATGAGCGGCTCAAAGTGCCCGGAAACGCCTTGCGTCCGGGCCCGAGAACCGCCCCGAGGCAAGGCCAGTGGTTGGGCTTCCCGGTGATCAATTCTTGAGGTGTAGCTGGCATCCGGTTCGGCGGCAGCCAGGCTCCATTCGAGCAAGGCACCGCCGGAGTTGGCGATTTCCAGGATGGTCTGGGCCTGGTCGTCGGCCAGGACGGACTGCGCCAGTTCACCCGGTGAGACCGTGATCACCGGCTCGGCTAGCGGATCGACGGTCAATTCAACCGCCAGCAGGACCAGTTCGGCGTCAGGGTCATTGGTCGCCATGCACAGGTAGGCCAGGTAATCGCCGGCACCAAGCCCGGTACTGTCGACTTCGACTGCAATGTCGAGCATATCGCCTTCAGCGACGCTGCCGACCATGGGCGTGGCCGACAGCCAGTCGGCCGGCGTGACGTCTTCTCGGCAGAAGGGCAGTGGCTGCTTGTGCAGTGTAATAGTGACATCCGACCAGTTCATGGTGTCATTCCAGGTATGGTCGAAACTGACATCCCACTCGCCAAGATCGTTGACTCCGTCCGCACCGAAGATGGCGGGGCCGATATGGGTGCTGCTGTAAGTGCCGTTGTTGTTCGACCCGGATCCGTCGAAATCCCACGCCGGATTGCCGCTCTGGTAGCCGCCGACCGTGTAGCTGACGCCTTCGGGCGAGGTCAGGGTCAGAACCAGGTCCGAGGCCCAGGTGCCATTGCCGGAAATTCCGCTGACCGTGCCCTGGAAGCTGAAGCCAACCACCTGGCCGCGCGAGTCGTCGCCGGCGAACGCGCTGGTTTCGTAGTTGCCTTGTCCGGGCAGGCTGAAGTTTTCGATGGCGAGCACTTCATCGAGTGCTTGGTCGTGGTCGTCACGGCCGGCTCCGACCTGGTCGGAGTAAATCTGGAAGGTCAGGTTGCCGGTGCCCGTGTTGCTCAGGGTCAGGGCCTGCGAGCCAATGGCGTTGGGCGCAATCTTGAAGCTGAGCGCCTCGTCGGAAATCGCGCTTGACGGATCCAGCCGCGTCGAAAAACTGCGACCATCGGACCAGTCGCCCTCTCCACACAGGTTTTCCCCCGCTACCCGCCAGTAATACACCTGGTCTTTTTCCAGCGCCGTTTCCGGGCGAAAAGTGGCTTCGTCGGTCAGGCTGTCTAGCACGATCGAGGCAAAGTCTGCATCATCGGCAACCTGGATGCGGTAGCCACCGGCGCCGGCCAGCAGTTGCCAGCTGAACGTAGGCCGCAGCACCAGGTCGGCCGCGCTGTCTGCCGGATGCTCGAGATCGGGTCCGTCGACGAGTGGGGCAGACACGGTCAGCGAGAAGGGCAGGTCGCGAACGATGTCATCGCTGCTGCCGCTGAGCTTGATCGCGTATTCACCGGCCTCTGCGCTGTCGCTGACACTCAGGGTCCAATTGACCTGGGCCGGTGCCTCGACTTCGACAGGGTCGATGACACTGGTCACGCCAGTCGGCAGGTCGGCAACATCGAAGCTGATCAGCCCTTCGAAAGGACCGATCGAGGCAACATTGATCTGTCGGACGATTTCCTCGGCCTCAGCCCCGGCCGCGCAGGCTTCGGCTGTCGTCGAGGCCGTGCCCAGACTGAAGCTTGGGTCACCGATCAGGCAGTTGTAACAAGCCAGGGCGAAATCCTGCGAGGGGTCGCCCGGATTCCAGGGGTTGAGGGCATCGCCGGCCAGGTCGGTGGCCGATACCAGCACGCCGACGCTATCGCCGGCATGCTGGGCCGGGGCAAGAAAGACACCTTCCAGGTTATTGCGATCATCGGGTTGGCCACCGGGCTGAGACCAGCCGTCGGTGCCGATGTTGTTGCCGAAGTAGGTCTGTCCCTGCACGCTGACGGCCAGGTCAAGGTTGTTCACCCAGGCCGGTGTCGTGCCGCCGTTGCCATGGCCGGGAGCATCGGTCCAGGCAAGCATGATGCGGATCGGCTGGTCGGGGTCGACGGCGGTGACGTTGACGCTCCAGCTTTGTCCTGCTTCGTTGAAGACGAAATCCTGGTCGTACAGAAAGACTTCCAGGCCGTGGTTCATCACCAGGTCGAGGTCCAGGCGACCGTAGCCCTGGAATCGATCGGGGCGATGGCCCATGGTCTGGCCGTTAGCGTTGACGTTACCGACCAGGTCCTGGGCGGCCGCGGTGAACACGGCCTTGACCAGGGCTGGCGA
>SLQY01000222.1 GCA_007131235.1 Wenzhouxiangella sp.
GGCTGTGAGGTCTGCGGTTTGACGTCGCTGCCGGCGAGCTTTCGGTAGAAATCGGCCGGCGAAATGCTGAGCTTGTCGAGAAACTCTTCGTCGCCAAAATTCAGCCGCACCGGCACCACGTGGATGCCGAGCCGATCGACTTCCTCGGTCGGCAGATCGGCGGCCGAGTCGGTCACGATCGCGACCCGGCCGTGCTGATTCATCAGCCCATGCTGACGGGTCATGTCATCGGCTTTCTGCTGGCGGATTTCACCAAACTCGGTGCAAATCCTGAAAACCTCGCCCGGTGCGTCGGTGTGGATGTGGACGCGTGCCCGCCGCCCGCCCCCGGCGACGACCAGGGAGCTGGCTGGCAGTGCCTCGAGGCGGTTGCGTAGCCCGGCCACGTCGAGCGTCTGGCCTTCGATCAGGCACTCGGTGCAATAGCGATGCTCACCGGGGGGCTCGGTCCGGGCCAGCGTCGAACCCGCCGCCAGCGCGCTGGTTGCCGAGCGGCCTTCGGGCATGGCCAGTATCTTTCCCGAGCGAATGTAGCGCCAGATGCCATCAAGAAAGTCGACGAAGCCCTGGGCACCGGCATCAACCACGCCGGCTTCGCGCAACACCGGCAACTGGCTGGGCGTATTGGCCAGCGATTGCCGGGCGCGCTTGAGACCACGCTGCATCAGCTCGCGGATGTCCTGGATGCCGCTGGCTGCCAGCTTGCCCAGCTCGTCGGCGAAGTCTTCCAGCACCGTGGGCAAGGTGCCCGGCACGGGCTCTGACATGGCACCCCAGGCCGACTGGGCGGCCGCGGTCGACGCCTGGGCCAGGCGCTGGGCATCGAACACCTGGAACTCGCGGCTGCTGTCGCTCAGGCCCTGAAAATACTGGGCCATGATGGCGCCTGAATTGCCACGTGCGCCACTGATCGCTGCATCGGCAACCTGTTCGAGCAGCTCGGGCAGGCTGCGCTTGCCGGGCTGCTCGATTGCGCCGCGCACGCTGGCCAGGGTGAAGGCCAGGTTGGTGCCGGTATCGCTGTCGGGCACGGGAAAAACGTTGATGCTGTTGATGTAGTCACGACGGCGCAGTACGTTGGCGATGCCGGAGAGCATCGCCTGCGACAGGCGTGGGGCATCGATATGAGTGATTGCCGTACTAGCCATCGATCAGTGTGCGTGCCTGCGAAGCGGTGAATGGCCAGGCCAGCTTTTCGCCGGTATCTTCCCTGAGCAGCACGGGAATCTGGTCGCCGTAGCGCTGCAACAGCTCGATGTCGTTGTCGATATCAATCTTTTCATAGTGCTTGCTGAAGCCGCCCTCGGCAAGCAAGGCCTCGGCCTTGTCGCACAGACTGCAATCGTTGCGTGAATAGAGGAAAACGCCCATGGTCGTGTTGTCGCGTTCGATTGGACGGCAAGTATTCCATTCTCGCGGCCGGTCGTCCAGTCAGGGCCATCCAATCCATCGTGGCATGGGCCGCTGCAGGGTATAAACTGTTGCCCATGGCCGTCAGCATTTTCGACCTTTTCAAGATTGGCATCGGACCGTCGAGTTCTCACACCGTCGGGCCAATGCGCGCGGCTGGCGTTTTTTTGCAGCGCCTCGATGAGTCCGGCCACCTGGCCGCCGTGGAACGGGTTCGGGTCGATCTGTTTGGCTCGCTGGGTCATACCGGGCGTGGTCATGGTACCGATCGTGCCGTCTTGCTGGGCCTGGAGGGCGAGGTGCCGGACCAGGTCGACCCTGACCACATCGGCAGACGCATGGCCGAGATCAGCGAAAGCGGACGCTTGCGCCTGGCCGGGGCGCGCGAGATCCGCATTCGCCTGCGCGAAGACCTGGTCTTTCACAAGCGCCAGACCTTGCCGCACCATTCCAACGGCATGCGATTCACGGCCTTTGATGGGGCGGGAGAAGCCCGCTTGACGCGCGACTATTACTCGGTCGGCGGCGGCTTCGTGGTCAATGCTGACGAGGCGGCTGCCGACCGCATCGTCGCCGATAGCACCGCATTGAAATATCCCTACCACACGGGCGACGAGTTGCTCGCCATCTGCGATGAGCACGGCCTGCGCATCAGCGACGTGATGCTGGCAAACGAGCAGGCCTGGCGCAGCAGGAACGAGGTGCGGGACGGCTTGTTGTCGATCTGGCAAGCCATGCAGACCTGCGTCGAGCGCGGCATCGAGCAGACCGGTTACCTGCCTGGCGGACTGAAGGTGGCCCGGCGCGCCCCGACGCTGTATCGCAAGCTCAGGCACCGCGCGCGAGAGGACAATCTCGACCAGCTCGACTGGATCAATCTCTACGCGCTGGCGGTCAACGAGGAAAATGCCGCCGGTGGCCGCGTGGTCACGGCTCCGACCAACGGCGCGGCCGGCATTATCCCTGCCGTGCTGCATTACTACCGCCGCTTCGTCTCCGGTTCCTCCGAGGATGGCGTGATCGAGTTCCTGCTCACCGCCGGGGCCATTGGCATTCTGTACAAGGAAAACGCGTCGATCTCCGGTGCCGAGGTCGGCTGCCAGGGTGAGGTCGGCGTGGCCTGCTCGATGGCTGCCGGTGGCCTGACAGCCGCCCTGGGCGGGACGATGGATCAGGTCGAGAATGCTGCCGAAATCGGCATGGAGCATAACCTCGGCCTGACCTGTGACCCGGTCGCCGGCCTGGTCCAGATACCCTGCATCGAGCGCAATGCGATGGGCGCGGTCAAGGCGGTCAACGCCACCCGCATGGCGATGGCCGGCGATGGCAAACACCGGGTCAGCCTGGACAAGGTGATCAAGACCATGCGCGACACCGGCCGTGACATGAAGACCAAGTACAAGGAAACCTCGCGCGGTGGCCTGGCGGTCAACGTAATCGAGTGCTAGCTTAGTCGAGGAGTCGTAGCCTGGCCCTGCGCGGCTAGGAGTCGTAGCCCGGCCCAACGCGGCCGGGACCCATGTCAGACTGACCACTGAACCTTGAATCGCCCCCCGTGTCTGTTTGACCAATGAATCCCTTACCCCCCTCTTCCCGCCTCGTTCCCGTTCTCGCCCTGCTGCTGACCTTGCCAGCAGCGGCCCTGGCACAAACCATCTACAGCTACACCGACGAACACGGCATCACCCACTTCACTGATCGCAAGCCGGATACCGATGTCGAGGTGCGGGTGCAGCAGGCGACGCGAGAGCCGCAAACGTTGCTCACTGTCCGGCGCAGCGGGCCCGATGATGCACCGGTATGGTGGTTTCGCAATCGCAGCCATGGTCCCCTGAGTGTCAGGATCGATCTGGCCGATGCGGTCAACGTGGTCAGTGAGCCCGAGCTGCCCGGTGTGTTCGTTCTGGACGGCGACAGCGAACGCGAGCTGGTCACCATTGGTGCGCTGGATCCGCGCCGCTCCTGGCGCTACCAGCTGCGGACCGAGACGGTGCCCGGTCGGACAGGTGCGCGACACCGGCCCGAGCGTCCGTATCGCCTGCCGCTGCCGCCTGACGGAGAGTTTCTGGTCGGTCAGGCATTTGGCGGCGAGTTCAGCCACAATGAGCCCGCCAGCTACTACGCCGTTGATTTCAGCATGCCGATCGGCACACCCGTTCACGCCGCCCGCGAAGGGGTGGTAATGGACAAGGCGCGCTGGTTCAGTCGCGCCGGCACTCACCGCGAATACCATGGTCCCAGGGCCAACTTTGTACGCATCCTGCACGACGACGGCAGCATGGCGGTCTACGCCCACCTGGATTACAACGGGGTGTCGGTGCAGCCCGGGCAGCAGGTACGGCGTGGCCAGCAGATTGGACGATCGGGCAATACCGGCTTTTCCACTGGACCGCACCTGCATTTCGTCATTCAGGTCAACCGCGACATGCAGCTCGTTTCGGTGCCCTTCGAGTTCGAAGGTTGGAACGGTGAGGCGTTTACACCTCGGGCCGGCACGCGGGTCAGTGCCGGCGACTGAGATTACGACTGGGATTAAGGATCGGGGCAGTCAGCCAGCATCGGGCGGGCCAGGCGTTCGATGGTGAAGTGGTTGCTGCCGTAGACTTCGTCAATGCTGTCGAAACTGGCTTCGCCGGCAAGATCGTCGTGGAAGCTCAAGCTGAGGCTTCCGAACGGCAGGTTGGCCAGGCCTTGGGCGTCGCCTGGCATGCCAAAGGCGGTATCGCGCGGCTGCCACAGGTTTTCGATAGTCAGGGTGTTGCCATCGAAGTGACCGTCGCCGGTCATCCAGGCCTGCCAGTCGCCAGAACGTTCAGGCTCAAGTCCGTCATTGGTCCCGGCCGGGGTGTAGGTAAACCAGTAGACGACACCGCGACCGTCCTCGATGACTTCGACGACGAATCCCTCCCCGGTCTGGTCCGGGTTGTACCAGGCGCCCGAAATCCACTGACGCGGATCCTGGTTGTCGCAACGGCTGCCGGCCAAGCGGGAAAGTTGCTGGTGGTCGCTGCGAAAGGCGTTGTCGGGGATTGGCGGCCAAGCCGTTTCAATGTCCCCGGGCTGGGCAAGATCATAGCCGGTGTACGCGACCCGGAACTCGGCATGCAAGGCCCCATTTTCGACCCGGTCCAGGCGCAGTTCGCCACCTCGGAGCAGAGGATTTTCGACCCCCTGAAAGCCCAGGCCGAACTGGCCTCTTGTGCGCAGCAGTGGCTGGAAGCGGGCGGTGGTTTCAGCGATATGCCCGCTGTTGAACAGCCATAGTTGACGGTTTCTGGAAATGTGACTGAACCAATAGATCAGTGACGTGCCGTCTTCCAGAAGCATCATGGAAAAGCCCTCGCCGGGACGGGCCGGGTCGAACCAGCTGCCGCTGATACCCGGATTCAGGGGCAGGCGTTCGCGTTCCATGCAAAGCTGGGGCGAGCCACCCTCGTGGACAAGCTCCAGCCACGACTCGACCTCGGCATCGTCAATCACAATTTCGGTCCAGCACAGGTTGATGGCACCCAGGTGCAGGTCGACCAGCCACTCGGGGTCGATCGGGCCGCTCATTGGATTATCGGCCAGGCGGAGCAGGGCATTTTCGTCAGCAAGGACGCCCAGGGCGGTTTCGATGCTGCCCTCGAGCCGGTTGTCAGACAGGTCGAGGTGGCTCAACATCAAAATTTGCTGCCAAAGTTCGGGAATCGTGCCGCTGAAGTCATTGCCTGACAGGTCGAGATAGTCCAGTCGCAATGGCGGATGATGGGGTGAGTTCCCTGCCGACGGGTTGAAGCCGGGAATTTGCGGCAACGGCCCCTCGATCTGATTATTGGCCAGGATCAGTCGCGGGATACCTACGGGCAGCTCCGGCAGCTCGCCACCGATGGCGTTACCGGACAGGTCGAGTTCGATGCTGGGGATGCCGACCGAGCTGTTGCCATTGAGCTGGTCAATCAACTGTGAGCTGAGTTCTCCGCTGAGGTTATTGCCTGGCAGGCGAATGTAACCAATCCAGTTGAAGCCCCCAAATTGCGGGAGTTCGATAACGCAGGTGATTCCGTACCATTCGCATACAGGGACTTCAGGGTCAAGCCAGCCATCATTTCGATACCATTGGTCGCCATTCATCGCCTCAAAGAAGGCTTCAAGCGTGTCGATCGGCAGCGGCGGCGGCGGGGAAAGCGCCATCACCGGACCGCCCGCCAGCGCGCTGATCATCGATAAGGCGACCAAGTGCCGAGTCAAGCTCCGGCGCACGCAATTCATTCCCATGAAACCGACAGCAATCCTAACATAGCCAGATTGTGCGGCCCCAGGATGCGTCGGCGCTGCAGCCGGTGACGCTGATTGCCGCCAATGCTGGTTTGCAACCAGGGTGCGAATCATCAAAAGCGGTCGAATGGCCTACAATGCACGGTTTTCCCAGTCTGCTGCCATGACTCGCCTCATTGACGAAATCGCACGCCGTCGCACCTTCGCCATCATCTCGCATCCGGATGCGGGCAAGACCACGCTGACTGAAAAGTTTCTGCTGTTTGGCGGCGCGATTCAGCTGGCCGGATCGGTCAAGTCGCGCAAGGCATCGCGTCATGCCACTTCCGACTGGA
>SLQY01000263.1 GCA_007131235.1 Wenzhouxiangella sp.
ATGGTGCGCTTCAAGTTGTTCAAGCACGGCCGCCCCATTCTCTTGAGCGACGTTCTGCCGATGCTTGAAAACCTGGGAATGAAGATAGTCTCGGAGCGCCCCTACGAGCTGAAGCTGGCTGATGGCCACCGCATATGGATTCAGGATTTCGATATGCGCCTGCCGGAAGGGCAGGATCTGCGCCTGGAGTTGATTCGAGAAAAATTCCAGACTGCGTTCGAGCAAACCTGGCGTCAGCGCTGCGAGAACGACGGGTTCAATCGCCTGGTGCTGCGCGCTCACCTGGACTGGCGCCAGGTCACGATGCTGCGGGCCTGCTGCAAGTACCTGCTGCAGACCGGTATTCCATTCTCGCAAAGCTACATGGAGCAGACACTGTCGGCCTGGCCGCTGGTGGCGCGATTGCTGGTGGAGTATTTCGAGGCTCGTTTTGACCCCGCCCGCGCCGAGGCCGGCAAGCCTCAGCGACAGGCCGCGCGCAAGGCGCTGGAGGCTCAATGCCGGGAACTGGCCGACGCCTACGACGATGAGGTCCTGGTCGAGCTGCTTGACGAGCTTTTGAAGCAGCGTGAGCTTCCCGCCAGTGAAACCGACATCATGGTCGTGCGTAAAACCATCCTGCGCGCCATTGACAGTGTATCTTCCGCCGACCAGGATCGTATCCTGCGCGGCTTCTACGACCTGGTGCGGTCCATGCTCAGGACCAACATGTACCAGCAGGATGATCGTGGCGAGTTTCGCGAGTACGTCAGTTTCAAACTTGATTCATCCATAGTGCCCGATCTGCCGCCGCCACGACCCTTTCGCGAAATCTGGGTTTACTCGCCGCGGGTGGAGGGCATCCACCTGCGCGGCGGCAAGGTTGCCCGTGGTGGCCTGCGCTGGTCTGATCGACGCGAAGACTTTCGGACCGAGGTACTCGGCCTGCTGCGCGCTCAGAACGTCAAGAACACGATGATCGTTCCGGTCGGCGCCAAGGGTGGCTTCGTGGTCAAGCAGCCGCCCGAGGACGAGGGCCGCGACAAGCTCATGGCCGAAGTCGTTTATTGCTACCGTTGCTTCATCAGCGGCCTGTTGGATATCACCGATAACCTCGATGGCGATGACGTGGTGCCGCCATTGCAGGTATTGCGCGCCGATGATGAAGATGACCCGTATCTGGTGGTGGCGGCCGACAAGGGTACGGCCACGTTTTCCGATATCGCCAACGCCATTTCGACCGAGCACGGTTTCTGGCTTGACGATGCCTTCGCCTCCGGTGGCTCAAATGGCTACGATCACAAGAAGATGGGTATTACGGCCAAGGGTGCCTGGGAGTCGGTAAAGCGTCATTTTCGCGAGTTGGGGCTGAACACCCAGGCCGAGGACTTCAGCGTTGTCGGCATCGGTGACATGGCCGGTGACGTGTTCGGCAATGGCATGTTGCTTTCCGAGCACATCCAGCTGAAGGCTGCTTTCAACCACATGCATATTTTTCTCGACCCGGCACCGGATGCAGCAACAAGCTTCGCCGAGCGCAAGCGCCTGTTCGAGTTGCCGCGTTCGACCTGGGCCGATTACGACAAAAGCCTGATTTCGTCAGGAGGCGGGGTCTTTTCGCGCCAGGCCAAAACCATCCCACTTTCACCCCAGGTGCGCGACTGGCTGGGCGTGGAGGCCGACAGCCTGGCGCCACACGAGCTGATTCGCGAGTTGCTGAAGGCACCTGTCGATCTGCTCTGGAACGGCGGCATTGGTACCTATGTCAAGGGTGCCAGCGAAAGCCACGCCGACGTAGGCGATCTGGCCAACAACCTGGTGCGGGTCAACGGTGCCGAGTTGCGTTGTCGAGTGATCGGAGAGGGTGGCAACCTCGGCTTGACCCAGCGAGGCAGAATCGAATTTGCCCTCAAGGGCGGACGGATCAATACCGATTTCATCGACAACTCCGCCGGTGTCGACTGTTCCGACCACGAGGTCAACATCAAGATTTTGCTCAACCAGGCCGTCGAGGGCGGACAAATCGACGTGCCAGGGCGAAATCAGTTGCTCAAGGAGATGACCGACGAAGTATCGGAGCTCGTTTTGCGCAGCAACTACTTGCAGACCCAGGCGCTAAGCATGATGGAGAATCTGACCAGTGGCCGACTTGGTTCGGAAGCGCATTTCATCGCCATGCTGGAACGCCAGGGTGTGATTGATCGCGACCTGGAACAATTGCCTGACGAGGAAACCTTGCGTGAGCGTGTCGCTCGCGGCCAGGGCTTGACCCGGCCCGAGCTGTCGCTGCTGCTGTCGTATGCCAAGATTACGCTGTACCAGGAGCTGCTCGGGTCCGATGTTCCTGAGGATCCTTACCTGTCGCGAGAACTCGAGGACTACTTCCCAACACCGCTGCGCAAGCGGTTTGGTGAACTCATGCCCGAGCATCGACTGTGGCGCGAGATCATTGCCACCCGGGTGACTAATTCCATCGTCAATCGCATGGGCGCTCACTTCGCAATGCGTATCCGGGAAGACACCGGTGCCAATTCGGCGACCATGGCCAAGGCCTATACGGTGGCACGGGAAATTTTCAGTGCCCGGGACTTCTGGCGCGACGTCGAAGCGCTCGACAACCAGGTACCGGCCGAGCTCCAGACCGAGGCGATCCTGGAAATGTGGAATCTCCTGCGCCAGGTCACGCGACGCTTGATTACCTTGCCAGGCGGCCATGGCATCGATATTTCCAGCAAGGTGCAGCGTTTCCAGCCAGGTATCGAGGAATACAAGCAATGCCTGGAGAATGTGCTTGGCGAGGAGCTGCGAGAGCGCCTGGATGAACGCGCCAGCGAGCTGCTCGATGTTGGCTTTCCCGACACACTGGCGCGCCAGATTGCCGCTTTGCGCTACCTGCATTCGGCCCTGGATATCGTCGACGAAGCACGGTCGAATGAAATGTCAGTCGAGCAGGTCGCCCGGATTTACTTCGAGCTGCTTGATCGCCTGTGCCTGAAGTGGTTGCGGGCGCAGGTGGAAAGCCTCCCGGTTGAGCGCCAATGGCATGCCCATGCCCGCGGGAACCTGCGCGATGAGCTCTATAGTTACCATCGCCAGCTGGTCCGCCGCGTGTTGATTGAAACCGGGGAAGAACCGGAGCCGGTGGCTGTCTGGTTCCAGCGCTACAGCGCTGAATCCGGCCGGGTATCGGTGATGCTTGAAGAAATGCGCAACACCAGCGCTGCTGACTATCCGTCGATGCAGGTTGCCATCAAGGGCCTGGGTCAGCTTCTGAACGCCACTGCCTGATGTCATCAACCCCCGCCATGGCTTTTCTTGCCAGTGACCATCCCGGTTCGGCGTCTGCCCTGGCGGATCTTGAACAGCGCTATGGCCGCGTTTCTCCACGCCACGCCGATGTGTTGGTGGTGCTCGGTGGTGATGGCTTCATGCTGCACATCCTGCATGAACATGCTGACCTGGGCTTGCCGGTTTTCGGTATGCGTCTCGGGGATGTCGGGTTCTTGATGAACCGCTACGAACCCGACGCGTTGACCGAGCGGGTGCAGGCCGCCCGCCGGGTCGAGCTCAACCCACTCAGGATGACCGCTGGCGACCTGGACGGGCACGAGCACGCAGCCGTGGCCATCAACGAGGTCTCTCTTCTTCGTCAGACCAACCAGGCAGCGCACCTGAAGATCCTGGTCAACGACCGCGAGCGCGTCGAGAAGCTGGTGGCCGATGGGGCACTGGTGGCAACCGCGGCCGGATCGACGGCCTACAATCTATCGGCTCACGGCCCGATCCTTCCGCTGGGCACCGAGGCCGTCGTACTGACTCCGATCAGCCCGTTCCGGCCGCGCCGCTGGCAAGGGGCCATTCTTCCGGCCAGCGCGGTGGTAAGGTTCGAGGTGCTGCAACCCGAGCGTCGTCCGGTCAGTGCAACGGCCGACTACGATGAATTTCGCAACGTGGCCTGGGTTGAAGTGCGTCAACATGAAGAGATCCGCCATCGGTTATTGTTTGATCCCGAGCATTCGCTGGAAGAGCGGATATTGAACGAGCAGTTTTTGTCTTGAAAGCAGGAACAAGGCGCAAGGAGCAAGGCTCAAGGCTCAAGGAGCAAGGAGCAAGGAGCAAGGAGCAAGGAGCAAGGAGCAAGGAGTGCGGTTTTCCTTGCTCCTTGAGCCTTGAGCCTTGAGCCTTGATCCTAACGAACGAATGAATGAAATGAATAACCAAGACGCCAGCCTCGGCCCCCTGATGATCGGGATTTCTTCCCGAGCACTGTTCGATCTCGACGCCAGTCACAAGGTGTTCGAGGAGGGTGGGCTGGAGGCCTACATGGACTACCAGCGCCAGCGCGAAGACGAGGTGCTGCAGCCCGGTGTGGCCTACAACCTGGCCCAGAAGCTGCTGGCGCTCAACAACGACGGCATGGATCACCCCGGTGTTGAAGTCATCCTGATGTCACGCAACAGCGCCGACACGGGCCTGCGGATATTCAATTCGATCGAGCATTACGGGCTGGACGTGCAGCGTGCCGTTTTCACCAATGGTGCCAGTCCCTCGCAGTACATTGAACCGGCCGGGGTTCAGCTGTTTCTGTCGGCCAATGATGATGATGTGCGCCGGGTGCTGATGGCAGGTTATGCCGCGGCAACGATCCTGCCGTCGGCGACCCGCGAAAACCGATCGGGGCAGCTGCGCCTGGCTTTTGATGGTGATGCCGTGATTTTTTCCGACGAGGCCGAGAGAGTCTACAAGGAACAAGGTTTGGCTGCCTTCTCCGACAGCGAGAAAAAGTCGGCTTCCCGGCCTTTGGCAGCCGGCCCGTTCAAGCGTGTGCTCGAAGGCATCCAACGCATTCAATCTGCCTACCCGCTGGAAGAAAACCCGATTCGCACTGCGCTGATCACGGCTCGCTCTGCGCCTGCCCACAAGCGGGTTATTCTGACGCTCAGGGCCTGGGGCATCCGGGTTGACGAAGCGCTGTTTCTCGGCGGGCGCAGCAAGGCACCATTCCTGCGCGCCTTTGGTGCCGATATCTTCTTCGATGATCAGCAGATGCACTGTTCGACGGCCAGCCAGGAAGTGGCGACCGGCCATGTGCCGCACGGGGTGGCGAATGAGCGGTGAGAGGGAAGAGGGAAGAGGATGCTGGGGAGCGAGCGGGTTGGTTTTGTTTCTTGTTGGTCGACTAAAATTCAAGTGATAACGTGATGGAAAACGCAAGCATATGAAAAATAAAGGTATCGGGGTAGTCTCTCTGCTTTTTGCGCTGGCTCTTGCATGCGCGTCCGCTCTGGCCGATGAACAAGCGGAAGCGGGCAATGGCAACGATGAAAGCGCAGACAATGGTGACTGGTCGGTGCTGGAACCGCCGGGTGAGTGGCAGTCGGTCAGTATCGATACGCGCTCCTTTACCTGGTCGGATGTCGATGTCAGTCCGGATGGCCAGACCCTGATCTTCCACACCCTGGGTGACATCTACCGTGTCTCCATTGACGGCGGCGAGGCCGAGGCGCTGACCGATGATATCGCCTGGAATTTCCAGCCCCGCTTCAGCCCGGACGGGCGCCATATCGCGTTCATTTCTGATCGTGCCGGGGCCGAGAATATCTGGATCATGGACGCTGACGGCAACCACCTGGTCCAGGTCAGCGACGAGCGCGAGCACCTGCTGCACAATCCGGCCTGGTCGCCGGATGGTGACTACATCGCCGCGCGCAAGGGCTATGTGTCGCGCAGGTCCATTCCGGCCGGCTCGATCTGGATGTACCACCGCGGTGGTGGCGGCGGCGTTGAGCTGGTCGAACGTCTGCATGGTCAGCAGTCGCAGAAAAACATTGCCGAGCCGTACTTTTCACCGGACGGTGAGTACCTGTATTTCAGCCAGGACGTCACCTCGGGCTCGGTCTGGGAGTACAACCGCGACGCCAACCGCGGTATCTTCGCGGTGCGCCGCCTGAATCTGAATACTGGCCAGACCGATACCGTGGCCGGTGGCCCCGGCGGTGCCATCCGACCGGTACTGTCGCCGGACGGCAAGCAGCTGGCCTTTGTGCGCCGCAACCCCACCGAGCTGTCGTCGCGGCTGATGGTGCGCGATTTGCAGTCAGGCATCGAGCGCACCCTGTTTGAAGGACTGGATCGCGACAAGCAAGAGACCTCGGGAGACATGGGCAATTACCCGGCGTTTGCCTGGCACCCGGAGGGCCAGGCGATCGTGATCTGGGCCCAGGGTGGTTTCCATCGTGTCGGCCTGGATGGTTCGCACCGGGAAATTCCGGTGCATGTGCGTGCCGAGAAACAGGTGCATCCGGCGCTCAGACGACAGATCGAGGTCGCGCCGGATACGTTCCCGGTGCGCATGGCGCGCTGGACCCAGCAGAGCCCGGATGGCCGCCATGCCATTTACCAGGCCCTGGGCTATCTGTGGCTGCATGATCTTGAGCGCGACAGCCACCGTCGCCTGACCAGCCAGACCGAACATTGGGAGTTCTACCCCAGCTTCTCACCGGACAGCCGCTGGGTGGTCTACACCACTTTCGAAGACGAGGCGCTTGGGTCGGTCCGCATCCATCCTGTGGGTCGCGGACGTGGCCGCGTGCTGAGCACCGAGCCGGGTTACTACCTGGAGCCGTCGTTCTCGCCCGATGCTCGCCAGGTCGTCTACCGGCGCACCAGCGGCGGCTTCCTGTCCTCGCCGGCCTGGTCTGATCGCACCGGCCTGTATCGCGTCGCCGTCGACGGCGGCGAGCCCGTTCTGATTACCGAGCGCGGTGCCAGCCCGCAGTTTACCGGTGATGGCCAGCGCATCCTGTTCAGCCAGCGCGATGGCAACCAGCTGTTGCTCAACAGCGTCAATCTTGACGGACACGATCAGCGCGAGCACCTGGTGGGCGACTGGATTACCGAGTACAAGCTCTCTCCGGACGGTCGCTGGGTGGCCTTTACCGAGCACTACAACGCCTATGTCGCGCCGTTTTTTGCCGCCGGCAAGCCGGTCAGCCTGGGCGCCAACAGCCGCGCTTTCCCGGTCCGCCAGGTCTCGGCGCGGGCCGGTGACAATCTGCATTTCACGGCCGACAGCCAGACTCTGGCCTGGTCACACGGGGCCACCTTGTACACGCGTTCGCTCAGCGATGCCTTTGCCTTTCTCGACGGCGCACCGGATGAACTGCCGGAGCCCGTGACGGAAGGCCGCAACCTGTCCATCGAGCTTGAGTCGGATCGGCATGATGGTCGTATTGCCCTGGTCGGTGCTCGCGTCGTGACCATGCGCAACGCCGCCGAGGAACAGGAAGTGATCGAAAACGGTGTGATCCTGGTGGAGGGCCACCGCATTGTCGCGGTGGGTGCCACAGACCAGGTCGAGATTCCGTCGGGTTATCGCCAGTTCGACCTGGCGGGCAAGACCGTGCTGCCCGGCCTGGTCGACGCCCATGCTCATGGGCCGATGAGCAATCAGCAATTGCAGCCGCAGCAGAACTGGGCCCAGATTGCCAACCTGGCCTTCGGTGTGACCACGGTCCACGACCCGTCCAACGACAATGCCGGGATCTTCTCCATGGCCGAGCTGCAGCGTGCCGGCAAGGTCCTGGCCCCGCGCATCTTTTCCACCGGCCGGATTCTCTATGGCGCGATCTTCCCGGGTGTGACCGCGCAGATCAACAGCTACGACGATGCCGAGTTCCATGTCCGGCGCCAGATGGAGCTGGGCGCGATCTCGGTCAAGAGCTACAACTACCTGCGCCGCGATCAGCGCCAACAGGTGCTGGAGGCGGGGCGCAAGCTCGACGTGATGGTGGTGCCCGAGGGGGGTATGCGCCTGGAGCAGAACCTGAACCAGATTGTCGACGGCCACACCGGCATCGAGCACAGCCTGTCGATTCATACCGCCTACGATGACCTGAAGCAGCTTTGGAGCCAGACCGAGGTGGTCTGGTCGCCGACCTATGGAGTGGCCTACGGCGGCATGATGGGAGAGGAGTACTGGTATGACCGCACCGAGGTTTGGAAAAACGAGCGTCTGCTCAATTTCGTGCCGCGTTCGGTCGTCTTTCCGCGCTCCATCCGCCGACCGACCGCCCCGGACGAGCTCTACAACCATATCGCCGTGGCCGAAATGACCAAGCAGATGAATGCGCTGGGGGTGCCCGTGGTTATTGGTGCCCACGGCCAGTTGGCCGGCCTGGCGGCTCACTGGGAGATGTGGATGATGGAGCAGGGCGGGTTCACGCCCTGGGAAGCCCTGCGCGGTGCCACCATCGACGGTGCCCGCTATTTCGGCATGGACGGCGATATCGGTTCGATCGAGGTCGGCAAGCTGGCCGACCTGTTCGTCGTCGACGGTGACGTGCTGGCAAACATCCGCCTGAGCGAAAATGTCACCCACACCATGCTCAACGGCCGCCTGTATGACGCTGCGAACATGAACCAGATCGCACCCGATCGCGTCGAGCGCAAACCGTTCTTCTTTGAACAGGAGGGCGGCGACGCCTGGCAGCCGGCTACCATGCAATACTTCCACCAGATGGGCCACGACCTCGGCTGGCACTGCCGCCACTAAGGGATTGGAACCACCGAAGACACCGAAAGCACCGAATTGAAAAAAGTTCTTCGGTGTCGTCGGTGCTTTCGGTGGTTACCGGGTTTGTACGTTTCCCGACCCCGGGATCAATCGAGGCGGTGGGCGAAGAGGTCGTACTGGTCGGTGCCGGTGATTTTGACGTCGAGGAAGTCGCCGATGGCGGCATTACCGGCGTTTTCGACGACGACGACGCCGTCGATTTCCGGTGCGTCGCCGTAGGAACGGGCGATCGCGGTGGTGCCTTCGATGCGGTCAACGACGACCGGCTCCTCGCTGCCGATACGTCGCTTAAGGCGTTCCCTGCTGATATCTGCCTGGACCTGCATGAAACGGTGCCAGCGTTCTTCCTTGACGTCCTCGGGTACCGGGTCGGGCAGGGCGTTGGCGCGCGCACCTTCGACCGGTGAGTACTTGAAGCAGCCGACCCGATCGAGCTGGGCTTCACCCAGCCAGTCCAGCAGCTCTTCGAAGTCTGCCTCGGTCTCGCCGGGAAAGCCAACAATGAAAGTCGAGCGGATGACCAGTTCCGGGCACTCCCGGCGCCAGGTCTGAACGCGCTCCAGGGTGTTTTCGGCCGCAGCCGGACGGCGCATCGCCTTGAGTATCTTCTGGCTGCCGTGCTGAAACGGGATGTCCAGGTAGGGCAGGATCAATCCCTCGTTCATCAAGGGGATCAGCTTGTCGACGTGCGGATAAGGGTAGACGTAGTGCAAGCGCACCCAGGCATCGAGCTGGCCCAGGGCCCGGGCCAGGTCCTGGATACGGGTCTCCCATTCCTGACCGGCCCAGAAGTCTTTCTGGTATTTGATATCGACGCCGTAGGCGCTGGTGTCCTGCGAAATCACCAGCAACTCGGTCACACCGCGCTCGACCAGCTGTTCGGCCTCGCGCATCACCATACCTAGCGGCCGCGAACGCAGCTTGCCGCGCATATCAGGGATGATGCAAAAACTGCACTTGTGGTTGCAACCCTCTGAAATCTTGAGATATGCGTAGTGCTTCGGTGTGAGCTTCAGGCCGCCTGGCGGGACCAGGTCGATCTTCGGATCGTGCGGCCGTGGCAGGTGCTGGTGTACCGAGGCCAGCACCGCATCGGCCTGGTGCGGGCCGGTGACTCCCAGCACCTTGGGGTGAATTGCCGTGATGTCTTCAGGCTTGGCCCCCATGCAGCCGGTGACCAGTACCTTGCCGTTTTCGGCCAGGGCTTCGCCAATGGTCTCCAGTGATTCTGCCTTGGCCGAATCGATAAAGCCGCAGGTGTTGACCACGACCAGGTCGGCCTGGGCATATTCCGGCACCAGATCATAGCCCTCGGCCCGCAGCCGCGAGACGATTTGCTCGGAGTCAACCAGGGCCTTGGGGCAGCCGAGGGAAATGAGGCCGACGGTGGGGGATTTGGGGGCAGTTGTCGTCATCCCGGTATTGTAGGGGAGTGGGACAGGGACAGGGACAGGGGACAAGCGCGGAAGCGGGATTTTACGATCGACATTGATTGACGATCGAGCGGAGCTTCTCGATTCCCTCAAGCAGCCGGGGGCCTGGCCGGCCCAGCCAGGCTTCGCTGATTGGGATGATGCGTTGATTGCGAACGGCGGGGATGGTTTGCCAGCCTTCGCGTCGGGCGACGATGTGGGGGCGGTATTTCTCTTCCTTGACCCCGCACCAGCTCATGACGATGGCCTCTGGTGCCGCGGCACAGGCCTGCTCGGGGCTGATTTCCAGGGACTCGGCGGGGCGCTCGCTGAACGGATTGCAGCCGCCGGCAAGGGTCAGCATTTCGTTGACCCAGGATCTGGCGCCGGGCACGATGACCGGTTTCGGCCACCATTCGACCAGAATCGGGACGGGCTTGCCGGCGGGTGGCCCCCGGTCCAGCAAGGCTTCGATGCGCCCGGCCAGAATGTCGGCTTCCGGCACGGCGGCGATCGCCTGGCCGATACGGCGAATGTCAGCGGCCACGTCGGCCAGCGAATGTGGCTGGGTCACCAGCAGGGGCAGGCCGGCTTGCTCCAGCCGGGCCAGGCAGCGTTCGTGGCCCGGCACGGTCAGCGAGGTGATAACAAGATCCGGATCCAAAGCCTTGATCTTGCTGATATCAATGTCGAGATCCGGACCGATCCTGGGCAAGCTTTCAACGACTGCAGGCGGATGATCGGAATGATCATCCACTCCGACCAGCCAGTCGCTGCGCCCCAGGGCGCAGACAATTTCGGTGTTGGAGCAGGTGTGGGTGACCAGGCGCATGCCATCAAACCTGGCGCGACTCGCGCCATTGGTCGGCCACGGCGGCGCCCCGGGTCTCATCCACCGGCAGCACCGTGATCATGGCGATGACGAACAGGACCAGGCAGAACAGGATGGCCGTGGCCAGGCCCAGCCAGGCCTGGAGCAGGCCCAGGCCGAGGATGCCGAAGACCGCGGCCAGTTTCGAGGCCGTGCCCCAGAAGCCGAAGAATTCGGCAGCCTTGCCGTTGGGCGTCAGCACGCCAACCAGGGCGCGACCAGCCGACTGTGACGAGCCCAGGCTCAGGCCAGCCAGGGTGCCGGCGAACAGGAACACGTACTGGGCTTCCCACTCCACGTCCAGCAGGCTGCGGGCAAGACTGGCCAGCAACGGCGTCTGCCAGATGGCAAGAATGGCGGCCAGCCAAAGCCCCAAAGTGATCAAGTAGGTAAGGCGTGCGCCGATGCGGCTTTGGATGAAACCAAAAGTCAGGGCGCCGATGGCCGCGGTAATCTGCACGGTGACAAACATGATGATGCGAACTTCTTCATCCCAGCCAATCACTTGTGCACCATAGATGAAGGAAAAGCTGACGATGATATAGATGCCTGCCATCATGAAAAAAACCGAGATCAGGAGGTTGCGCAGGTCCCGGAATTCGGCCAGGTGAGCCATTGTATTGCGCAGGCGGGCGAAGCCTGCGCCCACGATGGACTGTCCGGCAGGCAGTGGCCGCCGGCGACCGCGCTCGCGCAGCCAGACAAAGGTCGGGATGGCGGTGAGCAGAAAGAATACAGCGGCGAACGGCCCGACCCAGCGCACCCGGTCGTAGTTCTCGGCACTGACCTCGCCGAGAAAGGCCAGCGCGAAAATGGTCGACACCATGCCGCCGACATAGCCCAGGCCCCAGCCCAGGCCGGATATCCAGCCCAGATCCTTGCGCGGACCCAGTCCGGGCAGAAAGCTGGCAATGAAGGCCTCGCCGATGGCGTAGGAGAAATTCGACAGGATGATCAGGGCCATGGCCAGAACAATCCAGCCCGGCTCGACCAGCCAGAGCAGGGCGGTGGTGACCACCGTGGCCAGGTAGCTGACCAGCAGAAAGCGTTTGCGCAGGCGTGAGTGGTCCATTACCGCACCGCAGATCGGGTTGGCCACCACTACCAGCAGGTAGCTGATCGCCAGGGCGATACTCCAGAGCAGGTTGCCGAGGCGGTAGTCCGGCCCGTCGCCGACGATGACACGGGTGAACAGGTCGCCGAAGACCACGGTGATGATCAGCAGGGTGTAGGCCTGGTTGGCGAAGTCGAACATCGCCCAGCCGAAGATTTCGCGCGCCGGTGCGCGTTTCCTGGTGACCATGCTCAGCGGCCTTGTTCGCGGGCGCTGGCACAATCCAGGCACAGCAGGGTAGCCGGATCGACCTTCAGACGCGCCTCGGCAATGGATTCCGCGCATTCCTGGCATTCACCAAAAGTGCCGGACTCGATGCGCTCCAACGCCGTACGCAGGCGTCCGAGGGTGTGGACGCGACGTTGCTCGGCTGCCTGGGCCATGGCCTGGCCTTGCAGCGCGTCCATGCGACTCAAGCGCCCCTGGCGAGTCTGGTCAAGTTCCACCGTGGCGGTTGCCTCCTGGCTGGATTCGGCGATGTCTTCCAGGTCGGTAATGCGTTTTTTGATCAATGCGCGAAAATCGGTCATGTCGGATTCCGATGCTGATGCCGTGCAGGTTACCGTAGGTATTTCGTTCCCGGGTCAAAAATAGCGGGTTGACTATCGAGATCAGCGATCTCGTTGGTCTGCGCCCGCAGACGGCTGGCCCGGTCAAACGTAGCCGTCAATCGCGCTCATGAAGCGATTCAGTCAAGGCAATGCTGGCCCCGGCAGGAGTCAGCCGATACAATCAGCCGCTGCTTTGACCAAATGCCTGGCGACCTGCCGATGACTTTCCGTGTTCCCAACACCCTGGCGCTGCTGTTTTTCCTGATGGTAGCCGCCCTGATTGCAACCTGGATCATTCCCCAGGGCCATTTCCAGACCGAAGTCAACGAAGCCGGGCGGGCGGTTGTTGTTCCCGGATCCTACGAGGTGGTGGAGGAACGCCATCGCATCGGTCCTTTGCAACTGTTCACGGCCGTGCCGAGGGCATTTGCCGCCGCCTCGGACATCATCTTCTTTCTGTTCATCATCGGCGGGGTGCTGGCCATCATCCGCGCAACCGGCACCATCGATGCGCTGCTGGGTCGCCTGCTGGAACGGTTCAGCAATCGTCCGGCAATGCTGATTTTCGTCGTCATCTTCGTGTTTTCGCTGGCCTCCAGCGCGGTTGGGTCCTCTGGCGAATACATTCCTTTCGTGCTGATCCTGGTCGCCCTGTGCCGGGCTATGCGCATGGATCCGATGACCGCCGTGGCCATGGTGATATCGGGCTATGGCGTCGGCTACGGGGTTGCTGCCTTCAACCAGTACACGGTGGTCGTAGCCCAGGGCGTGGCTGAACTGCCGATCTACTCGGGCTGGCAGGTGCGCCTGGCTTTGCTCGTTCCGTTCGTGCTGATTGCCGTGCATCATGTCTGGTCGTACGCTGACCGGGTGCGCCGCGATCCGGCTGCCAGCATGGTCTATGACAGCGAGCTTGTCGAGGCGGCAGAACCGCCGCGCGACTACCCTCCCATGAACTGGGGCCATGTGGCCATCGTGATCGGGTTTCTGCTCGCCCTGGGTATTGCCATCTGGGGCATTGCCCGGCAGGGCTGGTACCTGAATGAGCTGGGCGCGGCCTTTCTGATCCTAGGCCTGGTCGCGGCGCTCATCGGACGCCTTTCACCGAGCGCTACCGCAGAGAAGTTCATCATCGGCGCGCGCCAGCTGACCGAAACCGCGCTGCTGGTCGGCATCGCCCGCGGTATCGCCCTGATTATGGAGGACGGCCAGATCCTGCATACGATTGTGCATTACCTGTCGCTGCCGCTGGGCCTGGTCGGGGCCGAACTGTCTGCGGTCGGTATGCTGATCATCCAGTCCATCCTCAACCTGTTCATTCCGTCCGGCAGCGGCCAGGCTTTTGTCACCATGCCGCTGATGGCGCCTCTGAGCGACCTGGTCGGCGTCAGTCGCCAGGTGGCGGTATTGGCCTACCAGCTGGGTGACGGCTTTACCAATATGATCATCCCGACCAATGCCATTTTGATGGGCATTCTCGGCATGGCCGGCATCTCCTATGCGAAATGGCTCAGATTTGCCTGGCCGCTGATGCTGAAACTTTTTGTCGCCGCCGCCCTGGTGCTGGTTGGTGCGGTCTGGCTGGGCTTTGAATAAGGACTTCGGTTTGATGAAAAACAACCTGGATATCGGGGCTTCGGCCCCTGGCACGGTGCTTGTTTCCGGCGGCGGTGCCGGGCTTGGGGAAGCCATGGCCCGGCGCTTCGCGGCAGCCGGATGGCAGGTCATCGTCGCTGATCTGGCCGAGGACCGTGCCCGTGCCGTGGCCGATAGCCTCGATGGGCAGGGGCATGTGCTGGTCATGGATGTCACCGACCCGGCGGCCTGGGACAAGGCCGCTGCTTTTGTCGCTGATCGATTTGGCAGCCTGGAAGTGCTGGTCAACAATGCCGGTGTCGCTGTCGGTGGCACCCTGGAAGAGACCTCGATCGAGGACTGGCGCTGGGTCATGGACATCGATCTGCACGGCGTGGTGCTGGGTTGCAAGGCTTTTGCCCCGGTCATGCGCGCCCAGGGGCGGGGACATATCATCAACGTGGCCTCGTTTGCGG
The DNA here is from genome assembly GCA_007131235.1 of Wenzhouxiangella sp. Classification (GTDB taxonomy): domain Bacteria; phylum Pseudomonadota; class Gammaproteobacteria; order Xanthomonadales; family Wenzhouxiangellaceae; genus Wenzhouxiangella. The sequence continues at coordinate 14,554 of SLQY01000263.1, forward strand.
GATTTGCTGCCGCTCCTGGCATCAACGCTTATGGCACGGCCAAGGCGGCCGTGATCGCCATGTCCGAGATGCTGAGGGCCGAGCTGCACGATGCCGGGGTCGCGGTCTCTGCGCTGTGCCCGGCTTTCGTGCCCACCCGGTTGACCGAAACCATGCGGGCGCCGGATCAGAGCTATAACCGTCGGGTGGAGCGCTGGATGGAACGTTCGGGGGTCAAGGCCGAGCATGTGGCCGAGGTGGTTTTCAAGGCCATAGCGCGGCCGCGTTTCATGCTGTTGACCCACGGCAACACGCGCTGGGCCTGGCGCATCCGGCGCTGGTTTCCCGAATTATATTTCCGACTGTTGATGCGCAATGCGCCACGGCCCAGTCAATCGTGACTTGCCTCGGACAGTGAGATTGCATTGCGATTGAGATTGCAGTTCGACTTGCAGGCAGACTGCTTTGATCGGATACTGAGGCCGGTGTGGGGTTCGGCAAAATGGAGTCTTCGCAATGAGGGAACGTTTTTACCTGGAGAGTTCAGACGGTCAGGAGCAGCTGCCGCGGCGTCTGGACTTGAACGGGTTCCCGGCCACCCTGGGCCGACATCCCGATTGCAGCGTGCAGCTGAACGTCGATAGAATCTCGCGCCTGCACGCGCGCTTCGATCTGCTGGATGGCGAATTGCGAGTCGAGGATCTCGGCAGCACCAACGGCACTTTCGTCAATCACCAGGCCATCCAGGGCCCTACCGTCGTTGCCGCCGGGGACGTGCTCCACCTGGCGGACCATGAGTTTCGCCTGATGCGCGACGACAGCGACCGCACGGCACCTGCGCGGCCGGTCGCCTCGGCCGATACCGTGGTCGGTCTGAACGCCTTGCCCCGGCACTTCCCGCTGCAGATGTCTGCACTGTTCGATTTGCTGGAAAACGAGCGGGTTTGCGCCTACCACCAGGGTATCCATACTGCCGATGGTGAACTCTATGCCTGGGAGTTGCTCGGTCGTAGCACGCACCCGGAGCTGGTTGATGGACCGGGCCAGCTGTTCAGCCTGGCTGGCGCGCTCAATGTCGAGGTGCGTCTGAGTCGGCTGCTGCGTCGCTGCAGCTTCGAGGCGGCGCACCGGGCCGGTCTGCGCCAACCGCTGTTTTTCAACAACCATCCGGCCGAGTGCGAGGATTTCGACGCCTTGTTGGCCGAGCTGGCCGAACTGCGCGGCTGCTACCCCAATCTGAAGCTCGTATTCGAGGTGCATGAATCAGCGGTGACTGATCTCAAGGTCATGGCCAAGGTGCGTGACGATCTCAAGCGCATGGGCATCAGCCTGGCCTACGACGACTTCGGGGCCGGCCAGGCCCGTTTGCTGGAGCTGGTTGACGTACCGCCGGATTACCTGAAGTTTGATATTTCGCTGATTCGAGGGCTCGATAGTCGAGACTCACCCAAGTATCGGCTGCTGTCCTCGCTCAACAACCTGATCAGTGACCTGGGTATTCGCACCCTGGCAGAAGGCATAGAAACCGAAGTCAGCGCTGCCCTGTGCCGGGAGATTGGCATTGACCTGTTGCAAGGTTATTACTATTCCCGGCCGAGCCTGATACCGCGTCGATCTCACCACCACAGCGAAACCGACAACGCGCCGTAGTCCTGTGCTTCCAGCTGTCCCTCGAATTCGCGGCTGCGCCAGACATGGGTGTAGGCTGCCCTGAAGCGACCCTGGGTATAAACCAGCCCGGCGAACAGCTCGCCAACCATCCGACGGACATTGACGCCCTTGCGACCGCCGATGGTATTGCCTTCGATGAACAGGTCGCGACCGACCCATCGTCCCTCGCTGCCGGCATAGACATACCAGTGCCGAGTCGGCTCGGGACGAAAGTAACCTGAGCCCGAAACGGCAGGCGTGATCCTGGGGGGGCCGAAGTCGTCGGGCAGGTTGTGGCCCACTCGGATGAAGCTGCCGGCGCTGGCGTGGCTATGCGCGTTGCCCAGGGTCAGACCGCCGAGCAGGCTGATATCCAGACCAAAGCGTTCGTGCTCGGCGCGATCAAAGATCCGCCGAAAGCGATCGTAGCCGAGCAGCAAGGTCGGTTCGTTCTTGATCTGGGTATTCCAGCCGGTTGGCATATCGGTATCGATGGCGCGATGCACGGCTTTTTGCACCTGCTTGCCGAACGCCGCCGGCCCGGCGATACCCAGGCCAACTCGAACCCGGTCGGCACCGCCGGGGTGAATGGTGCCGGTTGCGAACTTGACATGCAGCCAGGCCGCATAGGGGCGGTCATCGGGTGGAAACTTCGGGTCAACGATATCGGCCGGGGTGTAGATGTTGTGGCCGATCGACAGGCTGTAAGGCAGGGTCTCAGCCTGTTCGAACCCCGGAAAGCGTCGCGCCACTGACTCCAGCCAGGAAGGTGCTTCCCGGGCCTCTGCGATCCGTGTCAGACGTATGCCGCTGGTGTAGTAGCGGTCTTCACCGGCAAAGATATCGTTTTCATATTCGACCATCCAGATCGAGACCGGGCTTGTGTCGGCCAGCCCTGGCTGCCCGGCCAGGGCAGCCAGGGCAACCAGCATCACAAGGGATCGAGTCATGGCTTGAACTGCTTACCAGATGCTCACGCGTTCTTCGACCGGTACGTACAACTCATGATCAGGTTGCACGTTGAAAGCTTCGTACCAGGCATCAATGTTGCGCACGACCCCATTGACCCGGTAGCGGGCCGGGCTGTGCGGGCCGGTGATCAAGCGAGCGCGCAGCGATTCCTCGGTTTCGATCGTCCGCCAGACTTGGGCCCAGGCCATGAAGAAGCGCTGGTCTCCGCTCAATCCGTCGAGAACGGGGGCCTGGCCGTCGTGGTGATCTGCCAGGTAGAGTTGGTAGGCATGGTGGGCGATGGAAAGGCCCCCCAGATCACCAATATTCTCTCCCAGCGCCAGTTGGCCATTGATGTTCATGCCGGGTAGCGGCTCGAAGGCATCGTATTGGGCAATCAGTCTGCTGGTTCGACGCTCGAACTCGGCGCGGGAGTGATCTGTCCACCAGTTGCGCAGTACACCGTCGGCATCCGAGCGCGAGCCCTGGTCATCAAACCCGTGGCCCATTTCATGCCCGATGACGCCACCGATGGCGCCAAAGTTGACGGCAGGGTCGGCGTTTGGATCGAAGAATGGTGGCTGCAGAATGGCGGCCGGAAACACGATCTCATTGCGCGTTGACGAGTAATAGGCATTGACGGTCTGGGGCGTCATGAACCACTCCCACTCGCGCACCGGTTCGTTCAACCGCGCCAGGGAGTCGGCACGGAACCAGGCCCCGAGACGGTCGAGGTTTCCAACCAGGTCCGTGGCATCAATACTGATTGACGAGTAGTCGCGCCAGCGATCGGGATAGCCAATCTTGGGAAGGAATGCATCGAGCTTGCGCTGTGCCTCGGCGCGGGTTTCGTCATCCATCCAGTCCAGAACCGCCAAGCGTTCGGCGAATGCGCGGCGCAGATATTCGACCAGTGTTTCCATCTGCGCCCGATGGGCTGGAGGAAAATGGCGCTCGACATAAACCTGACCGACCAGTTCACCCAACCGACTGCTGACCAGGTTAATCGCGCGGCGATCGCGCGGACGTCGCTCCTCGACGCCGCCGAGGCGACGCTGGAAAAACTCGAAGTGAGCTTGCGAAAAGGCTTCAGGTAATAGCGTGGCGTGATTGTTGATCCAGTGAAAGGCGTGCCATGAAGCCCAATGCTCGACCGGGATATTGGCAAAAACGGCAGCATTGGCAATCACGGCGCGGTCGTTGGTCAGAACCAACTCCTCGACATCGTTGACTTCCCGCTCCGTCAACAACGCGCTCCACGGAAATCCGGGTGCCATTTCTTCCAGTTGCTGACGTTCAATCAGGTTGTAGTTGGCTTGTCGATCACGTTGCTCGACGCGAGTGAAGTGATTGGCCGCCACGGTTGTTTCCAGGGCAAGAATGTCGGCGGCCCTTTGCTCGGCCTGGTCGATTCCGGCACGCTTGAAGGTGGCCGCAATATAGGCCTGGTAAGCCTCGCGATGGGCTGGAAAGGGGGCATCCTCTCGATCGTAGTAGTCGCGGTTGGGCAGGCCGAGGCCGCTCTGGGCAAGATGAACCAGGTAGCGCTGGGGATTGCCGGCATCCTGGGCTATGCGAACCGCAACCAGTGAGCTGGTTCCCGGCTTGCCCATCCAGCGGGCTGCATCCGTGAGCGATTCGATGGCCAGCAGCTGTTGCAGCGTTTCCTCGATTGGGCTCAAGCCAAGTTGTTCGATGCGGTCGCTATCCATGTAGCTGGCATGCAGATTGGCAATCTGCCCCTGGGCGGAGTCGGGCTCGGGCTGCGTGGCGGCAGCGTCGGCAATGATTGCCTCGACACGCTCTTCGGCTTCCAGCGCCAATTCGGCAAAGGCACCGAAGCGGGAAAAGCCGGCCGGCATGGTTGCCGACGCCAGCCAGCCGTCATTGACGAACTGGAAAAAATCGTCTCCGGGGGCAGTGGATTCACTCAAGTGTCGGGTTTCGACACCCCAATCTCCGAGCCTGGCGGCGTCGGATGCACCTGCGTTCAGGCTCAGTGTCAGAAAAAGAGAAAAAAGTATTGGCTTGCTCGGAGTCATGATTGTCTGTTTGGAGGGGTGGGTCACTCGGGGCCATAAAAACACCTGTTGTCTGGCCCGCTGATCGGGCTCAGACATTTGATCGGTTAATTGGTTCTATCCATGCACGTCATTTTGGACCGGATCATCCAAGCCGGGGTCGCTGGAAATGCTATGATTTCTGCTACAACGGGGTTTCGATTGCAGGATCTCCAGTATTCCGGTCGGAGATTGTCAGTGAATAGTCTTTCAAAATGAGCATGTTGTCGGAATACGAGCGCAAGATCCATCCGGATCAGCTGCAGCTCGGCCATTTCGTCATTCGAATGAGTATTCCCTGGCGGGACACGCCGTTCCCGCTCGAAGGTGTTCGGGTGGTCGACCGACAGATCCTGGCCTGGATGCGTGAGCACTGCCAGTGGGTAGTGGTTGATCTCGAGCGCAGCCCCGGCGCCCGCGGGCTGGAACGCTATGGTTTGACTGACGCTGCACCCTCCAAGTCAGCCCGCTCGCCCAAGCTGGATGTCATTCGCCAGACCAAGATTGATCCAGAAACACTACAGGCTGCATCGGCGCAATACGAAGCGCTGGACCAGCAGGTGCGCGATCTGGTGGCGAGCATGCGAGAAAGCGAGGTGCTGGATACGGGCGCTGCCCGGGAGGTGGTCAGCGAGGTAGCTGCCAGCCTGGAAAGCAATCTGGCGGCGCTGGTGTGGTTGACCCGGATCAAGGACAAGGACCGTTATACGGCCCAGCACTGTATCAACGTCGCCGTGCTTGCCATTGGTCTGGCTCATGCCCTGGACTGGGAACGGGCGGATGTCGAAATGGCCGGTATGGCTGGCTTGTTGCATGATCTGGGCAAGACACTTCTGGATCCGGAAATTCTCAACAAGCCTGGTCGACTGACCCCCGAGGAATTCGAACACGTCAAGGCTCACACCGTGCTGGGTTTTGAAATGATTCGTGAGGACGACAACGTGCCCCTGGCCGTTGCTGACTCAATCCTGAGCCATCACGAGCGACCCGATGGCCACGGCTACCCGGGCGGCAAGAGCGAGCCCGAAATCAAACCCCTGGCCCGGCTGATTGCGGTGGTGGATGCCTACGATGCCATCACGTCGAATCGGGTCTATGACCCGGCCCGTTCGCACCACGCCGCGCTTGGAATCTTGTGGAAAGAGCGTGGCAAACAGTTTGACGGGCACATGGTTGAAGCCTTCATTCGCCTGATGGGATGGGTGTCGCCGGGAACGCTGGTCCGATTGAGCGATGGAGAGATAGCGGTGGTACTGGAGAGCAAGTCCGAGCGCGGTCTTCGCCCGTTGGTACGCCGCGTCCAGGCGCAGGCTGATCATCATGTCCTGGGCGAAATCGTTGACCTGGCGACATTGGAACCGGACGCCATTCAGCCAATGTTGAGAATAGCCGAAGTGCTGCCCGACGGTGCCGGAGGTATCGATACTCGTGATTTGCTGGCCAGTTTCGGTTGACGCCGAATTGTTCAGCACGCGTTCTCGATTGGAGTTGAAACCTGCATTGAAACGAGCAATGGAGTAAACTTGAAAGATTGACCGAGAGGGAACGGGATCGTGAGTCAGCTCGACCGCTTTCGCAAATTGCTGGGCCTGGTTACACCGGACGAGCGTCGTCAAACCGGTCGCGTGGATGCGCCTGAAGGAACGCGGGTGTTGATCATTGACGACTCACGCACGGTCGTGGCGGCCCTGAGTCATATGTTGCGACAGAGCGGCTACGATCCGATTGGGGCAGGGGACGCTGAGCGGGGTCTTGAACTGGCCATCAGTGCCAAACCGCACTTGATCTTTCTCGATATCGTCTTGCCGGGACTGAATGGTTTTGCCGCCTTGCGCCGCTTGCGCAAGGATGAGAGGACCCAGAACATCCCGGTCATCATGATTAGCGGAAATCCCCAGGCTGCCGAGCGTTTCTACCTTGAGCGCATTGGTGCCGATGATTTCATGAAAAAGCCATTCGGCCGTGCCGAGGTCTTTACAAGGATTGAAAAGCTGGTCAAGCAGGGTGATTTGCCGGCTCGGACTGATGATGCCGGCAAGACCAAGCCCGAGGTCGTCGATGACAAGCAGCGGATCAGTGATGACATGCCTGATCCCTTTGATCTTTCCCGGCAGCAGTGATGACTTGTTGCGAAGACAAGGTTTCTTTCCGCTGGGTCCCCCAACACACCGGAGAAGGCGATGACGCGTGATGAACTGATCAAGCGTCGCGCAGAGTTGCGCGAACGGATCGAGGCGATCAGGCGTGATCTGCGCAGTGGTCTGGAGCATGATCTCGAAGAGCAGGCCCAGCAGTTGGAAAACCACGACACCCTGCTGGAAATCGCGCGCGTTGCCGAGGAAGAGCTGCTCAAGGTCGAAGCCGCAATCGCTGCGGCCACCGACGACTGAATAGCATGTTCCAGGACCTGCACATCGCCTTGGCGGTGCTGGTGGGGATGTTGTTGCTGTTTGTCAGCAACCGGCTACGGCTGGACCTGGTGGCCGTGCTCGGGTTACTGGCATTGACCCTTTCCGGCGTGCTGACCAGTGCCGAGGCACTGGCCGGCTTCAGCGACCCTGTCGTATTGATGATAGCCGGCCTGTTCGTGGTGGGAGCCGGTCTGTTTCGTACCGGAGTGGCCGATGCGCTGGGGCGCCAGGTCGAGCGCCTGGCGGGGCAGGGGATACACCGACTGACCCTGGCCATCATGCTGGTCACTGCTTTTTTGTCGGCATTCCTGAGTTCAACGGGCACCGTGGCAGTGATGCTGCCGGTGGTGCTGGCGATCGCTAGACGGCGCCGGATCAGCCCTTCCAGACTGCTGATGCCGCTGGCATTCGCTGCCCTGCTGGGCGGCATGCTGACCCTGATCGGCACGCCGCCAAACCTGATCGTCAGCGGACAACTGGAGCAGGCCGGCCTCGAGCCCCTGGGCTTTTTCTCGTTCACCTTGCCCGGCCTGGTCATGCTTGCGCTGGGCACGGTCAGCATGCTGATACTCGCTCCGCGCCTGGTGCCTGAGCGTAAGGGGCGGATAGCCGACGACGAACAGCCGGCCTGGAGCGAATTGTTCGAGCAGTACGGCCTGAAGGAGCGGATGGCCAGCCTGCGGGTGCCGGCCAACTCGGCGCTGGTCTGCTCAAACCTCACCGGCAGCGAGCTGCGCTCGAGCTTTGGTGTGACCGTGATGGCGATCATTTCGCATACCGATCGCGGCGGATTCATCCATCGCGCCGGTGCCGATAGCGTGATCCACGCCGACGACGAGCTGATCGTGATCGGGCGCGAGCAAGACGTCGCCGAGGCGGCGACCCGGTATGGCCTCGAGCGACTGCCGAAGCCGGCCCAGCTGCCGCAACCGCTGGGGCTGGTTGATGCACTGGTACCGCCGCGCTCGGAGTTTATCGGGCGCAGCCTGCGCGAGCTCAGGCTGCGTAGCGGACTGGGAGTTACCGCCCTGGCTCAGCGCAGTGCCGGTGATGCCGGCCAGCCGGTTGACCTGGATCGGCCGTTGCAGGTTGGCGATGCGCTGCTGCTGACCGGCAGCAGTCGCGGCTTGCAGCGGCTGTCGCATAGCCGTGGTCGCCTGGTGTTGCTGGGTGATCCGGAACGAGAGCAGGACCTGGACTGGCGCAAGGCACCCCTGGCCATCGCGATATTGCTGGGCATGATGCTGGCCATGACCTTTGGCTGGATGGCGAATGTCAGCGCGGTGCTGCTGGCCGCGGCACTGCTTGTTTTGACCAGGTGCCTGGACATGGAACAGGCCTATCGCTCGATCAACTTCGAGAGTGTCATCCTGATTGCTGCCATTCTGCCGATGGCCACGGCACTGGACAAGACCGGGGCCATGGCGATGGCCGCGGACGGCTTGATGGGCCTGACCGGCCAGGCCGGTCCACTGATGCTGATGGCGGCCTTGTTCGTGTTCACCGCCGGCTTGAGCCAGATCGTTTCCAATACCGCGACCACGGTGCTGGTTGCGCCGATTGCCATCCAGGCGGCCCTCACCCTCGGGGTCAATCCCCAAGCGGTGCTGATCACCGTCGCGATCGCTGCCTCGAGCGCGTTTGCCACTCCGGTGGCATCGCCAGTCAATACCCTGGTGCTCGGTGCCGGCGGTTATCGCTTCACCGATTTCGCTCGGGTTGGCATTCCCCTGCAGCTGGTTCTGCTGGCGGCAACCCTGGTGGTCGTGCCCTGGTTGTTCCCGCTATGAGTCGCAAGCCCGGCAAGCACGACCCGATCGAGTATCAGCCCCAGGAGAAATTGAAATTCCCGCAGTTCATGCTGTTTCTCGTCGGCATGCCGGTCAAGGCCCGGCAGAGCGTAATCCACACTACACCGTGGTTGACCTGGAGCCTGGCGAGCGCCATTGCCTTGACAAGCTGCCTGGTGTGGTACGCGCCCAACCACGAAGCGCTGGCCGAATGGCTGGTTTACCGGCCCGATGCGGCCGGACTGCGTTGGTGGACCGGTCTGCTCTGCCATCCCCTCGTCCATGGCAACTGGCTGCACCTGGCCGGCAACTTGTACTTCCTGGTGCTTTTTGGCCGCAATATCGAGTGTTGCTTTGGTCGACGGCGCCTGTTCGGGCTGTTTTTGATCTCGGCTGTGACCGGCGCATTGCTGCATGGGGCTGTCAGCGGCACTGGCCTGATCGGGGCCAGTGGTGGCGTGTTCGGCGTGCTGGTTTTTTACGTGTGCCGATATCCGCACGCACGTGTCATCTGGTTGCCTTTCGGATTCATTGCCCGAGCCGCGATGCTGGTCTGGGCCCGGCAGTTTCTCAGCAAGGGCTTTCCCGTGACCATTTACCTGGCGATATACGGCGGTTTCCAGTTGCTCGTGCTCTACGAGCAGCTGTTCCTGGACGGGCGCGTGTCAGCCCTGGCCCATCTCGGCGGCGGGTTGGCCGGCCTGCTGATCTGGTTAGCCTGGCGAAAGGATTGGCTGCCCTGAGCTACAGGGTGCGTCCGCGGTGCCTTTCCCTGTCTGTTGCGCCGATATCCGTGTCCAGCTCGATCACGTTGTCGCGGCCTTCGTGCAAGTAGCGGATCGACACTTTCTCGCCAGCCGGCGTGTTGCTCACCAACTCCAGGAAAGTCAGGGGTGTGGGTGGAACGCTGCCGTTGACCTCCACGATCAGGGCGCCGGGCTGAATGCCCGAAAGTGAGGCCATGGTATTGACCGAACTGACCAGCACCCCCGGCTGGTCAGAGAGTTGAAGGGCTTCGCGCAGCTCGCGACTGGCCGGCATGACCGTGATGCCCACAGCGGTGACGACGTCGTCATCGCCCAGTCCTTCAAAGGGAATGTCCTCGCCGGCTTCGAGAATGTCGGGAGCAACGAGGATGGATGCCCCGGTACGCACCGCCATGGCCAGGCCGTCACTGGGCCGGGTGTCAATGCGCTTGATCTCGTCGCTGCCGCTGACAGAGATTTCCAGTGCCCCCAGGTAGGTCCCGTCTCGCAGTTCATCGACGATTACCCGCTCCAGGGTTCCTCCGAGTCCGTCGAGCAGGTTGACCAGCAGGTCGTGGGTCAGCGGTCGGGGTGACTCGACGCCGCGCTGGGCCATGACAATTGCCCGGGCCTCGTTGGGTCCGATGAAAATCGGCACGATACTGCCGGATTGTGGCTCGCGCAGCAGCACAACCGGAGTGCCGGTGAACGGTACGATGCCGACCGAGGCCAGCTCCACAGGAATCAGTTGATCGCTGTCGACTGCCAGGCTGCGCGCCTGAACCGCAGGCGTACGACCCGTCAGGGTGGAGGCCAACATGAGCGTTGCGACCAGCAGCAGGCCAAGGATGAAGAAGCGGTGCGCGCGAGATGCCATGGCAAAAATCCTGTTCGATTATCAACAGACTAACGCGCCCGAGGTGAAATTTGGCGAAAACCGCGTTACGCTGCCGACTCCTGCGCTCGCCCCGGACTGGAATCCATGGTTGCCTTGACACTGACTTTGTATCTTGTGGCCTTGCTCGGCATCGGCATCTGGGCCCAGCGCCGGGTTGGCGACAGTGAAGATTTTCACCTGGCCGGGCGGCGTATGGGGCCGGTCATTGCGGCCCTCAGTGCATCGGCCAGCTCATCTTCTGCCTGGACACTGCTCGGCATGAGCGGAGCAGCCTATGCCTGGGGCCTGCAAGCGATCTGGCTGGTTCCGGCGGTGGTATCCGGGTTTTTCATCAATTGGGTGTTCATTGCGCCGCGCCTGCAGCCGGCCAGTCATGCCAGTCAGGCGCTCACTCTGGTCGAGTTTCTGGGGCAGGGCACGCGTGCTCAACATGAGTCGGCCCTGCGGATCGTGGGTGCTCTCATCATCCTGTTCTGTTTCACGCTCTACGTGGCTTCGCAGTTTCAGGCGGCAGGAACAGCCATCAGTACGGCCTTGCCGATAACATCGACCGTGGCCATGGTGGCCGGCGCGATGATCGTGATCGCCTATGTGTTCATGGGCGGATTCTGGGCTGCCAGCGTGACTGACGCATTGCAAGGCCTGATGATGCTGGCCGTGGCCTTGATTTTACCGGCTGCCGCCCTGGCCGCTGTCGGCGGTCCTGCTGCCTTGTGGCAGGGGCTGGTTGCGCTCGACGATCCGGGCCTGTTGCGCCTGGTCGACCAGCCCAGCTTGTTGCTGGCCATGGTATTCGTGGCCGGGTTGTTCGGGATCGGTCTGGGTTATCCCGGCCAGCCCCACGTGGTCAATCGTTTCATGGCGCTGGCGTCGGCTGACCAGGTTCGATTTGCCCGCAACGTGGCCCTGGGCTGGGCAGTGATGATCTACATCGGCATGGTCATCGTGGGCTGGTCCGGACGCGTTCTGCTGCCCGAGCTGGCTTCGGGTGAATCGGCCTTGCTGGTGCTGGCGGTTGATTTGCTGCCGGCCGTAATGGGCGGCTTGATCACCGGTGGAGTCCTGGCAGCCATCATGTCAACGTCCGATAGCCAGTTGCTGGTGGCCGGCAGCGCGGTCAGTCACGACCTCAGGCGGGGGCGGATCTCGTTGTTCGCCGATCGCCTTGTCATCGTGCTGCTGGGAGTGGCGGCGCTGGGTCTGGCCCTGTTCTTTCCGGCCACGATCTTTGACCGGGTACTGTTTGCCTGGCAGGTGCTTGGCAATGCCTTCGGTCCGCTGCTGATCGTGCTTTTGTTTGTCGGGCCAGTGGATGGTCGCTACCGGCTTGCTGCCATGCTGACCGGGGCGTTACTGACGGTCCTGATCAGTTTCGCGCCGCAGGCCCCGGGCAACGCCGTTGAGCGGCTGTTGCCCTTTTTCCTGGCCCTGGTGCTGGCCTGGTTGGGGGCTCGGCCAGCTCGGGCTTGATCGCCAGGCCCCGCTGAGCGGGACCTGGTGCTTTCTGCCCTGTTGGCTTACTCGGATCCGTCCTTGTCAGGATCTTCGCGTCGACGGCGACTCGATGCCTTGTTCGCGCTCGCATCGTTTGATCTTGACGGCTTTGCCGCATCGGATGTTTTCTTGTTGCCGCCATTATCCGCCGCGCTCCTGGTCTTGGCCTGGCCCTGGCCGTTTCCGCCGACCATGCCGCTGAGATCGGCCAGGTCGCCCAGTCCGACTTCGCTGAGCAGGGAGTCGACCAGCGGACGCTGGGCCCGGTAGCGCAAGGCCTGATCGACAACCGAGCGGGCCAGATTGCCATCGCCGCCTGAACCGCTGCCGCCGTCATCGCCACCCGAACTGTGCTGGTTCATGCCACGCACATCGATGATCTTGATGCCGTCGATACGCTCCATCGGCTTGACCGACTGTTCGATGATGGCCGGCAGATTCTTGAGCATCTCCAGTCGAATCTCCAGGGCGATCTGGTCGGGACTGAGTGCGTTGCGGGCCTCGTTGATGGCGCGCTGGCCTTCTGCTTCGACCCGGTAGCGTTCTTCATCAGCCTGGGCGCGGATGCGAACGGCATCGGCTTCACCGGTAGCCGCTACGCGCATCGCTTCGGCCCGGTCGTCCGCGGCCTGCTTCTCGGCTTCGGCAGCGACGGTCAGCTTGATGGCATCCTTTTCGGCATCCTCGCGAGCCTGGACCAGTCGAACCTGGCGAGCACGTTCGGCCGATGCGGTTTCGCGCACGGTCTTGACTTCTTCTTCGGCGCTGACTGCCTTGGCTCGGGCCAGGTCGGCCTCGGCACGGGCCGCGGACTCCTCGCGCGACTTCTCGGAAACGGCAATTTCACGTTCCTGTTCGGCGATTCGCACCATCCGCTCGCGCTCGATCTGGCGTTGTTCGATCTGGCGTTGCTGCTCGATCTCGGCTTCACGAATGGAGCGATCGGCCTCGATCGTCGCTTCTTCGGCCTCCCGGCGACGTTCGGCTTCCTGGCGGGCGATGTTGGAACGGGTCTCGGCCGCTCGAACCTTGACCTCCTGGTCGCGGGACAACTGGGCGTACTCGTTGTCACGGTTGATCTGCAGCGACTTCTGCTTGGTTTCCAGGTCCTTCAGCTCGATCTGGATCTTGGTGTCGCGCTCGATGTCGTTACGTTCCTTGCGCCGACGTTCGATCTCCTGGGTCAGCTTGGTCAGACCCTGGGCGTCAAAGGCATTTTGCGGGTTGAAAAAGTCCGAAGGGGTCTGGTCAAGACCGGTCAGCGAGACCGATTCCAGCTCCAGACCATTCTTGTGCAGATCTTCGGCAACGGCAACCTGGACTTTCTGGGCAAAGTCGACCCGGTTCTCATGCAGCTCCTCCATGCTCATGCCGGCGGCCACGGCGCGCAACGCATCGACGAACTTGCCTTCGACCAGTTCCTTCAGCAGGGTGGGCTCCATGGTCCGTCGGCCCAGGGTCTGGGCTGCAGTGGAAATGGCCTCGGCATCCGGTTTGACCCGGACGTAGAACTCGGCCTGGACATCGACGCGCATCCGGTCTCGGGTAATCAGCGCGCCTTCGCGCTGCCGCACGACCTCGAGCTTGAGGGTGTTCATGTTGACCGGGATGATGTCGTGCAGCACTGGCAGCACCAGTGCGCCGCCATCACGAACTACCTTTTCACCGCCCATGCCAGTGCGCACAAAGGCGACCTCCTTACTGGCCCGGTTGTACAGACGGGCAAAGATCAGCCCAAGCAGGAACAGTCCGCCGAGAACAACGATTACGGGCACGGCCAGTGCCGTGAGATTCAGATCCATTACTGTATTCACTCCCTAAGGTTGGTTGATATCAGGCTGATCAGCGTGCAAGCCACTCGGATGCAGCCAATGCTAGTCAATCGGTTTCAGCGCTCATTCTCCGCCACCAGGGCGGCGTTGGGGTTGGGTATCGCGGTGAAGCGACCGTTGATTCTTCGAACCAGGAGAACCAGGCTGCCCCGTTCCAGCACCTGGTCATCTTCCTCCGGCTCCACCATGACATAGTGCGTTGTTCGGAAGCGGTCGGCCAGGCGTGCCTGGGCAGGCAGATCGCGCCGGGCGTTGCCACCAACAATCACCGCGGTCTTGCCAATGAAGGTGGCGGTGCTGACTGCGCTGGTTTCTTCCTTTGGCAACACTCGGGCCAGGGCACCGGTGCACCAGCGCACCAGTGGCAGGGTCAGGAAAAACACCGCGGGTGCGGCAACAACGCCTGGTGCTGCCATGCCAACGGTCTGCCGCAATATCGACTGGCCGATCAGGCCGCACAGGCCGAATATCATCAGGAAGATGACCAGTACCATCAGCACGGGTACCTTGCCGATATACAGCCACGCCAGCACGCGGCCGATCATGCTGCCGTCCGGCGAGCCGCTGCCCTCCAGCCCGCTGGTCGTATCGCCGGTGGTCAGGTCGCCGAAATCGATGATGTCGTCGGGCATGTCAACGCTGGAAATGACAAAGTCATCGACAACGTCGTTGACACCCAGCCCATTGAACAGGGCCACGATTTCGAAAACGAACAGTCCGGCCATGACCAGCAGCGCTGCCGTGAAGGGCAGGCTGCCGGGGGCCAGGAAGTACTCGATCACGAGTCGTCGGACTTGAGTCGGGCCAGCCGCTCCTGAATGCGGTTCTTGCGGGCCAGTTCTTCGAGCTCGGCGAGCTTGGACTCCTCGCTGGTGCTGGCGCCGCTGGCACCGGCAAGCCCGGTCTGGCGACTGAAGACACGGTCAAAAGCCGCCGTGGCCCGCTCGGCGCGATGGTCGGCGCCTGCAGATCCGGTGCCATCACCCTGGCCGGCACTCTGGCTGGCCTGGCGCTGAGATTGGCGGAAGCTGTCCAGGGCTTCACGCATCTCCCGCTTCTTGGCCTTGAGTGCATTGATGTAGCCTTCCAGGCGCGCTTTCTCATCGGCGAGGTCGGCGAGGCGAGATTCCAACACCGGAATCTGCGCTTCCAGGTCAATCTGGCGAGAAACCGCGGTTTCGGCCAGGTCGTCACGACCTTCCTGCATGGCCAGTCGGGCCTGGTCCGACAGCTCATCGTGGCGCTTGTTGTCCTCGGCCAGGCGCTTGGCGGTCAGGTGACGCTGTGCTTCGACGACCCCAAGCTCCTTGCGTACCTCGGCGGTGGCGGTATCCACTTCCCGGATGGCCTGTTCCATCACGGCCTCGGGTGCCGCGTTCTCCACCGCGTCGACCAGGGCATTGAAGCCCCCGGCGACCAGCCGTCCAACGCGCTGTTTCAAAGATTCACTCATGTCGTGCTCCTCCAGTTGAATGCCAGTATTCGTTGGGTCCCTTGCTTACGCCAGGACTGAAATCTGTTGATACGGGCCAGCTGACACCGGTCAAGCCGCTGTCGCCTGCGAGCGGGTGTCAGTCATCGTCCCCCGACACGCTTTTTACCTCAAAACCGGCCCTGCTGGCCAGTGCCTTGGGTCGATAACAGCCGCGAAAGCCTCCTTGCCCAAGCTGCCGGATCGACTCGCTCAGGCTGAAGCTGCGCTCAGCCAGCCCGGATTCCAGGCGCTGAAGGCTGGCGCGCACGTCCTGCTCTGTGTCTTGACCGCGACAGGCCGACAGCGCAAAGGCGGTGATATCCGGCAACCAGGCCATGACCCGGTGAACCAGCTCGGAGCGCAGCCCATGTGCCATCTCCGCGGCGTGGATTTGACGATCAACCCGGGCAAACAGGCGACGGGCGAAATCGTGCGCCGCGGCAGGATCTTCCATCCCCTCGCGCTGGGCGCGGGCCTCATTGATCAAGGTGCGGATTTTTTCACTCAGGTTCGCCGCGCCGCTGATTTCAACCTGGCTCAGGAAAGTCAGGTCATCTTCGTCGAGCCTGAGGGTAACGGTCTGCTTGGGCAACGTCGCGGTTTCCGTGTGATGCGAAAACTGAGTTTAGCACAAAAAAATACAAACGCAATACGAATGTATTAATTTGCTTTCGGCCAGTTCAGAGCACAGGATACAAACAACCTTTCGCAGGCCGGGTAGGGCTGAACAAAGTCTGAGTGACAGCGGCCGGTGGTCTTGGCAGCCGAGACGCTTGGATCAGAGTCGCAGGCGTCGCCGCTGGACGTTGCCCGGCAGTGCATCGTGGCTGATCAGGATCGCGGTGCGGCCTTCCAGCCATTGATTGATGCTGGCCATGACGGTATCGGCGCTTTGCCTGTCGAGACTGGCAGTCGGCTCGTCGAGCAGCACAATGTCAGGGTCGGTCAGAAGCAGACGGGCCAGGGCCACGCGCTGACGCTGTCCGCCGGACAGGTTGGCGCCGTCTTCGTCCAGCCAGGTCGCCAGCCCGTCGGGCAGTTCGTCGAGCAGCGTATCGAGCCCGACCGCAGTGAGTGCCGCAGCCAGCGCCTGGTCGCTGGCGCTGGACCGCGCCAGGCGCAGGTTGGTAGCCAGGCTGTCGCGCAGCAGCACGGGGCGCTGCGGTAGCCAGGCAATCTGGCTGCGCAGAAGGTCGGGATCGTGCTCGCGAAGATCACGGTTGCCCAGCAGGATTCGGCCATGATCGGGATCGAACTGGCGCATCAGGAGCAAGGCCAGGGTTGTCTTGCCTATGCCGCTGGCCCCGGACAGCAATACCTGCTCGCCATGCTGGATCGAGAGGTTGATGCCGGCCAGCACTGGCGGCAGGTGTGCAGCGTAGCGAAAGTGGACATCCTCAAGCTCGATCGACGGTTGCTCCGGCCAGGGTGCCGGATGGCTTGGCTGCGCCAACTGGCCGGGCTGTGCTGCCAGGGCTTCGACCCGCCTGGCCGCTGCCATGCTGTGGCCAAAACGGCGCCAGGCGCCCGGGATTGCCAGCCAGGCTTCGCCCAACCCCAGCATGGCCAGCACGATCAGGGCCACCAGCGGCGCACCGATCTGGCCTTGCTCCAGCAGGTACAGACCACCCACCAGGGCCAGCCAAAGACCGAGCCAGGTCAGCAGCAAGGCGACTGATTGACCCATTGCATCCATGTCTCCCAGGCGTTGCTGCAAGCGCCCCAGGCGCTGCGATAGCTGGCTGATGGCTTGGGCCTGGGCCTCGGTGCGATCGAATGCCCGTAGTTCGTTCATTCCTTCTAGTCCATCGGCTGCACTGGAGCGAAGTTCGGGAACGATGGCCACGGCTGCCACGCCGGGGCGCTGGCCCAGGCGAAACAGGATTGCAGCAGTCAGGGGTAGCAGCACGAACACGGGCAGCAGGATGGCCAGGCTCAGGGCGGGATGAAGCAGGGCGAACCCGGCACTGGCCAGCAAGGTCAGGAACACGGCGGCCAGGGTGGGGCCGAAAATCCCGGAAAACAGCCCGTCAAGGGCGTTGACGTCCCCGGTCAGGCGATTCAGCGTATCGCCGCGGCGCAGGGCGGCCAGCTGGGCGTCGTCAAGATTGAGCATGCGCTCAAGCAGGTGCAGGCGCAAGTCGGTCAGCAACCTCAGGGTGGCGGCGTGGGTTGCCAGTCTTTCCCCGTACCGGGACACGGTGCGGGTGATAGCGGCGAGTCGAATGCCGGCGCCCGGGGTAAAGATGTCCAGCCCGATCAGCAATCCCAGGCCGGCCAGGGCGCTGGCGGTAATGAACCACCCCGACAGCGCCATCAGCACGGTACTGGCCACCAGGGACAGCAGCATCAGGGCGAGCCCGGCCAGCAGCCAGCGCTGGTGGCGCCTGGCCAGGTGCAACAGGGTGCGCAGCGGGCTCATGGTCCGTGCGCCGACAAGTGACCGTCGTGCAAGCTCAGAATGCGCCCCGCCCAACGCTGAGCCAGCGCGCTGTGACTGGCGCAGATCACGGTCATGGGACGTTGTTCCGAGACGTGCCGAATCGCGTCCCAGATCAGCGTTTCGCTAAGCTCGTCGAGGCTGGTTGTCGGTTCGTCGAGCAACAGCAGGGGGCGCGGATCCAGCAGCACGCGAGCCAGGGCCAAGCGTTGCGCCTGGCCGCCGGAAAGCCCCAGGCCCTGCTCGCCGATCCGACTGTTCAGGCCCAGGGGTAGATGCCTGGCGAACTCGTCGACGCCGGCCAGTTCGGCGACTTTCTGAATCTCGGCTGCACTGGCGTCGGTCTTGCCGATGGCAATGTTGCTGGCCAGCGTGCCGGCAAAAAGCACCGGCCGCTGGCCGAGCCAGCTGCGCGACCTGGCCAGGCTTTGTTGATCCAGTCTGCCAAGGTCGATCCCGGCATAGGTAATGTTTCCCGCGCTTGGCGAGATGAAGCCGGCCAGCGCGCTGATCAACGTGGATTTGCCGCACCCACTTGGCCCGTTGATCAGCAGATGCTCGCCGGCATCGACCCGCAGATCGAGATCTTCCAGGATGCGCTGGCGACCGGGCCAGGCGTGACTCAGCCGGGAGGCTTCGACCGGGTAGCTGCGATCCGGCATTCGGGGCGGCCGTCCGGCTGGCACGGGACGGGCCGGGGGCAGGTCGAGCAGGGCCCGAATATCAGTAGCAGCTGCCAGCGCGTCGGCGCGATCATGCCAGTGTTGTGCGAGCTGGCGCAGCGGATTGAAGAACTCCGGAGCCAGCAGGAGAACGAACAGTCCGCTGGCCAGGGTCAGCTTGTCGGCGGGGCCGAAAGTGATGAAGCCAAGCAGGCCCAGGCCAATGTAGATGGCCAGCGAGGCAATGGCCACCGCCGCGAAGAATTCCAGCACGGCCGATGACAGGAACGCCAGGCGAAGCACGCGCATGGTGCGGTCGCGAAACTCCTCGCTGTAAGCGCGCAGCCGTTTCAACTCGGCCGGGCCGGCACCGAGGCGGCGAATCTGGGCCAGTGCGCGCAGGCGGTCGTGGAAGAGGCCGGACAGTCGTCCCAGGGCTTGTTGCTGGCGTTGGCTGGCCTGTTCCGCGCCCCAGCCGACCAGAATCATGAAAATCGGGATCAGCGGTGCGGCCAGGGCCAGCAGCAGACCTGCCAGCCAGTCCACGGTCGTCACGGCAACCAGGATCAAGGCCGGGATGAGCGCCGCGGCGACGGCCTGGGGTCGATAGCGTGCAAAGTAGGGGTCCAGTGCTTCCACCTGGTCGACCAGGCTGGACAGTAGATGACCGCTGTCCTGCTTGTGCTGCGGTCCCGCCAGGCATAGCACCCGGAACAGCCTGACCCGGAGCTCGGTCCGGACCAGGCGCGAGGCGCGCGCAGCGATCATGCCGCGCAGCGCCGCGGCCGCGGCCCGCAGACCCATCGTTGCCAGCAACCATGCCAGCGGTATCCACAGGGTCGCCAGCGGCCGGAGATCGACCACCGCAGCGTGAAAGATCCATGCCAGCAAGCCCGCCTGGGCCAGCAGGCAGATGGCTTCGAGCAGGGCAACGCCGAAGCTCGCGCGTCCGATCCAGGCCGGGACGAGGCTTTCCAGCCAGCGTCGCGGGCTGCTGGCCTGGGCCTCAGTGGCCAGCGTAGCCCTCGCCGGACTTTACCTTG
The DNA here is from genome assembly GCA_007131235.1 of Wenzhouxiangella sp. GTDB lineage: Bacteria > Pseudomonadota > Gammaproteobacteria > Xanthomonadales > Wenzhouxiangellaceae > Wenzhouxiangella. The sequence continues at coordinate 33,984 of SLQY01000263.1, forward strand.
CCGCGGAAGACCCAGTACGTCCAGGCCGTGTAGCCAAGGATGATGGGGATCAGGAACAAGACCCCGATCAGCAGGAACAGCTGGCTGCCAGGATCGGAAGCAGCGTCCCAGAAGGTATGGTCCGGGGGCACGGCGTATGGCCACTGGGTGATCAGCAAGCCAAGGTAGAACAGCGCGAAAAGCAGCATGGAGCCAATGAATGGTGCGGCTTCGGCACGCATGCGGATACGCCAGAACACCCAGGCAGCCGAGGCCAGAGTCAAGGCTGGAAACAGCCACAGCCAGCTGAGATTTTCAAACCAGCGCGTCATGACTCGTTCGTGGGCAAGTGGTGTCCACAGGCTGACGACAAGAAAGAACCCAATGACTGCGGCCAGCAGCCACGGTGCCAGGCGAAACGCCCACTCCTGGGTTCGGCCCTCGGTTTTCAGAATGGTCCAGGTAACACCGAGCAAGGCATAGCCGGCGACCACCCCCAGCCCGGTCATGACGGTAAACGGTGTCAGCCAGTCAAAAGCGCCGCCAACGTAGCTGAAGCCATCGGTTTCAAAACCCTGGATGTAGGCACCGACGACCGCGCCCTGGGCGAACGAGGCGACTGTGGAACCACCGAAAAAGGCGCGGTCCCACCAGTATTTGCGGGCCTGGGCCTTGAACCTGAATTCAAAGGCGACACCGCGAAAGATCAGCCCGGCCAGCAGCAGGAACACGCCGATGTAGAGGGCGGGCAGGAATACCGCGTAAATCAGCGGGAAAGCCGCCAGCAGGCCGGCACCGCCCAGGATCAGCCAGGTTTCGTTGCCGTCCCAGACCGGTGCGACCGAAGTCATCATTTCGTCGCGCGCCTCGTCGCTCGGGGCAAATGGAAACAGAATGCCCACGCCCAGATCGAAGCCGTCCATCAGCACGTACATGAAAATGCCGATGCCGATGATGACCACCCATATCAAGGTCAGATCGATCAGTTCCATGCCTCAGCTCCTGCCTGCTTGCGCGGCTTGCTCGACCTTGAACGGGACCGCCGACCAGGGTCGCTTCGGTCGCGCCGTCTTGTCTTCCGGTGCATCATCGAGCGGATCGGGTCCGGCCTGGATGACTCGGCGCAGGTAGATCACGCCGGCTGTAAAGACGATCGCGTAAACGCTGATATATCCGATCAGGGTAAACAATGCCATCCAGCCGGTGATCGAAGGTGTAACTCCTTCGGAGATGCGCAGGACACCCTGGATGATCCAGGGTTGGCGACCAACTTCGGTTACGAACCAGCCGGCAAGCACGGCGACAAAGGGCAGTGGAATCATCCAGGTCAGCAGCCTGAGCAGACGGGGGGAGTCGTACAGGCGGCCTCGCCACAGCTGCCAGGCCGAGGCCAGGGAAACAGCGATGAACAGCAAGCCCAGACCAACCATGATGCGGAAGCTCCAGAACACGACGCCCACCGGTGGCCGGTCTTCCGGTGCGACCTCCAGCAATCCGGGCACCTCGCCATCGAGGCTGTGGGTCAGCACCAGGCTGGCCAGCCCGGGGATGGCGACTTGGAAATGGTTGGTTTCGTTGGCGGCATCGGGAATGGCGAAAAGAATCAGCGGCGTCCGCGACCTGGTCTCCCAGGCGCCTTCCATGGCCGCCACTTTCATCGGCTGATGTTCGAAGGTATTGAGCCCGTGCATGTCGCCGACAACCAGCTGCAGGGGGGTGGCGATTGCGAGCATGACCACGCACATGGCCAGTGCCTTGCGACTGGTGTTCGGGTTGCGCCCCTTGAGCAGGTACCAGGCGCTGACGCCGGCGACCACGAAGCCGCCGGTGATGAACGAGGCCAGGGCCATGTGGCCGAAGCGGTACGGCATCGATGGATTGAAGATGGCCTGGGTCCACGAGGTCATCTGGACGATGCCATCCTGGAACTCCACGCCGGCCGGCGTGTGCATCCAGCTGTTGGCCGACAGGATCCAGAATGAAGAGATGAACGTGCCTATCGCTACCATGCAGGCGGCAAACAGGTGAACGCCGCGCGGCACCTTGTCGCGACCAAACAGCAGCACCCCGAGGAAGGTGGCCTCGAGGAAGAACGCGGTTACGACCTCGTAGCTGAGGATGGGGCCAAGGAAATTGGCTGCCGAGTAGGAAAAAACGCTCCAGTTCGTGCCGAACTGGAATGCCATGACGATGCCTGACACCACGCCCATGCCAAAGACGATGGCAAAGACCTTGATCCAGAACTTTGAGAGCTTCTCGTAGACCGGGTTGTCTGTCTTGTAGTGCAGGGCTTCCAGCAGCGCAATGTAAGACGCCAGGCCGATGGTAAAGACCGGAAAGATGGCGTGGAAAGACACGACGAAAGCGAACTGGATACGTGATAGCAGCAGCGGGTCGAGATCCATGGGAAAAACCCTTCAGAGGTAAGCCACTGAAACATTATAACTATCTAATGTGAAGCTGGTGACGTCTCCCAAGTCAGTCAAGAAAGGTCAGGCGGATGTTGCGCCGATGGGGTCGATAACGATGTTCCCACAGGTAGATTGCCTGCCAGGTGCCAAGGGCGAGACGACCTGAACTCACCGGCACGCTGAGGCTGGTCTGAGTCAGGGCAGTGCGCACATGTGCAGCCATGTCATCGGCACCTTCGGCGCGATGGCGGAAGCGTGCATCGCCGTCTTCAACCAGGCCGGAAAAGAAGGTTTCCAGGTCACGCAGCACGTCCGGATCGGCATTTTCGTTGACCAGCAGCGAGGCCGAGGTGTGCTGTATGAACAGGTGGCACAAGCCATTGACAAGCTGTGACTGGGAAAGCCTTTCGGCGACCTGCCCGGTGATGTCGATCAGGCCACGCCCGCTGGTCTGAATGGTCAGGGTGTCCTGTTTCATCGGCTCATTTCGGCAAGCAGTTCGGCCTGGTGGGCCTCGAGCAAGGGTTCCAATACCGGGTCGAGCTCACCGGCGATGATGTGGTCAAGGTCGTACAAGGTCAAGCCGATGCGATGATCGGTCACCCTGCCCTGGGGGAAGTTGTAAGTGCGGATTCGCTCGGAGCGGTCGCCAGAGCCTACCTGGAGCTTGCGATCGGCGGCGCGCTTGCTGCGTTGCTGCTCGCGCTCGGCCTCCAGCAACCTGGCGCTGAGCAGGCTCATGGCCCGGGCCTTGTTCTTGTGTTGCGAGCGCTCGTCCTGGCATTCAACCACGATGCCTGAGGGCAGGTGGGTGATGCGAATGGCCGAATCGGTGGTATTGACGTGCTGGCCCCCGGCTCCCGAGGAACGGTAGGTGTCAATGCGAAGGTCCGCGGGATTGATGTCAACCTCATCGACGGTCTCGATCTCGGGCAGGATGGCAACCGTGCAGGCCGAGGTATGGATACGCCCCTGTGACTCGGTGGCTGGAATGCGTTGAACGCGATGGGCCCCGGATTCGAATTTCAGGCGCGAGTAGGCTCCGCGCCCGATCAGCCGGGCGATGACCTCCCGGAATCCCCCCGCTTCGCTTTCGTGGGCCGACATGATTTCAACCTGCCAGCCGCGCCGTTCGGCATACCGACTGTACATCCGCAGCAGGTCTCCAGCAAACAGGGCCGCTTCCTGGCCGCCGGTGCCGGCGCGAATCTCGAGGAAGATACTGCGTTCGTCGTTGGGGTCCTTGGGCAGCAGCATGCGCTGCAACTCCAGGGCAAGACGGGTAAGTTCATCGTTGAGCCCGGCGATTTCCTCCTCGATCATGGCGCGCATCTCGGCATCGTCCTGGGACCCGAGCTCATGGGCGTCATCGCGGGACTGCTCGGCCGCCTGGTAAGCGTTCCAGATGCGAATAATGGGTTCGAGGTCGCCGTACTCTCTCGACATCGACTGAAAGCGCTCCCTGTGACCGATCACCTCGGGATCGGCGAGAAGCCGGGATAGCTCCTCGAATCGTTCCTCGACCTGGGTCAGTCTTTGTCGAATTCCAGGATTCATCCTTCGTCTTCCAGAAAGTAGTAGCGAGCCGCTTCGAGCAAGGCTTCATCGGCGCTCTCGGCGGCCTGGCGCAGGCGAATGCTGGGGCCGTGCAAGAGCCGATTGACCAGCCGATGACTCATGCGCTGGATGACATCGTCCGGATCATGGCCAGCCTCGAGTTGGGCCCGGGCCTGGGCCAGCAAGGCATCGCGCTCGGCCTGGGCCCGACGCCTCAGTACGCGCAGGGTGGTGGTGGTGTCCTGCAGGCGCAGCCAACGTTCGAAGGACTGCACTTCGGACTCGATGATATCAATGGCATGCTTGAGCGCGTCAGCCCGCTTCTGCTGATTGGTTTCGATGATCGAATGCAGATCGTCGATGGTATAGAGAAACAGGTCATCAAGCGAGCCGGCATCGGCGGCGATGTTTCTCGGTACCGAAAGATCCACGGCGAACATGGGACGTCTGCGTCGTTGCAATAGCGCGGTCTTGAACATCGCCTGGTCGAGGATGGGCTTGGGGCTGGCCGTGCAGGCAATGACCAGGTCATGCCGGGGAAGCAGTGAGCTGATTTCCTCGAGGCCATGGCCGCTTGCCTGGAAGCGCGCAGCCAGCGCCCGCGCGCGATCCGGGTTGCGATTGGCGATGCTGATACCGCCGAGGCCGGCTTCGCTGAAGTGCACCGCGCAGTCCTCGATCATTTCGCCTGCACCGATCAGCAGGGCGTGCAGGCTTCCCAGCGATCCGAAAATCTGACGGGCCAGGCGCAAGGCGGCAAAGGGCAGGGTGACCGGGTCGCGTCCAATGCCGGTCTGCGAGCGGACCCGCTTGGCGCCGGCAAAAGCATGCTGGAACATCCGATCAAGCCTGCTGTCCAGCACTTGCTGGTCATGCGCGCTCTGCCAGGCCTGCTTGACCTGTCCGGCAACCTGGGGCTCGCCGATGATCATCGAGTCAGCACCGGAAATGACCTTGATCAGGTGAAACATGCAGGCCGACTGCTCAAGCTGGTACAAATGCTCGCGAAACTGGCCGGGGGGCAGTCCATGCCAGGCATGCAACCACTCGGATGCAGCCCGCATGATAGGCTGTCGTCCGGACAAATACAGCTCGGTTCGATTGCAAGTGCTGACAATGGCACAGCCCTCGATGCCGGGTACGGCAGCGAGGCTCGACAGGGCCTCGGGTACTGAATCAGCCGTAAACGCCAGGCGCTCCCGAATCGTGATCGGGGCGGTCTGATGGCTGATTCCCAAGGCGAAAAGTGACATGCAGGACAAATTTAAGGACAAACTCCCCATTTTCGTATGCGCTGCTCATATGCGCAAGTTTCTCGGGGCAGGCATTTTGATTTCGATGCTTGCCGGCTGTGCAACGCAGCCGCAAGTGGATAGCGATCAGCAGCGGTCTGATACCGCGTCGACATCGGAAGAAGCCGGCCCGCCGCGGTCAGATGCGCCGTCGGATGAGCATAGCGACTCCCGTGTCACGGTGCCGTTGGCCGAGGGCGGTGTCGATGCTGACTTGCTGTTTCATGTGCTAGCGGCCGAGCGGCTTGGCCGGGTGGGCGACTTCGAGGCAGCCATGGAACATCACCTGGAGGCCGCGCGCCTGGGCGACGACCCGGACCTGGCGCGCCAGGTGGTGAGTATGGCGCTCAACCTCGAAGACTGGTCTGCACTGGTCGATGGCGCGGTGCGCTGGCAGGAGCTGGCGCCCGATGATCCCGGCCCGGGTCGTTTTCTTGCCTTGGGCTTGATCAACCTGGGCGAAACCGAGCGGGCCGCCGCCGTGCTCGCTGAGCGGCTTGCAGACAGTGATGAGCCTGGCCCGGCCTGGCGTGAGACGACCATGCTGCTTGCCGCGGCCGAACGCGAGGAAGATGCGATGGCCGCCATGGATATCCTGGTCCGGGAGGCCGGTGAGGATATCGATGCGGGGCTGGTGCTCGAAAATCGCAGCCTGTTGTTGTGGCAGCTTGGCCAGACCGATGAAGCGCTGGATCTGGCCTTGCAGGCTGCTGAACAGGGTGACAGCACTCGGCGTTGGGTGTGGGCCGCGCAGTTGGCCTCGGCGGCCGACGAGCAGGAGCTGGCCCTTTCTCACTACCAGCGGGCGCGCCGCATCGACCCGGAAGATGTCGGTCTGGCGCTGTCGGAAGCCGAGATCCTGCGTCAGCTCGATCGCCTCGACGAAGCCATTGCAAGCCTTTCACAGCTGCCTGAAGACAGCGAGTCGCTCTACAGCCTGGGCACTTACCAGTTTCAGGCCGGGCAGCTGGATGCTGCGCGAGAAACCTGGGACCGGCTGGCCGCGCTAGATGTTGTCGATGACAGGATGCAGCATGCGTTCCTGACCGGTTTCCTGGCCGAGTTGCTCGATCTCGATGAGCAGGCGCTGAGCTGGTATGCCCAGGTCGACACGGGTCCCCGGGCTGATCGCGCGCGCCTGCGGCGTGCAGTCATTGAAGGCGAACGCGGCAACCTGGTCGTTGCCCGCAACCTGCTGCGCTCGGTTCGCATGGCCGGCGGCATGGAGTTGAGCGAGCAGGCCTGGTTGATCGAGGCTGACCTGCTGCGCGTTGCCGGACGCGCCGAAGAGGCGGTCGACCTGCTGTCTGGTGCCCTGCGCGAGCGACCCGACAGCGTTGCGCTGCTCTACACACGCGGTATTTGCGCCGTGGCAATGGATGACCTGGAGTTGGCCGAACAGGACTTCCGGCGCATTCTCCAGATTGACGACGACAATGCAATGGCGCTGAACGCGCTGGGCTACACACTGACTGACCGAACTGATCGGCACCAGGAAGCCTATCGTCTGATTCGGCGCGCGCTGGCCCTTGAACCGGACTCGCCGGCAATACTGGATTCCATGGGCTGGGTTTATTTCCGCCTGGGCGAGCCGGAACAGGCCTTGCCCTACCTGGAGCAAGCGCTGGCCGGTGAGGACAACCCGGAAATTGCCGCCCACCTGGGCGAAGTCCTGTGGGTCCTGGGTCGCCAGGCAGAAGCAACTGAAGTCCTTTTCGATGCCCTGGAACGGTTTCCGGACGATGACTATCTGCTCGACACGTTGCGGCGCCTGGAACTGGTGGAATGAACGGAGCTGTGCTGCCGCGTCCTTTGTGCCTCGGCTCGGTGCGAGCGATTTTACTGCTTGTTCTCTGCGCCAGCCTGAGCGTTGGTTGCGCGGTTCGTGAGCAACGTGAAGCCGGCGCATGGCTGGATGACCGGGAGGCGTTGTTTGCCCGTCATTCAAGCTGGTCGGTCAGCGGCCGGATGGCACTGTCCGACGGCAATCGCGGCGGCTCCCTGGCCTTTGACTGGCGCGCCGAAGGCGATCGACACGAGGTGAACCTGCGCACCGTGGCCGGCGGTCGCCAGTGGCGGCTCAGTTTCGGCCCCGACGGTGCCATGCTGGAAGGCAGTGGCATTGAACGAATGTGGGCACTTGATCCAGACCCGCTGGTCGAGGCCGCCATTGGCTGGCCGGTGCCTGTGCGGGAAATGGCCTGGTGGATCAGAGGCTTGCCACCGCCGCATAGCCAGGCGGTGATGGCGTTTGCCAGCGATGGCGCACTGGCCCGCGTCGAAAGTGAACCATGGATCATGGTCTACCAGCGTTTCGAGCAAACCCAAGCAGCATTACTTCCCAGTCGCCTCCAGGCCGATAGTGACAACTATCGAGTCCGCCTGGTGTTGCGTGACTGGCAGTTGCGCGCTTCTCAAACCCATCCTGTTTCAAAGTCGTTATAATGCCGGCCTGAAACATGCGGATGCCACGGTGAAATTCGGTATTCGCCAGATTTAGGTTTCTGCAGGGACGTCGCCAAGTTGGTTAAGGCACGGGGTTTTGATCCCCGCATTCGCAGGTTCGAGTCCTGCCGTCCCTGCCATTCTTCAAGCCCATGCCAGCTAAAGCGGATCAGGTGCCCAGTTGACTCAGTCCTCCCTGATGGTCTTTTCCGGAACCGCCAATCCGGAGCTCGCCCAGTCAATCGCCGAAACGCTTGGCGTACCGATGGGCCGAGCGAATGTCGGCCGCTTCAGCGACGGCGAAGTGATGGTCGAAATCATGGAAAACGTCCGCGGACGGGACACCTACCTGGTGCAACCGACCTGTCAGCCGGCGGCCGAGAACTTCATGGAAATGCTGGTCATGATAGACGCCCTGAAGCGTGCGTCGGCCTCGCGCGTCACCGCCATCATCCCGTATTTCGGCTACGCCCGCCAGGATCGCCGGCCGCGCTCGTCGAGGGTGCCGATCACGGCTAAGGTGGTCGCACGCATGATCAGCGTGGTTGGTACTGACCGGGTCGTCACGGTTGATCTTCATGCCGACCAGATCCAGGGGTTTTTCGACGTGCCTGTCGACAACGTGTATGCCTCACCGCTGACGCTGGCCGATATATGGAAGCACTACACTTCTGATGAAATCATCGTGGTTTCGCCCGACGTCGGCGGCGTGGTGCGGGCGCGCGCCATTGCCAAGCGTCTGGATGCGGACCTGGCCATCATCGACAAGCGGCGGCCGCGCGCCAATGAAGCCACGGTAATGAACCTGATTGGTGATGTCGAGGACAAGATCTGCGTGCTGGTGGACGACATGATCGATACTGCCGGAACGCTGTGCGCCGCCGCCGCTGCCTTGAAAGAAAAGGGTGCACGGCGGGTCGTCGCCTACTGTGTCCACCCGGTATTGTCGGGGCGGGCAATCGAGAACATCAGCCACTCCAAGCTTGACGAAATCGTCGTCACCGACACCATCCCGCTAAGCCAGGCAGCCCTCGACTGCGGCCGCATTCGCCAGCTCTCGGTCGCCCAGATGCTGGCCGAAACCATCCGCCGGATGTCGGAAGGAGAGTCGGTCAGTTCCTTGTATGTCGATTGAAGCCGCGCGGCGAGGTCAGGAATAGCCTGTCCAAACCGCGACCATCAGCGCCAGGGCGCCGACCACCATCAGCTTCAGTATCAGCGGAAAGATGAACCGGAACCAGCGGTCGTAGGGGATGCCGGCCAAGCCGATGATGCCCATCAGAACCGGGTTGGTGGGCACAATCATGTTCATGAAGCCGTCGCCGAACTGGAAAGCCAGCACGGAAACCTGGCGGCTGACGCCGACTAGGTCGCCGATCGGGGCCATCAGCGGCATGGTGACGAATGCCTGGCCACTGCCTGACGGGATGAACAGGTTGAGCACGCTCTGGATCAGCAGCATGCCGACGGCCGATATCCAGGCGGGCACCAGCGATAGCGGCGTGGCCATGGCATGGACGATCGTGTGCAGCACCAACCCGTCTTCCAGCAGCAGCGCGATGGATCGGGCAAAGCCGATCAAGATGGCCGTGCCAGCCAGCTCGGCTGCGCCCTTGGAAAATGTTTCCGCCAACTGATCCAGGCGCAGGCCTCCGATCAGCCCGGCGACGATAGCCAGACCAAGGAATACTGCGCCCAGTTCGACAAGGTACCAATCGTACCGGGCTATGCCAACGACCAGGACAACCAGCGCCAGCAAGGTGGCCAGCAGCACCAGCGCTCGGCGCCAGTCAAGCGGCGGAGGCGTCGTCGCCTGCGGCGGCTGGGCGGCGGGTACATCAGCCACCAGGCTATGGGATGGATCCAGGCGTACACGACGGGCATAGGACCAGACATGATGAAAGCCCACGGCAAAGAACGGCAGCCATAGCAGCAGTCGGTAGCCCATGCCGGACCCGGGTTGCAGTTCCGCCACTTCCTGCGCCACCAGGAGCGTGAATGGGTTGATCACGGCGACCCCGTAGCCGATGCCGTAACCGACCACCATGATGCCGATAGCCGTAACGGTATCCATGCGCATGGCTACGCACAGCGCGATCAGGATGGCGGCGAACGGGATATATTCCTCGGCCATGCCCAGCGTAGCTGAAGCAATACCGAAGGACGCCATGCCGATGAAGATCAGCAGGGCCGGTGCGTGGGCAAAGCGCTCGATAACCTTGCCGAGCAGGGCATCAATGGCACCGGTGCGTCGAATCACGGCCAGTGCCCCGCCGATGATGAGGACGAAGAAAATGATCCCCTGGGCATCTGCCAGGGCCCGGGGCACCACCGTGAGCAAGGACCAGACCGGCAACCGGGGGGCTTCTTCCAGTGTTGTGTAGGTGCCCGGTACGACCATCTCGCGCCCGGCTTCGTTAGGCTCGGTCTGGAATTCGCCGGCCGGCAGAATCCAGGTCAGGACCAGGGCCAGCATCATCATGCCGAACATGAGTACCAGCGTGTGTGGAACGCGGAAACGGTCCGGCATTTCGAGCTTCTCCCTGGCCGATGCCGATGGCGATCATGCAACCGGCGTAATGGATTCAGAGGCGCGGCGAAACAGCTCGCCGCGCCCGGGTATCGTCAGTTCCGGCCGTTGCGTTCCGGACCGATATTGCGATTGAAGAATGCCAGCATTTGCTCGGCCAGTTCGACTCGGTTGTCGACGCTGTAGAAGCCGTGTCCCTCTTCTTCCTTGAGCATCCACTCATAGGATTTGCCGATCCGGTCAAGCGATTCGCGGAGGCGGTGGGCGTGACCAACAACCACACGTACATCGGCACCGCCGTGGACGATGAACAGATCGGCCTGGATCTGGTCAACGTTGTGAACCGGGGAGTTCTGGCGCAGGAACGACTCATCGTCGCCGACATGGGCCGAGAACCACTGCTCGCGTTGTTCGCGGCTACGTCGATCGCGCTGGCGGGACCAATCATTTCCGTCGCCGCTGCGGAACCAGGGCAGATCGTAGACGCCAACGATGGCAACCCCACACTGGTACAGCTCGGGTTCGCGAATCACGCCCATCAAGGTGGCATAGCCACCGTAGCTGCCGCCGTGAATGCAGATGCGGTCCGGGTCGGCGATGCCTTGCTCGATTGCCCAGCGGGTAGCGTCGGTGACATCGTCCTGCATTTTGCCGCCCCATTCGCGCCGTCCCTTGCGAACGAAGTCCTGGCCCCGGTTGCCCGAGCCGCGGAAGTTGATCTGCAGGGTTGCATAGCCGTGCTGGGCAAAGAACTGGGCGTCGCGGCGGAAACCCCAGGTGTCGGCAACCCCAAACGGGCCGCCGTGAACTTCGACAAGCAGCGGAAGATTTTCTGTCTGGCCCGCCGGACGGGTCAGGAATCCGTGCAGTTCGACGCCGTCGCGAGCGGTAACCCGGATCGGCTCCATGGGTACCAGGTTTTCAACCGGTAGTTCCGGCATGGCCGCACTGATGAAACGGGCTTGCATGGTTTCCAGGTCGAACAGGAAGAATTCACCGGGGTTGCTGTCTCCGCGAACGAAAACAATGGCCCGGTTGCCATCTCGCGTAAACGATGTGATGCCGACGTCATTACCTGGAAAGGACAGGGCCAGTCGCTGCAGCAGGATTGCTTCATCGTTTTCAGCTGCATCTTCCAGGAACGTGTAGGTTGCCGGTCCTGACCTGGTCAACAAGCCCAGTACGCCGCCATCGGAACCGGTGATGATTCCGCTGATGTCGACCTCACTGTCACGATGGAGCAGTTCCGTACGCTGGCTTGAGAAGTCATGGCGGAACAGGCCCAGAGTATCGCCTTCGGCCACATCATGGTTACTCAGGAAGTACGCGCGAGAGTTGTCGGCAGAAAATCCGGCTGGTCGAACGGTGACTGGCTGACGCTTTGCATCCAATGGCAGTACCTGCCACTCGTCTCTGTGTCTGACATGCAGGTTCAACTCCGAGTCATCGAAAGTGCGACCTCTCTTGGCTTCCACAGCGACGCGCAATTCGCCACTGTTATCGGGAATCAGGGCGATAATGTCGCTGCTGGCCGGCTGATCTCCAACGTAGTTTCGGGTCCGTCTGAATGTGTTGATTCGATGAGCGCGCGGGGTACCGCCATCTGCCCAGTGATAACGAGCCACCAGGATATTGTCGGGATCGTCGGGTAGCGGGTGCAAAAGCTGCACAAAACCGCCGTCGCCATCGTGCAGCTGCTCTCTTCTCGAGCCATCGACGTTGCCGGCATACATGCGTGAGGCGCGACCCATGTTGTCGAGGTAGCCGGTGACTTCGCCGACTGTCATCACCACGCGGATGTCACTGCTCCACCAGAAATCGAAGACATGCTGGTTTTTACCGAGCCCGAATACCGCGGTCAGTTCCTGGCTGTCGAGGTTCATGATCGCCAGCTTGACTTCGCTGCCTTCGGGAAAGGTGAAAGCGACATGTTCACCGTCTGGCGCGATTTTCATGTTCGTCACTCGCGCGTCGTCGTAGAAAAGTCGCGTAGGTACCTGATCTCCCATGGCGGATAAACAGCCGGCAAGGAAAGTCAGAGCGAGAGATAGTTGAACCAGGCGATGCAGCATGCGGTACTCCGTTGCATTTTTTGCGGATAACTCCCGATTTTCGCAGATTGCAGGGGTGATGTCAGCCCCGACGGCTTACTATTCAGCCGGCAATCAATGGGATTGCCGGGTGAATGCCCGGCCGGTACGGTCGGGGTCGCAAAGCGCGAGCAACAAATAGCGTAGGAATTTCGTTGCCGGGTTGATATTGACCACGTAACCTGCTTGATTGCACGCTTCATGGATCGGTCGTGGTGGTTGGTGTCATGATCGTCATGGCCGCGCTCATGCTATCTTGGCGACTTTAAAAACTCAGCATTGTTGCAGGAGAATTCATGAACGCCGATGACATCAGCCGATACTTGGCCGACCACGACTTGTTTTCGGGGCTTGACGAGCAGCAGAGGACTTTTTTGGCTAACCATGCCACTGAGCGGCACTTTGATGACGGAACGATCGTAAGTCGGCAGGGGACCGCCGCTGATCGCTTCTACATTGTCCTGGAAGGGGAGTTGACGGTACAGGTGCCGGCCATTGCCGGTCCCACCCTCGAGGTCACCCGTCTCGGTGTCAACCAGGTCCTCGGCTGGTCCTGGTTGATCGAGCCTTATCGCTGGCACTTCAATGCCCTGGCCCAGGGGCGTACGCGCGCGATCGAGTTTGATGGTCGGGCCATTCTGTCACGCTGTGAACAGGACGCCGAGTTTGGCTATGCGCTGTTCAAGCGTTTCTCCGCGCTGATGGGAAAGCGCCTGGAAGCCGCGCAGCGCAAGATGATGGACCAGTGGAGTCCTGCGGGTTTTGCCTGAGCATCGGTTTCCGGTCAGGCCGCCTGCCGACCAGACAGGCAGGCCTGGGTCAGCGCCTGGTCGAGGTCGTGCCAAAGGTCATCGAATTCTTCCAGGCCAACTGACAGGCGAAGCAGGCCAGCGCTGATGCCGCAGTCCTGGCGGTCTCCTTCTTCCATGACCCGGTGGGTCAGAGCCGCCGGATGCTGGATCAGGGAGTCGACGGAGCCGAGGCTGACCGCCGGCGTTATCAGCTGCACGCTGGCCATGACGGCAGCTGCAACGGCATGACCGCCGTCGATCTCGAAGGCTAGGACGCTGCCAGGGCCGCGCATCTGGCGATTCAGGGTGTCTTTGGCCTTGCCCTTGGCCAGCCCTGGGTAATGCACCGCGCTGACCCTGGGATCCTTGGACAGTCGATGCGCCAGGGCAACAGCGCCGGCCTGGGCTTGTTCGACCCGCAGCTTCAATGTGGGCATCGAGCGGTGCAGAAGATATGCCGCCCACGGGTGGAGCAGGGCGCCGGTGGCGATACGAACCTGGCGCAGGCGCTGAGCCATCTCATCGGAGCAGGCCACCACCCCCGCCATGACATCGCCGTGCCCGCCGAGAAACTTGGTGGCCGAGTGCATGACCAGGGCTGCGCCTTGTTGCAGGGGACGCTGCAATACCGGGGTTGCGAAGGTTGAATCAACCAGCACTGGAACGCTTCGCGCCTGGCGCACCACCGCTTCGATATCGACCAGTTGCAAGGTGGGGTTGGCGGGCGTTTCGATCATGACCAGGGCCGTGTCGGACCGAATCGCGGCGCCAACCTCATCGGCGCTCACCCAGGTGACCTCGTTGCCCAGCAGTCCCGAGGCCAGCAGATGGTCGCTGGTGCCGTAAATCGGTCTGACCGCGACAACGTGCGTGCCGTGTTCTCGCAAGGCCAGCAAGCAGGCCGTCAGCGCTGCCATTCCGGAGCTGAAGGCCACGCCCGCCTCGGCACCTTCGGCTCGGGCAAGGCTTTGTTCCCAGCGGTCGACCGTGGGATTGAACAAACGGGCATACACCGGGTTGTCAGCCGCCTTGTGCCCTTCCACCAGCGCATCCAGGCTTGCCGTACCCTGGTCGAGATCGGGCAGGGGATAGGTAGTGGAAAGATCAACGGGCAGGGCATGCACGCCGAGACGGCGCAGATCCTGGCGGCCAGCGTGGACGAGGTCGGTGTTTTTGATGCTCATGGGCTAGGTTCATTCGGTAATATAGCGCCATGATAAAAGAATGTTCCTTCATGCTTGGCTGTGCCGTAAATAATTTGGTGGAGGGGTAAATCATGCGCCTGGATCCGACAGATATTCAGATCATTCGCTGGCTGCGAAAGAATGCTCGGATATCGAACAAGGAGTTGGCCGCCAAGGTTGGCCTGGCACCCTCATCCTGTCTTGAGCGAGTGCGTCGATTGCGGATTTCCCGGGTGCTGACCGGCTACCACGCCGATGTGGATCCTGACGCCGTTGGCATCGGATTACAGGCTATGGTTGCTGTTCGCCTGACCCGACACGCCCGGAGCGAAGTCGAATCCTTTCAAGGCCATCTCGAGTCACTGGCCGAAGTGGTGACGATTTTTCATGTGGCCGGCGCCAACGATTACCTGGTTCACGTGGCCGTGCGCGATGCATCGCACTTGCGCGAGCTGGCCCTGTCGGCCTTTACCGAGCGGCCAGAGGTTGCCCATATCGAAACCCAGCTGATCTTTCAGCACACACGCAACCATGAACTGCCGGTCTACCTGGCCTATGAAGAGGATTGAGATTGTTTTCCGAAGCGGCCTTTGCTTCAGCCAGCGCCAAAAATCTCGCGTAGCAATGCGGTGGTGCGTGCTGCCGGGTCGCGGCGAATGCGGCGCTCTTCGTCGGCAAGGGCCTGGAACAGCCCATCCAGCGCGCGCTCGGTGACATAGTCTTCGAGGTTGAAGTCCAGCGGGCGACCAGTCGGCAGTCGGTTCCAGCGCTCGGCCAGTTCGCGGTAATGTTGATAGGCCTGGACCTGGTCCAGCGCGTTGGCGACGATGGGCTGATAGCGCCGGGTGAGTGTCGGGCTTGCTGTGTGACGCAGAAACTGGGTGGCGGCATCGTCGTCGCCGTTCAGTATGGCCCGCGCATCGGAGGGTCTGAGTTGACGGATGGTCTGGGTGAATACGATCACGGCTTCGCTGGCCGCCTGCTCGGCTGCCCGATTCATGGCCAGTTCCAGCTCATCGAGCTGACGCGAAAGGCCCAGGCGGCGCAGCTGGCTTGCTGCCGGCTCGATGGCCTCCGGCAGCGGGATTCTCAGCCCGGGGTCGGCAAAGTAACCATCGATGCGTCCGACCCGATCCGCGGCGCGCTGGCTACCCACCTCCAGCGCCTGCTTGAGCCCAGCCTCAATACGCCCTTCGGCGCCCGAGTCGGCCATACTCCCGGGCCAGTCGTCGATGCTGGCGCAGCCTTGCAGCAGCGCCAGCAGCATCATGACCACCAGCAGCCTGGTTGACCGCG
>SLQY01000096.1 GCA_007131235.1 Wenzhouxiangella sp.
CCTTTGTGACCCGCCGCCTGCTCACCGGCGCCAACGGCTGGACTATTTACTGGTACAAGATCGATGGCAAGCTCACCCTGGACGCGCTGGCGGCCCAGGTTTGCCGCTTGCTGTTCAAGACCAAGCAATAGCCATCCAGATTGAAAGCCAGCCTTTTGCCCCAATAGAATGAGGGGTTGCAATGCCACGCAGGTTTGAAGCGAATGAACGCAAAAAGGCGCCTGGTCACGGTCGCGCTGGCGCTGCTGGTGGCCAATGCGCAAGCCGATGTCTGTCCGCAGAACGACCGCGATGCCTCGCCGTTGCACCGGGAAGCGCCGGCCTACCCGCACGGTGCCGCCATGTTCTGCGTCGAAGGAGAAGTCAAGGTTCAGTTCAACGTGACGCCGGACGGCACCATCGTCGATGCCGAGGTGGTGGACAGTGACCCTGCCGGCGTATTTGATCGCGAAGCACTGGCCACGGTCTACCGCTGGCACTACCAGCCAGCCTGCCGCGCTGGCGAGCCCGTGCTGAGTGACCCAGTCCAGGTCGTCCTCGAGTTCCAGATGGGCGACGACCTGCTGGAATCCCATTCATGCCCGGAAAACGTCACCGCTGAAATTGCGGCCACACTGGCCGAAATCGCCAGCTGGTATGCACTGCTGGCCGAGTGGATGATGTCTCGCCCTGGCACGGCCATCCCGCAAATCCTGATTCCCGAGGTGCGCGATGAGTTGACCGGAGACGAACGCCGCGTGCTTGAGTTTCATCGCGATGCCATCCAGCAATTCGTCGAAGTCAGCCAGGAACTTGCTTCATTCTCACTGGAACGCAACCTGGTTCGATTGCTCGATTTCGAACGGGCCGCTGATGATCGGGAACTGCGTGAGACCCAGGCCTTGCTCAATACTGTCAGCCGAGACTTGTTGCGCCACGCCGAAGCCGAACTCAAGGTCTGGGAGGCGATCGGTGCGGCGTACATCGATCTCGCCCAGGAAACCCGCTACGACAGTGAAACCCGGGCTTTGCTGGTTCATTCCTTTATCGGGGACCCCAACCACGATCTGCCGCTGACCGAAGAATCCTACGCGGATCACGTCGGCGACCTGGAAGCCCTGGTGCAGTTGCTCAAGGACGGCGACTGGGACGTGAGCGCAGGTCAGGTCCAGTTTGCTCAGCCCGCCCGGCAGCGCCAGTTCGAGGCCCTGCTGGACCGCATCGAGCAGCGCAACCAGCGAATTGCACACTCTTACCAGCGCAGCATGACGAGATTCAGGGAGTACTGGTAGAAAAAGGCAAAAAGCAGGCCGCTGGCTTACGAGCAAGGATCTGACAGGTTTTTCTTGACCTGGCGGTAAATCGCTTCCTGGGCATCAAGGTCGAGTTCCGACAGGTCGAGTCGCTGCTCGGCAGCCAGCTGCTCCATGGCTCGGAAGCGCTGTTCAAACTTGTGGTTGCTGGCTCTCAGGGCCATGCCGGGATCAACATTCAGCTTGCGCGCCATGTTGGTCAGGACGAAAAACAGGTCGCCAACTTCTTCTTCGATATGCACCTGATCGTCATTGGCAATGGCTTCCTTGAGCTCTGCAGCCTCTTCCTTGATCTTGTCAAAGATCGGCTCGACGGTCGGCCAGTCGAAGCCGACCCGGGCCGCCCGCTTTTGCAACTTCACTGATCGACGCAGCGCACCCAGACCTTTCGAGACGCCAGCCAGCGCGCTGGTGTCGCGCTCGCCTTTTTCGGCACGTTCCCGGGCCTTGATCGTTTCCCAGTTGATGGTCTGGGCTTCGGCATCGGCAATCTCGGCATCTCCAAAGACGTGGGGATGGCGACGCTCCAGCTTGTCGGAAACCGCCGCGACCACATCCCCAAAGCCGAAAGCACCGAGCTCCTCGGCCATTCGGGCATGGAACACGACCTGGAACAAGAGATCGCCAAGCTCATCTTTCAGATCATCAAGATCATTGCGCTCGATGGCATCAGCCACCTCGTGGGCTTCTTCGATGGTGTAGGGCGCGATCGAGCGGAAGTTCTGCTCGATGTCCCAGGGACAGCCGGTTTCCGGGTCGCGCAGGCGAACCATGATGGCAAGCAGGCGTTGTATGTCTTGGGGGTTGTTCATGCAGGGTCCATTCATCGGGGAGGCAGAATGACAAGAATAGCGGCCCCGCCGAGATCGGAAGAGAGCAGCTCCAGGCTGCCAGCGTAAGCATCGACCAGTTCCTGGGCAATCGCCAGGCCAAGGCCCTGCCCTTCCCGCCGCTCGTCGTCGCGCACCCCGCGCGCCAGCAGCGTACCGAAGCGTTCCGGCCTGATGCCCGGCCCATCATCTTCAACCAGTATCTCGACGCCGGGTTGGCGGTTTCCCTGGCGGCCAGGTCTGACACTGACCCGAAGTTTGCCGTTGCCGTACTTGGCCGCGTTGTCCATCAGGTTGCCGCACAGCTCCATCAAGTCGCGCGGATCAACCCGGGCCGTCACTGTTCTGTCACCCGCTACCTCAACCTGCAAGTCACGGTCGGCGTAGAGCCTGGCCAGCGAATCGCCCAGGCGCTGAACCACGGGCAGGACTTCGATCGGGCGGTTCAAGGTACGCCGGGTCGACCGGGCGGCACGCTCGAGCTGCCGGCGCAGCAGCAAGTCCATGTCGTCAACGGCCACGGAAAGATCGCCTAGATCGACCGTCGAGCGATCGTCCAGGCGCGTGCGCATGACCGCAAGCGGGGTTTTCAGGGCGTGCGCCAGGTCAGCCAGGGCGCGTCGATAGTGGGCCGCATTGTCACGCTCGGTAGCCAGCAGCGCGTTGAGGTTGGCGGTCAGTGGCTGCAGCTCGCGCGGGTAGGCATGCTGCAGGGCGTCGCGTCGACCGGCCTCGATCTCGGCCACTTCCTGGGCAACGCTGCGCAAGGGCCTGAGCAGCAACAGCAGGATGAAGAGCTGGGCCACGATCACGAGCAGGGCCGCAAGCATCATCCAGCGCCACAGGTCGCCACGAAAGCCGGCCACCGTGCCCTGGAATCGTCCGGGATCCTCCGCGGCCCAGATGGTCAGGTCAACGATTTCGCCATCGCTCTGCTCCCAGCCCAGGCCAATGGCATACACATACCAGGTACCGTCCACGGCCGGGCCACGAAACAGCTCTTCGCCGCGCTCGATCAAGCGCGCCCGCGGCGGCTCGGTCACGCCAACCAGCGACGGCGAAGACCATTCGCCGAACGGCGTCATGGCACCGGCATGCAGACCCGAGCCCGGCTGATCCAGGCGCGGCTCGGCGAGCGAGTCGGCAACCATGGGCCGTCCCTGCTCGTCCAGGTCAATGGTCGAAAGAATGAGGAAAACCACCGATTCCAGGCGCTCCTTCAGGGCGCTCTCGGCAGCACCGCGGAATCCACGATCGACGGCCAGGGCGATCAAACTAAGCGCGATGGCCAGCGCCAGCGCACCCCCCAGGAGCAGGCGCGCCAGCAGAGAAGGCGCGGTCGTACCTGGGTGCGGGGGCTCAGCCCTGGCCGGCGCGGAACCGGTAGCCACGGCCACGCAGGGTTTCGATCGGCTGCCAGTCGCCGCCCGGGTCCAGCTTCTTGCGCAAGCGCCCGATGATGACCTCGATGACGTTGCTGTCCGGATCGGCATCTTCGTCGTAGAGATGCTCGTTGAGCTCCATCTTGGATACGACCTGGTCCGGGTGCAGCGCGAAGTACGCCAGCACCTTGTACTCGAAGCTGGTCAGCTCGAGCAACTGGTCATCAATTCGTACATCCTGGCTGGAAAGGTTGATCTGCAAGGGACCAAACCTGACCTCAGGCGAGGCGTGACCGGCCGAACGCCGCAGCAAGGCATTGACCCGCGCCATCAGTTCTTCCAGCCGGAAAGGCTTGGTCACGTAGTCGTCAGCACCAAGCTCAAGGGCCTGGACCTTGTCCTGCCAGTCCGATCGAGCCGTCAGCACCAGGACCGGGTAGCGCAACTCACGCTTGCGGACTTCGCGCAGAATCTCCATGCCGCTGTGACCCGGCAGACCGAGGTCAATGATGGCCATATCGATCGGGTACTCGGTCGCATAGTGCAGGCCGTCGGTGCCGTCGGCAGCCAGATCGACCGCGAAGCCTTCACGCTTGAGGGCACGGCCGAGCAGTTCACGCAA
Organism: Wenzhouxiangella sp.; assembly: GCA_007131235.1. Classification (GTDB taxonomy): domain Bacteria; phylum Pseudomonadota; class Gammaproteobacteria; order Xanthomonadales; family Wenzhouxiangellaceae; genus Wenzhouxiangella. The sequence goes on from SLQY01000096.1 coordinate 4,127, forward strand.
GGCCTCCTCGTCTTCGATTACCAGGATTCGCATCGGCTCGATCTCCTCGGATTCCTGCCCGGCTCAGCGCCGGTCAGCCGGCACGCGCACGGTCCTGACCACGCCATCGTCGGTGAGTATGCGAATGACGTGCACACGCCGACCGTCGCGCTCGATGGTGTGAGCCGAAACGACCTTGGCATTATGCTGGCGCGCGACCCGCTCGGCGGCCTCCTGCAGGCTGATGGCCCAAGCTGAAACGACCAGCATGACCGACGCCGTCATGGCCAGCAGCAGTTGTTTCAGAAACTTGGTCAAGACAGGCAGACTCCGGATGATTTCACGGCTCAATTGTAAGCCACTGCGCTTAATGCTTTCTGAACCCTGCCAGCCAGATCGCTTCGGCGCAGCTTGTGCAACTACCCCTCTCATTACCAACAAGTGGCTCAGTAGATCTCGGCAACGCAACAGCGCAGGCTGCCGCCCGCCTTTTCGACCTCGTCAAGCTCAATGCCGTGGACCTGGAAGCCCCAGCTCTCCAGCTTGGCCAGCTTTTCCGACGCCAGCGCATCCGCCGCCGACTGGCTCATGAACAAGTCCTTGAAATTCAGGGCGATGCAGTTGCCGGCAAAGGCTTCCTTTTCGGCCCGACTAATTTCCAGAACGTGACCGGGATAGGCACTGGCAATGGCCTCCGGCACCTCGGGATCAATGAAGGCATCTGGGCAGATGACGAGCGCTCGCGATGCCAGAATGGCCATGACCACATTGGTGTGATACTCGCTGGGCTTGAGATCGAAGCGAAAGGTCAGGGCCAGGTCAAAGGCCTCGTGCATGGCCCGGCAACCGGCATCATCGACCCGCTGGCTCATTCCGCAATAGCCAATGCGATGGGATCGATCGACCACCAGCGCCCCGGTCAACTCAGCCACCAGGTCGCGCTCGGACAGATCGATCATCTTGTAGCCCAGCAAGTCAGTGAAAAAAGCCCGAATATCCGTACGCGCAGCTTCCAGACGACGCTCCGGATGCAGCATCCGTCCGATGATGCAACGCCCTGGAATGGTGCCAAAGACGTTATTGGGGAACAGATCATCGGGAGTGGTTGAGTGTCCTGGAAATCGCACCAGCGGGATCCCGCAGGCGGTAATGCGCTCACTCAAGCGACGATGCTGATCCAGCGCTCTTGCCGGGTCGACCTTGACGCTCAGGTCCATGTAAACGTTGTCACGCGCAGACTGTTCGGACAGTCGGAAGTCGGTAGGCTCGACCAGGAACACGGCCCGTGGCACGGGCGGACTGTCGTTGTTGAGCCAGCCAGCCTCGATCTGCTGGCGAAACTCGGCGGGCGTGGTAACGATCAAGGCAATCGCGCTCCAGAAACGTGGGCCGCATATGTTAGGTGGAAATGCGTCGGGAAGGAAGCTTTCAGGCTCAGGTCTGGGCCCGATCGAGCGCTGCCGGAACTGAAACCTGAAATCTTCAGGGAAGTCTTCAGGCAGGCATTGCCCGAAGCAGAAGATCCGGACCGGCATCAGGCTGGTGCATGTTCTGGCTGAGCTTCTGGCGCCAACCACGGGCGCCAGGCTGGCCGTGGAACAAGCCCAGCATGTGGCGAGCGATCTGCTGCAGCCGCCCACCAGCCTGAAGGTGGGCCTCGGCGTACGCGGCCATGGCGGCTACCACCTGCTGCCGGCTCCCAGCCACCGGTTGGCCCAGCGTTGCCCCAAGCTCGGCCAGTAGCCACGGGTTCTGGTAGGCCGCCCGACCCAGCATGACACCGTGCACGCTCGCCAGCTCAGCCACGGCCTGTTCGACCTCGACAATACCGCCATTGAGCAC
>SLQY01000004.1 GCA_007131235.1 Wenzhouxiangella sp.
CGTGATCGTGACCATGCCGATGCGAATCGTGGTGGTGGCCATGATCCCCTTCGTGCCCGTGGGCCGGGTCGGCGTGGTCATGGTCAGCATGATCGGCAGGCTTGTCGCCGTAGTCACCCTCCTCGTCGGCGGCAAAACCGTGTGTGTGCGCGTTGATCCGCTCGACGTCACAGCGACCGCGGCCGTCGATCGACAGCCACTCGCCCTGGTTGAGCAGAGCGAGGACGGCTTTCAGGCTTTCCTGCTGGGCCTCGGTGCGCGGCGCGTGCTCGAAGCCAACCAGGTTGATACCGGGAATTTCCAGTTCCAGGCGGAACGACTGGCCATCCTGGGCGAGGTTGCCGGTGGCCACCCCGTGCACGTGGGCCGAGTGCTGGCGCTCCAGCTGGGCCACGGCGGACAAGGAGGCGGCAAGGCCGAGCGACAAGAGTATCGCGGCAGACAAGACGGGTTTGCATGGCATGGGGAAAATCTCCAGTTTCCGATACCGGGTTTGAATGTTATAAGGTAACGCTTTGACCGGGCCCGTCGGCAAAGTTCGGCAGAAAATTTGAACCCGTCGGCAGCTTGGCGCACAATGTCGCCCTTCAAAACCAAGAATAACCGGGGACGGTTACGCTCATGCAAACTTCGTCCATTCACGGGATGTGGTCTTCTCGCCTGGCCTTCATCCTGGCCGCCACCGGCTCGGCCGTGGGCCTGGGCAATATCTGGCGCTTTCCTTATATCACTTCCGAAAACGGCGGCGGCGCCTTCGTCCTGATTTACCTGTTGTGTATTCTGGCCGTGGGCCTGCCGGTGATGTTTTCCGAAATCCTGATCGGGCGGCGCGGCCGCATGAGCCCGATCAACTCCATTCGCGAGCTGACCGATGATGCCGGCGCCACGCGGGCCTGGATGGGGCTGGGCTTCATTGGCGTCATTGCCGGTTTCCTGATCCTGTCATTTTATTCCGTGGTCGCCGGCTGGACGCTGCACTACGGCTGGCTGTATTTCAAGGAGCTGATTGGCGCTGGCGCACCCATCACCGACCCGGGTGACACTTTCACCAGCCTGCTCGGCAACGCCGGCGAGATGACTTTCTGGCACGGAGTGTTCATGCTGCTGACTGTGAGCGTTGTCGCGTTCGGTGTCGAGAAGGGGCTGGAACGCGCGGTCAGCATTCTGATGCCGATCCTGTTCGTGCTGCTGCTGATCCTGCTTGGCTACGGCATGAACACCGGCTACTTCCAGGAGGCGGTGACTTTCCTGTTCAAGCCGGACTGGTCGCTGGTGTCCGGGCCGATGATCGTGACCGCGATGGGCCAGGCTTTCTTCACCCTCAGCCTGGGCATGTGCGCCATCATGACCTACGGCGCTTACTTGCCCTCGGATGTCAACATTCCCCGCGTCGGCGTCACCATTGCCCTGGCCGATACCGCCGTGGCCCTGATCGCCGGACTGGCCATCTTCCCCATCGTGCTGGCCTTCATCGTCGCGCCCGACCCCGAGCTGACCGGGATTCCTTCCGGCGGGCCGGGATTGATCTTCCAGTCTCTGCCACTGGCGTTTGCCAGCATGCCGTTCGGCATCATCTTCGGGATGATGTTTTTCCTGCTGCTGTCGGTAGCTGCCTGGACCAGTTCGATCTCGCTGATGGAGCCGGCCACTGCCTACCTGGTCGAGTCCACCAACCTGTCGCGCAAGAGCGCGGCCCTGGTGGTGGCAGCGCTGGGCTGGACGCTGGGCTTGGCCTCGGTGTTCTCGTTCAACATCTGGTCGGAGGTATCCATTGGCGGCCGCGACATCATGAGTGCCATCGAGTATGTCGCTGCCGACATCATGCTGCCGATCGGTGGCCTGCTGACGGCCTTGTTTGCCGGCTGGGTGCTGTCGCGGAAAATCACTCGCGACGAACTCGATCGGAAGATGCCTGACTGGGCCTTCAAGGCCTGGCTGTGGCTGACCCGCCTGGTCACCCCGGCGCTGATTCTGATCGTGCTGGGCAGCATCCTTGGGTTCTTCTAGGAGCCTGCGCCGCGCAGCACCACTAGCCCATGAGCATGCTCACGGCGCTGCATGAGCAACGCCTGCTGGCCGTCTGCCAGGCCTTGAAGCGCAGCCAGGCGCGCCTTGTTCTTGACCTGGGCTGCGGATCGGGTGCCTTGACCACCCTGTTGCTGAACGATCCTGGCTTCGAGGCCATCCTGGCCATGGATCGATCCAGCGCCGCGTTGGCCGCGCTGCGTCAAAACCTGGCACCCGACCTGGCTCCGGACAGGCGGCTGACCCTGGTCCATGGGTCATGGACCGAGGTTCATGCGCCCTGTCGCAACTACCAGGCAGCAGCCCTGGTAGAAACCATCGAACACCTCGATCCTCGCGACTTGTCGCGCATGGAAAACACGGTTTTTTCAGCCTACGATCTGGACTGCATCGTGGTCACCACGCCCAACGGCGACTACAACACCTTGCTGGGATTGGGCCCGGGCCAGTTCCGCGATCCCGACCATCGTTTCGAGTGGCCGCGGGTCAAGTTCCGCAAGTGGTGCCGCGGCCTGGCCGCTCGCCACGGCTACCAGGTTGGGTTTGGCGATATCGGCGATCAGGATCCGGAACTGGGCGCGCCGACCCAGATGGCCGTGTTTTCCAGGGCGAGTTCTGCCAGCGCGACCTGAGCGGGATCAGACCGGCTTTTGCGCCAGCATGATGGCCCGCAGCGGAGCGGGGTGACCTTCGCGGGTGCGACCTGGCTGATCGGGATCCAGTGCTTCGGCGAGGGAGTGAAACGGCATCCACTCGGTGCGGCGCTGTTCTACCTCCGTCGTGGGGGTGCAGTCGATGCACTGAATCGATGTCCAGCCGGCCTGCGCCAGCCACCGTTCGAGACAAGTCAGGGTTGGCAGGGCATGCACGTTGCGCATATTGGCGTAGCGATCGTCCGGGACCAGCACCCGGTCGCCCGGCCCATCAATAATCAGCGTCTCCAGCACCAGGCCACCGCCAGGGCGAAGTCGATTTTTCAGGTCGACCAGGTGGTCCAGGTGATCGCGGCGATGATAGAGCACGCCCATGGAGAAGACCCGGTCGAAACCGTCCAGGGCCGGCGGCAGGTCTTCCAGCCGGGCCGCGATCAGGTGATTCGGGGCCGGGCCGGTGAAATGGCGGATGACTTCGTGCTGGGCCACGAACAGCTGGGTTGGATCACAACCGATCACGCAGCGCGCGCCGGCAGCCAGCATGCACCAGCCGAAGTAGGCATTGCCTGCGCCGACATCCAGCACCCGTTCGCCGGCCAGGTCAACCTGGCTGACCAGCCGTTGCCACTTCAGATCGGATCGCCACTCGGTGTCGATATCCACACTACCCAGGCGCAGCGGACCCTTGCGCCAGGGAATGAAGGCTCGAAGCAACTCCGCCAAATCCCCCGGCGAGGCAGACTCAGCGCCAGCGACCAGGCGACCGTCCTGCAGTCGCCAGGCGGTATCGAGCCGGGGCAATTGCGCCCGGGCTTGCTGCCAGGTAGACCAATCACCATGTCGAGCCAGCCAGGCCCGATGGTGTTCGGTAACCGCGTCGGCCAAGCTCTGTCCGTACTCGTCGGCCAAGGTAGCGCGAAGATGGTCGCTGACGTTCATGCGCCAAGGATACAGACACCGACCGGCTTCCGGCCGCAGAGCGGTGTAGAATCACGATGAACAACGACAGACGACGGGGTCTTGGGACGCATGGATGCCTGGAAACTCTGGATCATTGCCGGCATTGTGCTGGCCATCGCCGAACTGCTGCTGATTCCGTCCCAGTTTCTGCTGGTGGCGCTGGGCCTGTGCGCCATGCTGGTTGGCATTCTCACCTGGGGCGTAGACCTGGGCCTTGCCGCTCAGCTTGGCTGGTTCGCCGGACTCTCCATCGCCCTGGTTCCCCTGTTTGTCACGATCTGGCGGCGCAAGGCACCGGTGCGGTATCCAGGTACCGCCGGGGAATCCGCCACCGCACCGCAATCGGCTCGCATCGTCGAGCTCGATCCCCTGACCATTGAATTGCGCAGCGATCGCTTTCCGGCGCGGGGACCGCGGGACTGCGATTTCGAGGTCGGCGAGGAGGTCATGGTCACCGGGTTTTCCGGCATCACCGCCGAGATCCGCAAAACCGGGTAATCCGGGTTTTACAAATCATCTGGGAGCGTTCGTCATGTTTGAGATCATCATTGCACTGGTTGTCCTGGTCCTGGTTTTCCTCGCCACCGGGGTTCGCATCGTTCAGACTTCGCAGTCGGTTGTCGTTGAACGCCTCGGTTCTTACAACCGCACCCTGGGTGCCGGTATCAACCTGATCATCCCGTTCATCGACAAGCCACGTCCCATCAATCGCCAGTATTTCGCGGTCGATTCCACAGGTGAAGCGGTCCGACTGAATCGCACCGAGAGCAAGATCGACTTGCGTGAAACGGTCATGGACGTGCCCCCGCGCGCGATGATTACCCAGGACAACGTTACCGTCTCGGTCAATACGGCGGTCTACTACCAGATCATCGACCCGCAAAGCGCGGTCTACCAGGTCGAGAACCTGGTCATGGCCATCGAGGTATTGACCAACACCACCCTGCGCGCCCTGGTCGGCAAGATGGAGCTGGACAAGCTGTTCGAGTCGCGCGAGGACATCAACACCGAGCTGCAGCAAACCCTGGATGAGGCCGGCAACAAGTGGGGAGTGAAGATCACCCGGGTCGAGGTCCAGGACATTGCCATCCCGCGCGAAGTCGAGGATGCGATGCGCAAGCAGATGGTGGCCGAGCGGACCCGGCGCGCCATGATTGCCGAGGCCGACGGTCGCCGGCAGTCGGAAATCCTGGAGGCCCAGGGCGAACGGCAGGCCGCCATCGAGCGCGCCGAAGGCGAAAAGCAGGCCGCGATCCTGCGCGCCCAGGGCGAGCAGAACGCGATCAACACCATCATGGCCGCCGGTGGCGATCAGCTGCAGCCTAAGGACGTGGTCGGCTACCTGCTCGGCCTGAATTACTTGAAGACCCTGCCCGACATCGCCAAGGAAGGCGATCGGGTCTTCCTGCCGATGGAAGCCTCCGCGCCGATGGCCGGCCTCGGCGCGCTGGCCGAACTGGCCAAGGACATGAAGGGACGAGCAGGGTTGGGTTGATGAATGCCGGGTAGGTGAGGAGGGGGCAGGTCAAAAAAGCCTGGAACCACCGAAGACACCGAAAGCACCGAAGGTCATCAGGACTGATTTCGGTGTCTTCGGTGCTTTCGGTGGTTCACGGGTTTTTAATTGCAGCCATGGCGGCGAAGTTCAGGGATTGATGCCAGTCGATGACCTGGTCGAAGCCGGCGGCTTTCAAGCGCTGGTGGTGGGTAGCGCGGGTTTCGGGGATGAGGACGTTTTCCAGGGCCTGGCGCTTGCGGGCGATTTCCAGGTCGGTGTAGCCCTGGGCGCGCTTGAAGTCATGGTGATGGGTATCAAGCCACAGTTGTTGCTCGGCTGGTTCGAAGGCCAGCTTTTCAGCCAGCAGCAAAACGCCACCGGGACGCAGGCCGGCAGCAATTCTGGCCATCAGCTGGTCACGCTGATCGCGGGCAATGAACTGCAGGGTGAAGTACATCAGGACAACGGAGGCGTTGGCGATGGGTATCTGGCAGGCGTCGCCCTCGATGACATCGACCGGAATACGGGAATTGTCTTCGGCCATGATCTGACGACAGCGCGCAACCATTTCCGGCGCACTGTCAATGGCAATGATCTCGACTCCATCGACCTGAACAGCCCGGCGTGCCGCCAGCGTGGCAGCCCCCAGCGAACAACCCAGGTCGTAGATGCGACTGTGGGGCTGGGCGGCGCGACGGCACATCAGCGGGGTCAGCTCCAGCAACAGGCGATAGCCGGGCACCGAGCGCTCGATCATGTCCGGGAAGACCCGCACGACTTCCTTGGAGAACTTGAACGGCGCTGCAGGTTC
>SLQY01000267.1 GCA_007131235.1 Wenzhouxiangella sp.
AGGCTGCTGTTCAGCCATAGCGCCGGGGCCAGCAAGTAAAACCAGAGTGGCCCCAGGTGGGTGAAAAAACCGATCTCGGGCCCGACCAGGGGCAGGGCCTGGCCGCTGGCAATGCGATGCGCCCAGTAGACATCGCGAATTGGATCGAGGTAGGGAGAGCCCAGCAAGCCGGTCGCCACTGCGACCAGCATCAACAGGCCTGCAAGCAACCAGGCCCAGGTCGGTGCATCCCGGTCTGGCCCAGGCTCCCTGGTGCGCATGACGACGCTCAAATGCGGCTGCTCGCTGATAAACAAGGCGTCATGATAGCCATCCGCCGGCGCGAAGTCATGGGCCCATGTTCGCTATACTCATGCGCTCGCTGCGCCATAGAGATCAAGGTCCATGAGTGCCGACTCCGCCCCGCCATTGCTGAGCGTGATCATCCCCTGTTTCAATGAAGCCGACGGGATCGACGCATTGACCCAGGCGCTGGAACCCGTGCTTGACGACATCAAGGACGGGGATTACGAGGTGCTGCTGGTTGATGACGGCAGCCGCGACGCCACCCTGGAGTGCATTGAAGCCTGGCGCGGGCGCAATCCGAGAGTGCACTTCGTCCGCCTGGCCCGCAATTTTGGCAAGGAAGCAGCAATGACCTGCGGGCTGCATTTCGCCCAGGGCCGGACGGTAGTCATCCTGGATGCCGATCTGCAGGATCCGCCGGCACTGATACCGGAGATGATGGAGAAATGGCGGCAGGGTGCCGACATCGTGCTTGCTCACCGCGCCCTGCGCCGCGAGGATAGCTGGTTCAAACGCCTGACGGCAGCGGCCTTTTACCGGGTCATGAGCGTGCTGGCCGGGCGCGCGGTGCCGGCCAATGTTGGTGACTTCCGCTTGATGGATCGACGCGTGGTCGATGCCTTGCTCCACCTGCCGGAAAAGACTCGCTTCATGAAGGGCCTGATGAACTACGTCGGGTTTGAAATCAGTACCATTGAGTACGAGCGGCCGGGCCGGCACAGCGGTACCAGCCGCTTAAGTTTCTGGCGGCTCTGGAATCTCGCTCTGGAAGGAATTACCTCGTTCAGTACCGCCCCCTTGCGCGCCTGGGGTTACCTGGGCTTCCTGTTTGCAGCGCTTGGCCTGGTCTATGCCGGGTGGATCGTCGTGCGAACCCTGCTCTACGGCATCGATGTGCCTGGCTACGCATCGTTGGCCACCTTGCTGCTGTTTTTCAGCGGCTTGCAATTGATCAGCATCGGCATCATCGGCGAATACCTTGCGCGGATCTTCATCGAGACCAAAAACCGACCCCTGTATGTTGTCGAACGCATGGACGGCTTTGCCCCCGACTGGATTATTGACCGCTCGCAAATGGTGATGGGTAACATCGTCTTGCCACGCTCAAGACCACGCTCACCCGGCGACGAATCCTCGTCGTCCTGAATCGAGCTCAGTCCTGCAGCGCACCGCCGCAGCTTGAGCCTTGGCCAGCAGTGCAGCCGAAGCAGTGACCGCCAACGGCGATGCGTCCCGGCACGCTGTCGGCGACCAGCAGGTCGCTCAAGTGCCTGCGTTCGCCGCCCAGCGGTAGTTCCAGCATCTGGTTGAAGTCGCAGTCATACAGGTACCCCCGGTAGTCGACACTGATCAGGTCGCGACACATGACTGCGCCGAGGTTGGCGGGTTGGTAGGCATCTTTCAACAGCTGCATGTAGCTCTCGAATTCCCCTTTCGCCGCGAGGATCGCGCCAAAGCGCTTGATCGGCATGTTGGTGATGGTAAACAGCTTGTTGAAACGAATGCCGAACTGCTCGCCGAGGAAGCGCTTGTAGTCACTTTCCAGAGCCTGCTGCGGGGGCGGCAGACTGGGGCCCAGCGGGTTGTAGACCAGGTTCAATACCAGTCCGGAACCGGCGGCACCGTAACCCAGCTGGTTCAGGGTCTGCAAGGCCTTGATCGATGCTTCAAAAACGCCGTCGCCGCGCTGAGAATCGACGTTTTCCATCGAGTAACAGGGCAGGGAAGCAATGGTCTCGACCTCGTGCCGGGCAAGGAACTCTCCGACCCACTCGTAACCGGGTTCTTCCATGATGGTCGGGTTGAGCCGGTCCATGACATGCAAACCCAGCTCACGCGCCTGCTCGACCAGCCAGCGAAAGTGAGGGTTCATCTCCGGCGAGCCGCCGGTCAGGTCAAGGTTGTCGACCTGGAACCGTGCCGCGACTTCGAGGGCCTGCTTCATGGTTTCCGGTGCCATCAGTTCCTTGCGATTGGGTCCGGCTGCCACATGGCAATGCAGGCAGGCAAGGTTGCACAGGTAGCCAAGGTTCATCTGCAAGGTATTGAGCCGCTTGCGGCGAATGGGAGGGAAGTCGTGCTGTTCCAGCAGTGGCCAGGTATCACGCATGTTGTTTCAGGTCAGTCCGGTGGTGAATGATGATGTTGGCGGGGCTTGGCAATTACTTGGATTTCAAGCAGCCGGTTTCTCTTCGGCCGCCTTTCGTTCGCTGCTGGCCGGCCTGCGCAGCGGATTGAGCAGCAATGAAAGCAGCCTCTGGTCTTGCGGCTGCCGGAATTGCTCCAGTCCGATTGGCATGCTGCGCTCATCCTGGCGTGGTTGCTCGGTGTAGCTGCCAAAGAGACGATCCCACACAGACAGGTGAAAACCATAGTTGCTGTCTGTTTCCGGCTGCCAGGTCGAGTGATGAATTCGGTGCATGGACGGGGTGACAAACAACCAGCGCAAGCGCCGGTCAATCTGCCTTGGCAAGGCGAAATCAGCGTGGGTGAACAAGGCACCGGCGGCGAGGAGTACTTCAAACAAGAGTACCGCGACCGGGTGCGGTCCAAGCAGCCAGATCAGACCGAGCTTGAGCAGCATGGACAAGGCGATCTCGAGCGGATGGAAACGGACTCCCGTGGTGACATCAAAGCCCGTGTCTGCATGGTGAACCCGGTGCAGGCGCCACAGCACGGGTATCACGTGCATCAGCCGATGCTGCCAGTAGATCGCTACGTCCAGCAGTAGCACGGCGACCGGAATACTCAGCCAGAGCGGCCAGTGCAGCCAGCCGAACAAGCCGCCACCCGAGTCGTGAACCACCACGGCGAATGCCACGGCCAGCACCGGGAACAGCAAGCGCAGGGTCAGGGTGTTGAAAGCGACCAGGCCCAGGTTGGTGAGCTGGCGGGATGACCAACGTCCATCGCCGCGGCTGGGCCAGCGCTGCTGAACGAGAAACAGCAGTCCAAGCAGACCGAGAAAGATGCTCAGGCGTATGACTGGTTCGTGGGCGACTAGATCCATGACGACAAATTAGCATTTCTGAATGGATGCTGTGTCAGCATTCGCCGACAGCGCCTGTTGACGTAGCCAGGCCAGCAGGGCCCGCTGACGGGGCTGAGGCTGATTCATGGCTGCCAGCTCATTGATTACCGCGGCCAGGTCCTCGGCTCGGTCGAGGTCGGTAAGGCTTGGCAGGGTCAGCCACTGGCCAAGGTCCTGCATGGCCTGGCGGAAGTCTGTGCTGGTGGAATGCTGGCTGTAGCGCACCGAGGTCCAGCGCTTGCGATCCGGCGCCCGGTTGGCTCCGAAGGTCCAGAATCCGCCGTCACGGGCAGGCCCAAGACAGAGGCGGGGGTCGGGCGCGGATAGCCAGGCGGCAGCCTGTTCCAGGCAGGCCGGAGAAACCTGCGGTGCGTCGGCTCCAAGCAGTAAAGCGCTGCCGTGCAGGTGCACCAGGCTGTCCATGACCCGGCTCATGCGATCGCCAAGCCCGCCGTTGCCTTGTTCGAGGACCGGCAGTTCAGTCCAGCAGGCGCGCGCTTCGGCCTGGCTTTCGGCCACGGCCCAGTAGACCGGGCCTGCGGCGGCAGCGCTGGCGGCCTCGGCTACTGCCCAGGCCGCTTTTGCATGCCATCGTTCAGCCCAGGCCTGACCGCTGACGGCGGCCAGCCGGGTCTTTACAGGCGACAGGCCAGGGGTCTTGACGAAGATGGCAATGGCGGTCATGGCAGCTGCTGGCTTTTGCGGGCTTGATATATCAGGCGCACGGCACTGACCTGGTGTTGAAGCGTGGTGCGCAGCCATCCGTGCTGGCGATAGCGTCTAGCGCTGGTCGTCAGCGTCGGTCCCATGCAGCGCAGCGGTAGCCCGGCCCGGCGCGCGCGAACGACCAGGTCCAGATCCTCTCCCCGATGCAAGTCCTGGCGAAAACCGCCGAGGCGCCGGAACCAGGAGCTTGGCAGGCAAAGTCCCTGGTCACCATAGGGCAGGTCGAGCCAGCGGCTGCGCAGGTTGGCGCCGAAAGCGTTCAGACTGGCCAGTATCGGTCCGTCACTGGCAAAGCGCAGGCGGCAGTAGCCGAGCGCGTCCTGGCCCGAGGCGAATGCCAGTACCTGCTCCAGTGCGCTGACCGGGAGCGCCGAGTCCGCATGGACAAACCACAGCCAGCGACCCTTGGCGACGGCTGCTGCGGCATTCTGCTGGCGGCCTCGTCCCGGGGCTGAACGAACCTCGCACAATGGCTCGCCCGGCCGGTACGAGGGCGGGTCGGTGCGAGCCAGGATAATCTGGACGCTGTCGCCGTGTCCGGCCAGGCTGGCCAGCAGGGGCTCGGGTATGTTTTCAGCCGGGGCCATGGGTACGATGACGCTCAGTTGCATGACAGCTTTCGGCGGGGCTTGGAATTGGCCATGCTAAACTTCATCGGCCGCGTCAACAACTCATAACAACACGCATCACCGTCGCGGCCAGTCTGATTGCGAACTCCAGAAGGATCGTTAAACATGCCTTATTCTTGTCGGCTCCTGGCGAGCGCGTTCCTTTGCCTTGCCCTGGCCGCTCCGAGCTGGGCCTTGCCACGCCTGTTGATTGTCGGCGATAGCTGGGCCGCAGAACAGTGGGAGGATGGCTCTCATACCCGTGTGTTTTCGGCGCTTGGTCTATCCGGTATTGCCGCCAGCGGCGAGCTGACCACGACCAGCGGCAGCACGGCGGCTGACTGGGTCATGCCGGCAAATCTGCAGCGCATCAGCGATGCCTTGCAGCAGTATCCACACATCGATACGGTACAGCTGACCGTTGGCGGCAACGACTTCCTGGATGCCTGGAATACCGGTATGACCGAGGAAGAATTCGCTGCCCTGATCGGTTTCATTCAACACGATGTCGATATCATATCGAGCTACATTCTTGGCTTGCGGCCCGATATCGAGATCGTGCTGAGCCTGTACGATTACCCGAACTTCGAAGACACGCGCAACGGTCTGATCTGGACATTTGCCTGCTCTGCGCTGTGGGACGATCTGGGTCAGCCGAGTCCGCTGCAAGTCAACACGGCAGCTGTAGCAGTGATTGATGCCATCGAGGATGAGTTGATCGCCAATCCGCGCATTCAGCATGTTCGCCAGCTCGGCCAGGCGCAGGGGCACTTCGGCCTGCCCGGCTTTCCGCCTGGCAGCATCGCTCCGCCTGGCCTGCTCGATCAGCCCAGTCCTGCCGAGGCCATGCGCGAACGCTTCCTGTTCGGCGGACTGGACTGTTTCCACTTCAATGCCGTCGCCTACGACGTGCTGACAGCCAACCTGGTGGAGGATTACCTGGATGCGCGCTTTCAGCCTGGGCTGGCACTGGAGCTGGTGACGGGGACGAAGGAGTACGATGGCTCGCCGCGCACTGCCGATCTGCTTTCGACCCCGCCTGTCGATGTGCTGGTAACGACTTATGACGGCAGTACCGAGCCGCCAGTCGATGCGGGCGTTTACGAGTTGGTGGTCACGGCACCGGGCTGGCGCGACAGCCTGGTTACCAGCTTCGAGGTAGCCCGTGCGGCGCAGCTGGTCGAGTTCGTGGCACCCGAGTCCGTGCTGGTGACCGAGACGGTCATAGCGCTCCAGGCCAGCGCCAGCTCCGGTCTG
>SLQY01000321.1 GCA_007131235.1 Wenzhouxiangella sp.
CGTCGCATCGTCGGCCGGATGCGCACTCGCTTTGGCACCGTTCCGCTTTCGGAAAAATCGGTGCTGCTGTCGGCGAACACCGTGCTTTCGGTGGCCCGCAAGCATGCCAACGATCATGACTTCTATTACCTGATGGGGCGGGAGCAGGGCAAAAGGCGCTCCGTGCCGCTGTTCAGCCACACCGAGCGCGCCGGCGCGGAGGAAGTGCTGGACTGGGTGCAAGGGTTCATTGCCGAGCGCGTTGCAGCTGGCCAGGCCTGAACACCCGGCTTGGCGCTCTTCGAACAGGGCTGACCGGTATACTGGGGTTTGAGTTTCGTCAATCGGTTTTTTAGTCCATGTACCAGGTCATCATCCTCGCTGCCGGCGAGGGCAAGCGTATGAATTCAAACCGTCCGAAGGTGCTGCAGCCGGTTGGTGGACAGCCGATGCTGGGGCACCTGGTCGAGACGGTTTCAGGTTTGGGTGCGACCGGGGTTCACGTGGTGGTCGGGTTTGGTGCCGAGCAGGTCAAGGCGGCCCTGGGCGCGACTGGCTGCCGATTCGTCGAGCAGACCGAACGTCTTGGTACCGGGCATGCCGCCGCGCAGGCATTGCCGAATATCGACCCCGAGGCCCGCGTGCTGATTCTGCCGGGTGATATGCCGTTGATTCGCGCCGAGACGCTTCAAGCGGTTCTCGACGCCAAGGCTGATTTGACCGTGCTCAGTTTCAACGCCGTCGATCCGACTGGTTATGGTCGTATCCTGCGCGCCGAGGACGGCAGTGTACGCGCCATCCGCGAGCATCGCGACGCCAGCCCGAGCGAGCGGGCTGTCAGCGAGGTCAATAGTGGCGTGATGTGCGCCCGGGCCGGAGATTTCACGGCCTGGCTGAGCCGTGTCGAAGCCGACAACGCCCAGGGCGAGTATTACCTGACCGATTGCATCGCCCTGGCCGTGGCCGATGGGCGCTCGGTGGCTGCGGTGATAGCGCCGCGTGCCGATGAGCTGCTTGGCGCCAACGACCGCGCCCAATTGGCAGCCCTGGAGACGGTCTTCCAGGTGCGGGCGCGGCAGGCGCTCTTCGAGCAGGGAGTTACTCTGCTGGACCCGTCCTCGGTGCAGGTCAGGGCCCGGGTATCGGCCGGACGCGATGTGGTGATCGATGCCGGCGTCGTGCTCGAGGGTGAAATTTCCCTGGGTGACGAGGTCAGCCTTGGTGTCGGTTGCGTACTGCGTGATTGCCATCTGGGTGCGGGCACGGCGGTCAAGCCCTACAGCGTGTTGGAGGGCGTGCGTACAGCAGGTGCCAGCCAGATTGGCCCGTTCGCGCGCCTGCGACCGGGCACGCAGTTGGGCGAAGGTGTGAAAATCGGCAATTTCGTCGAGACCAAGAACGCAAGCTTCGCCGCCGACGCCAAGGCCAGCCACCTGAGCTACATCGGCGATGCCGAGGTGGGTGCGCGGGCCAATATCGGTGCCGGGACCATCACCTGCAACTATGATGGAGCCAACAAGCACAAGACTCGCATTGGCGCGGATGCATTCATCGGCTCCAACAGCGCCCTGGTCGCTCCGGTGAGCGTAGGCGAGGGTGGCACCATCGGCGCGGGCAGTGTCATCAGCCAGAATGCCCCTGCGGGCCAGCTGACGATTGCCAGGGCGCGCCAGCGCAGCATTGACGGCTGGAAGCGGCCAGTCAAGGCGGCCAAGTGACCAAAGGAAATCGGAAGGAAACCGGGGGGTTGGCTATCGAGCGCCGGCTGGGTTATTCTCCCAAGTTGAAACCGATTCGGCCCTGAAGACTTTTCGTGCGCAAGCGCAAACGCTTAGAAGACGATACCGAGATCAACATCACACCAATGCTTGATATCGTCTTCATCATGCTGATTTTCTTCATCGTCACGACGTCGTTCGTCCGGGAACAGGGCCTCGATATCTCCCGCCCGAGCCAGGCTGAGCAAGACGTTGCGCGCGAAGACGACACTTTGCCAATCCTGGTGCGCATTGACCAGGTCAGCATGATTTCGATCAACAACCGCCGTGTCGAAGCCGATGCCGTGCGGGCCAACCTGGAGCGTGAACGTGCCCAGAATCCGCGCTCACCGCTGATTGTCGCCGCGCACCCGGACTCCGACACCAACTCGCTGGTCCGCGTGCTCGATGCGGCCAACGTTGTCGGCATCGGCTCGATCAGCGTGGCCACTGAATCAGGATCCCGCCGCTAGCGGAGACCTCAGGATATCCAAGCATGGAACAAAGCAATCAGACGCCGACACCAACACCTGACTCCGGGCCAGGTCGAGACCTGGACCGCGAAAACCGAAACTGGGCAACCATCCTGCACCTGTCGGTGCTGGCAGGCCTGGTGATTGCGTTTGCCGGGTTGATTGCGCCCCTGATCATTTACCTGATCAAGCGCGAAGAGCTGCCGGGTCTGGAGCCCCACTCCAAGGTCGTGTTCAACTGGATCATCAGCGCGGTCATCTACTTTTTTGTCGGCCTTGTTCTGACGGCGACCGTGGTGGGGGCCATTATTGGCATCCCGCTGATGCTTGCCGTGGCGGTGCTGTCGATCATTTTCCCGATCATTGGCGGCATCAAGGCATCCGAGGGTGAGGTCTGGCCTTATCCCTTGTCCATCCCCATCTTGAAGTAACCCACCGGTCAAACCGGCCGGTTCATCAGCAGAGAGTCTCATGTCCGAACGCAAGCCCCCGATCGTCAAGTCCAACGTCTCATTTTTCGTTGTCATCAACCTGCTCGGCCTGGTAGTCGCGCCGATTTACGGCCTGGTTTACGGCTTCAACGCCGCCGCCTGGATCGCCTGTGCGGTGCTGCTGGTCACCAGCGGCATGTCAATCACCGCCGGCTATCATCGGCTCTGGTCGCACCGGACCTACAAGGCGGCCTGGCCGCTGCGGCTGCTGCTGGCGTTCTTCGGTACCTTTTCGATTCAGAATTCCATTCTGATCTGGGCGGCGCGGCATCGTATCCATCATCGTCACGTCGACGATGTCAATGAAGATCCGCACTCCATAAAAACCGGCTTCTGGCACGCTCACATGGGCTGGATGGTGCGCGATTGGCCGACCAGCAAGGTAGATTTCGATCAGGTCAAGGATTTGCAGCGTGACCCGATCGTGATGTGGCAGCACCGGTTCTACTGGCCGGCCGTCTGGACCCTGAATCTGGGTGTCCCGGTTGTCCTGGGTCTGATGTTCGGCGATGTGCTTGGCATGGTGCTGCTGGCCGGGGCTTTCCGGCTGGCCTTCTCGCAGCACTGCACATTCTTCATCAATTCACTGGCCCATACCTGGGGCAAGCGCAACTACAGCGATGAAAACACCGCGCGTGACAATGGGGTAATTGCCCTGTTGACCTGGGGCGAGGGCTATCACAACTTCCACCATGCTTTCCAGGCCGACTACCGCAACGGACTGCGCTGGTGGCAGTTCGACCCGGGCAAATGGCTGATCGCGGCATGTTCGTGGGTGGGTCTGGCCCGGGAGTTGAAGCGCACGCCCAAGTTCAAGATCCAGCGTGCCCGTTTGCAGATGCAGTTTCAAGAGCTGCGTCAACGCCTGGAAAACGCCGATGAGTCTGCGCTGACCTGGCGTGAAACGGTCGATCGTGAGTACCAGCAGTTCAAGGATACCGTGGCCCAGTGGCAAGCGGTCCAGGCTGAACGTGTGGCCGCCGGTGCCGATGCCCTGCGCGACCGCTGGCGCAAGACCGAGCTGCGAACCCGCTACAAGGAGCTGGAGTACCGCCTCAAGATGCAGGCCCGCCGCCTCTCCACCTTGCAACAAACGGCCTGCCCGGCCTGATCGCTCGTGATCGTTTGCAAAGGCAATCTCCCGCAGAGACGCTGAGACGCAGGGAAAAAAGAAAAAAGGTTCTCGCGGAGACGCGAAGCAAAGAATTTCAAAAGTTCTTTCTTTGCGCCTCTGCGTCTTTGCGTGAAAAATTCTTGTGAGAATGCAAAAACACGCATAGCGCCATGGAATTGATCGATATCGGGTGTAACCTGACCCACGAAAGCTTTGACCGGGATTTGCCTGAGGTTATTGCCAATGCGCAGGCCCAGGGCGTGGTGCAAATGGTGGTCACCGGTGCATCTGAAGCCGGCAGCGTGAAAGCGCGCGAGCTGGCTGATCGTTGGCCGGGCGTGCTGTTCGCCACCGCCGGGGTACATCCCCACCTCGCCTCGGAATTCAATAGCGACACGGCCAGCGTCCTGGCCGAGCTGCAGCAAGACGACAAGGTCGTGGCGGTCGGCGAATGCGGGCTGGACTACTTCCGCGACTTCTCACCCCGCCCTGCCCAGCGCAAGGCCTTCGAGCGCCAGCTCGAGCTGGCGGTGAGCTGCGGCAAGCCGGTCTTTCTGCACCAGCGCGAAGCCCACGAGGATTTCATCGCCATTCTGCGCGAATTTCGCCCGCAGCTGACCCAGGCGGTCGTTCACTGCTTCACCGATACCCGCGAAGCGATGCTTGATTACCTGGCGCTGGATTGTCATATCGGCATCACCGGCTGGATCTGCGACGAGCGGCGCGGCCATCACCTGAAGGAGTTCGTGCAGGAAATTCCGGCCGATCGCCTGCTGATCGAAACCGATGCGCCCTACCTGAAACCGCGCAACCTCAGGCCCAAGGCCCGAACCCATCGCAACGAGCCGCAGTGGCTGCCCTGGATCGCCGGCACCGTGGCCGCCTGTCGTCATGTCTCGCCGCTGCAGCTGGCTGCCGAAACCACGGCATGCGCCCGACATTTTTTCGGCTTGCCGGACGCCGCCTGTAGACCAGTCTGAGCCGCCTTAAGGCTTATCCTGCTTTCCCGTCGACGCGCGGCTGGGTGAGAATCGGCAGGTAGAGAAGCAGGTACAGGCCGAAAGCGGTCAACCAACCCAGCGTCGAAAGTGCCAGGCCGAGTGCCCAGGGCAGGGCTCCAAGAGCTGTCATCAGCCGCAAGATTGCAGCCACGAAAACCGCGACGTAGATCCAGACCGCCGCCCGCGGTAGCTGGAGTGGCCGACCAGTATGGCCCAGCGCCACCCGGGTCATCACGGCCAGGATCAGGGTGGCCATGGCGCCGCTGCCCAGCGCATGCAGCCAGGTCGTATTGGACAGGCCGGGGCCCAGCAGCGACCATGCCAGCAGGCCCAGCCCTAGGGGTATCCAGGCATAGGCCAGATGCAGATTCCACATCAGCGGGTCTGGCCAGGTTTTCCAACCAGACCAGAGTAACAGCCTGACTGTCTGAGCGCCGGCAGCCAGCCCGGCCATCACGCCTAGGTACAAGCCCGGCGCCCCGGCCAGGAACAGAATGCTGAGGGTGACAAGGCTGAGCAGGCCGGTCCATTCCAGCCACGGCCAGGATCTGACGGCATCCGCATTCAGCTCACGCCGTCGCAGCCAGTTGCGAGTAAAGGCAGGTGTGATCCGCCCGCCAACGACCACCATCAGCAGCACGATCAGCGCCATGGCAGCCAGTTCACCGCGCTGAACCAGCAGCGGCCGTTCCAGCAACCAGCCCAGGTGGAAGATCAAGTTACTCAACCAAAGTGCGCCTACTACGCCGACCACGATCAGGTTGCGATGGTTGCCGGCCTGCCAGATGACCCGCCCGGCATACATCGCCACGACGGCCAGGAAGCTCAGATCAGTCAGGCTGACCAGCCAGCCGGGCAGCCAGCCACTCGACCACATCGCCAGGCGACCGGCCAGCCACAGCGCGAACAGGGCGATCAAGGCCCGCCCGGATAGCAGCCGGGTGCCGGTCCAGGTTGCCATCGCAGTCAGCAGGAAGCCGGCAATTGCGGCCGAGACCATGCCGAACAGCATTTCATGCGCATGCCAGCGCATCGGGTCGAACAGCCCTGCTGGGTGCAA
>SLQY01000322.1 GCA_007131235.1 Wenzhouxiangella sp.
CCGGTTCCGAGCCACAATCGTGACCGTGGCCCCCAGCCTCGCCAGCAGCTCGGCGCTGGCCTGGCCAATGCCGCGGCTGGCGCCGCAGACCAGTGCATGTTTGCCTGTCAGATCTGTGTTCATCATGTCAGAACGGTGCACTGCCCGGTGTGCGGGGATAAGGGATCACATCACGAATATTACCTAAACCCGTGATGTAATTAAGCAGTCTTTCAAAACCCAGGCCGAAACCGGCGTGCGGCACGCTGCCGTAGCGACGCAGGTCGATAAACCACTTGTAGGTCTCTGCATCCAGGCCGTGTTCGGCCATGCGGCGCGTGAGCACGTCCAGGCGTTCCTCGCGCTGGCTGCCGCCAATGATCTCGCCAATGCCCGGGGCCAGAACGTCCATGGCCGCCACCGTTTCAGCGCCGTCATTCAGGCGCATGTAGAAGGCCTTGATCTCGGTCGGGTAGTTCTTGACCACCACCGGCGCCTTGCAGTGCTTTTCGGTCAGGTAGCGCTCGTGCTCGGTCTGCAGGTCCACGCCCCATTCGGGCTTGTACTCGAATTTCTGGCCGCTGGCCTGGAGAATTTTCACCGCCTCGCCGTAGTCCATTTGCACGAACTGGCTATCGACCAGCTTCTCCAGCCGGCTGACTGCTTCGGGCTCGATTCGCTCAGCGAAAAAGGCCATGTCATCGCCGCAGCGCTCCAGGACCCGGGCGAACACGAACTTGAGGAAATCCTCGGCCAGTCTGGCCAGGTCATCGAGGTCGGCAAAGGCGAGCTCGGGTTCGACCATCCAGAATTCGGCCAGGTGCCGGGTCGTGTTGGAGTTCTCGGCGCGGAAGGTGGGGCCGAAGGTGTAGACCTTGCTCATGGCCAGGCAGAAGGCCTCGACATTGAGCTGTCCGGATACAGTCAGAAAAGTCTCGCGACCGAAAAAGTCCTTGGCGAAATCGATTGCTCCGCCGTCCGTGCGAGGCAGGTTCATCAAATCCAGCGTCGAGACCCGGAACATCTGGCCGGCGCCTTCGGCATCCGAGGCGGTGATGATCGGCGTGTTGACCCAGTAGTAGCCGTTCTGGTCGAAGAACTCGTGGATGGCCCGAGCCGCTACGTGGCGCACGCGGGTAACCGCGCCAAAGGTATTGGTGCGCGGGCGCAGGTGAGCCACCGTGCGCAGGAACTCATAGGAATGCTGCTTGGGCTGGATCGGGTAGGTGTCCGGATCATCGACCAGGCCCAGCACTTCAATCGCGGCGGCCTGGATTTCCAGGCTCTGGCCTCGACCTTTCGATTCCACTACCGTTCCGTTGCAGCGCAGCGAAGCACCGCTGGTCAGGCGCTGGATGTCGCTCTGGTAGTTTGGCAGGTCCTTGGCGGCAACCAGCTGCAGGTTGCCGAAACTGGAGCCGTCATTCAGGTGAATGAACGAAAAGCCGGCCTTGGAGTCACGGCGGGTGCGGACCCATCCCTGAACGGTAACCTGCGTGCCCGGTGCAATCTCACCGTCGAGCACCTGGCGGACGCTTGCTGTCTGCATGGCGTTTGTCAATCCTCGAATCATTGAATAGCGAAGGCGAAAGCGCAATAATACTGGACATGAGCAACCAAGCTGAAGTCGAAACCACGTCTGCCGGTGTCGAACTGACCGAACCGGCCGCGGCACGAGTGCGAGAATTCATGGCCCGCGAGGGCGGCTTGGGCCTGCGTGTCGATGTGCGTCGCACCGGTTGTTCGGGCTGGGCCTACGATGTCGGTATCGCGCGCCAGGCCGAAGCCAGCGATCGGGTGTTCGAAAGCCAGGGGCTGAAAGTCCTGGTTTCCGAGCAGGCCATGAACATGGTGGCGGGCACCACGGTGGATTTTGTCCACGAAGGGTTGACCCGCGAATTCCGCTTCCGAAACCCGAACGTCACCGGCGAATGCGGTTGCGGGGAGAGCTTTACCGTCGGTTGAGAAACCCAGCCCTCGCTCTTTTTGCAACTCGCCTTTTCCCTTTCCTCTCCTTTATTGCTATAATTCCGCGCTTGCCTGCACGCCAGTGTGCAGGTGACCTTGCTCCACGGCTGCCCAGCATCGGGTCTGACCGGGGGCTTTGACGGGCACCGGAATGATGCCGGGCCTTTAGGAAACCACAAGGAGATGACAATGCGTCACTACGAGATCGTGCTCCTGGTCCACCCGGACCAGAGTGAGCAGGTGCCCGGTATGCTGGATCGCTACCGTGCCCTGGTCGAAAACAACGGCGGCAAGGTTCACCGCTCCGAGGATTGGGGGCGTCTGCAGCTGGCTTACACCATCGCCAAGCTGCACAAGGCGCATTACCTGATGCTCAACATTGAATGCGATGCTGCCACGCTCGAAGAGCTGGAAGGCATATTCCGTTTCAATGATGCCATCCTGCGCCACCTGGTCGTTCGCAAGGACGAGGCCGAAACCGAGCCCTCGATCATGCTGCAGCGCAAGGAAAACAAGGACGAGCGGGAGAAGGCCCGACGCGCGTCGTACGACAATGACAGCGACGATGATGACGACGACGACGACTCGGATGATGATGATGACGATTCGGACGATGATGCAGTCGATTCCGATGACCAAGACAAGAAGGCGGAGGCATAAGCAATGGCCCGTTTCATGAGAAGACGCAAGTACTGCCGTTTCACGGTCGAAGGAATCGAGCAGGTCGACTACAAGGACGTCGAGCTGCTCAAGGACTTTGTCGGTGAAACCGGCAAGATCGTGCCCAGCCGCATTACCGGCACCAAGGCCAAGTACCAGCGCCAGCTGGCGACGGCGATCAAGCGGGCGCGCTACCTGGCGCTGTTGCCGTACTCGGACAATCACTAAGCAGGTGACGACATGAAATTGATTTTGTTGGAAAATGTCTACAACCTGGGTGAGCTTGGCGATACCGTCAACGTTCGGCCCGGCTATGGTCGCAACTTCCTGTTGCCGCGCGGCAAGGCGGTTCCCGCAACTGCCGAAAATCTCGAGAAATTCGAATCCCGTCGCGAAGAACTGATGCGCCAGGCCAATGAAAAGCTGGGTGTTGCCGCAGCGCGTCGCGAGGCGATCGATGGCGTCGAGGAAGTGCTGTTCAGCGTAGCCGTCAGCCCTGAGGGTCGCCTGTACGGCTCGATCAACCCGGCCGAGATCGCCGGCAAGCTGACCGAAATGGGTTTTGCTGTCGAAAAGGCGGAAGTCGACATGCCCGATGGCCCGATTCGTGAACCTGGCGAATACACGGTCGGCCTGATCCTTCACGCTGACGTTCAGACCGAAGTCAAGGTTCGGATCGTCGACGAAGAAGGCTGATATTTCGCAGCCGCCAGGCGGCTACGACGGAAACCCGGGCCCGGTGGCCAATTCCCGCACAGCGGGAGTCGGCCCCGGGCTCTTCTTTTTGCGCGCTTGGCTGTGGTGGTCGCGGTATGGCACAGTGGCCAGGCTTCCAGGCAGACATCAGCGGGCAGGCCCGTTTGATTGAGCAAATGGGCCCCGTTTACGCCCCATCCCAGACGATTGCACGCGATAGGATGGCGTCGCCGCAGGCCGGACGGGTATACTGATTGATCGCATTTCCCTTCACTGGTCTGGCAGACCCGATACCGTGGCCGAAGCACGTCTTTCAACCATCAGCAACGTCAAGTCGCCGCCGCATTCCAACGAGGCGGAGCAGTCCCTGCTGGGCGCGCTGATGTTGGCCGTGGATGCCTGGGACAAGGTCGCCGACCAGATCGACGAGAGCGATTTCTACCGCGAAAACCACCGCCTGGTATATCGCGCCATCTCCGAACTTTGCCAGCAAGGTCAGCCTTGCGACGCCGTTACCGTGGCCGAGTGGTTTTCTCGCCATGACATGCTGGATCGGGTCGATGGCGGTGGCTACATCACCATGCTCGCCAACGAAACGCCCGGTCCGGCCAATATCGGCGGCTATGCACACATCGTGCGCGAGAAATCCATCCTGCGCCAGCTGATCAATATCGGTACCCGAATCGCCGATGATGCGCTGCAAACGGCCGGGCGAAGCAGCAAGGACTTGCTCGAGGAGGCCGAAAAGCAGATCTACGCCATCGCCGACCAGGGCGCGCACCGCCAGTCAGGCTACGTGCCCATCCAGAAGGTCATGGGCGAGGCCATGGACATGCTCAATCGCCTGCAGGAAAACGAAGGCGATCTGACCGGTGTGGCCACCGGCTTCGCCGAACTTGACAAGCGCACTGCCGGCCTCCAGCCCACAGACCTGATCATCGTTGCTGCCCGGCCGTCCATGGGGAAAACAACTTTCGCGATGAACATCGCCGAGCGCGCCTCGATTCGCTACAAGGTCCCGGTCGCCGTGTTCTCGATGGAAATGTCCGATACCCAGCTGGTGATGCGTCTGTTTTCCTCCCTCGGCCAGATTGGCCAGGACAAGCTCAGAACCGGCAAGCTGGACAACCACGACTGGATCAACCTGCGCTCGGCCATGACCATGCTCAAGGGCGCCAAGATGTTCATCGACCAGACGCCGTCGCTGTCGCCGACCGATCTGCGAGCCCGGGCCCGGCGCATGAAGCGCGATCACGATATCGGCCTGATCGTGATCGATTACCTGCAGTTGATGAAGGTGCCGGGGCTGGGTGAAAACCGGACCCAGGAGATCAGCGAAATCTCGCGCAGTCTCAAGGCCCTGGCCAAGGAGCTGAACGTCCCGGTCGTTGCCCTGTCGCAGCTCAATCGCGCCCTCGAGCAGCGCCCGGACAAGCGGCCGAAGATGGCTGACTTGCGCGAGTCCGGCGCCATTGAGCAGGATGCGGATCTGATCCTGTTCATCTACCGCGACGAGATCTACAACGAGGACACGGCGGACAAGGGCAAGGCCGAAATCATCATCGGCAAGCACCGCAACGGCGCGACCGGCCACTTCAACCTCAGCTTCCAGGGCGAATTCCTGCGTTTCCGTGATTTCACCTACGATCACTACGGCCAGGACGACTGATCGGCAGTCGACACACGCATGGCACGCAATACACTGGCCAGGATCGATGTCGATGCCGTGGCCCACAACCTGGCCAGGGTGCGTCAGCTCGCGCCGAACAGCCGTGTCATGGCCGTGGTCAAGGCCGATGCCTATGGCCATCGCCTGGACTTGTGCCTGCCAGCCCTTGCTGCGGCCGACATGCTGGCCGTGGCTACCCTGGAAGAGGCGCGCGCCATTCGTCGCCTCGGCAGCAACCTGCCAGTTCTGTTACTGGAGGGTCTGATCCACGACGGTGACTTGTCGGTTGCCGCTGATCTGGGCCTGGAACTGACCATTCATCACCCTGCCCAGGTCAGGGCCCTGGAGCAGTTTGGTACGGCGCCCACACCGCGCTTGTGGTTGAAGCTTGATACGGGAATGCATCGGCTCGGTATGGACGCCGCATCGGCTCGCCAGGCGCACCGTCAACTGCTGGCGCTACCCGGCGTGCACCAGGTCAACCTGGTCACCCACTTTGCCAGTGCCGATGCCGAGGAGCCCACTGCCACCCGCGAGCAGATGCATCGCTTCCGCGAAGCCACCAGCGGACTGACCGGGGAGCTGTGCATGGCCAACTCGGCGGCCATCCTGGGCCATCCCGACAGCCATGCCGATTGGGTGCGCGCCGGAATTCTGCTCTATGGTGTGTCGCCGCACCCTGATCGCACCGGTGAGTCGCTGGGCCTGAAACCGGTGATGACCTTGACCACCGAATTGATCGCCATCAACGAGGTGTCGCGCGGCGAGCGAATCGGCTACGGTGGCCGTTTTACCGCGCCTGCCGACATGCGTATCGGCGTTGCGGGCATTGGCTACGGCGACGGCTACCCGCGCAGCCTGGCCGACGGTACACCGGTCAGGGTAGGTGACTACCGATGCCCGCTGGTCGGACGCGTCTCCATGGACATGATCACGCTGGATGTGAGCGCGGCGCCGGGCGTAAAGATCGGTGATCGCGTGGTGCTGTGGGGCCCCGGTCTGCCAGTCGAGCACATTGCCCGCTACGCCGACACCATCGCCTATGAACTGGTCTGCCGGATCACCCGGCGGGTGCGCTACCGGGCCTTTTGATCTACAATACAAGGTCATGTTTTTCAAGTGATACCCATGCCCGGCAAGCTATTTATCAAGACCCACGGTTGTCAGATGAACGAGTACGATTCGGACAAGATGGCCGACGTGCTGGCAGCCTCGCACGGTCTGGAGCTCACCGACAGCCCTGACCAGGCCGATGTCATCCTGATCAATACCTGCTCGATCCGTGAAAAGGCCCAGGAAAAAGTGTTTTCGCAGTTGGGCCAGTGGCGACCGCTGAAGGACAAGAAACCGGGCCTGGTGATCGGCGTCGGCGGCTGCGTGGCCAGCCAGGAAGGCGAAGGAATTCTCAAGCGAGCGCCCTTTGTCGACCTGGTTTTCGGACCGCAGACCATTCATCGCCTGCCGTCGATGATTGACAGCGTGCACAGCCAGAAGCGTCCAGCCATCGACATCAGTTTCCCCGAGATCGAGAAATTCGACAATCTGCCGCCGGCGGGCAAGCAGGGCTCAAGCGCTTTCGTGTCGATCATGGAAGGTTGCAGCAAGTACTGTTCGTTCTGCGTGGTGCCCTACACCCGGGGCGAGGAGGTCTCGCGTCCACTGGATGATGTCATCGCCGAAGTTGCCGGACTGGCCGAGCGGGGCGTGGTCGAGATCAACCTGCTCGGGCAGAACGTCAACGCCTACCGTGGCCCGATGCATGAGGGCGGCACGGCTGACCTTGGCCTGCTGATTCGTTACGTGGCGCATATCGAGGGCGTGGAGCGCATCCGTTTCACCACCTCCCATCCGGTCGAATTTTCGGACAGCCTGATCGAGGCCTTTCGCGATGTGGCCAAGCTGGCCAACTACCTTCACCTGCCGGTTCAGGCCGGTTCGGACCGCATCCTGTCATTGATGAAGCGCGGTCACACCGTGCTCGAGTACAAGCAGAAGATTCGCAAGCTGCGCGAGGCGCGGCCGGATATTTCCCTGTCTTCAGATTTCATTGTCGGCTTTCCCGGCGAGACTGAGCATGATTTCCAGCAGACCATGGACCTGGTCACCTCGTTGAACTTCGACCAGAGTTTCAGTTTCATCTACTCGGCCCGTCCTGGCACGCCCGCGGCCTCGTTCCCCGACAACGTCACCCTGGACGAGAAAAAAGCCCGGCTGAAGCGCCTGCAGGACCAGCTCAACAAGCAGGCCGGGGCCATTTCGGAGGCCATGGTCGGCACCGTTCAGCGTGTGGTGGTCGAGGGGCCAAGCAAGAAAGACAGCCAGGAGCTGGCCGGGCGCACCGAGAACAACCGGGTCGTGAACTTTCCCGGTCCAATGGAGCTGGCTGGACGCATGGTCGATGTCACCATCACGGCTGCCCTGGCCAACTCGCTGCGCGGTCGACTTGCCAGTCAGCGCGATGAAGCAGCCTGAATGAACGATACGCGCACTGCGCTGACCCTGGAGCTGGAACCCGACGACAATGAGCGTCTGGCCAACCTGTGCGGTCAGCTCGACGATCATCTGCGCCTGATCGAGAAACGCCTGGGTTTGTCGATAGCAGGCCGGGGCAATATTTTCAGCATCGAAGGCGAGCAGGACGCGGTCAGCGCCGGACGCCGGGTGCTGCGCAAGCTCTATCGCCAGACCGAACGCGAAGTGTTGACGCCGGCGCTGGTGAACTTGCAGCTCCAGCAATCAGGGCTTGAGGAGGGAGAGGTGGATGCCGATGCCGAAGTCGGCATCAGGACCCGTCGTGGCATGATCCGCGGCCGCGGACCCAACCAGAAGCGCTACCTTGAGCGTATCGCCCGCAACGACGTCAATTTCGGGGTCGGCCCGGCCGGCACAGGCAAGACATTCCTGGCCGTGGCCTGCGCGGTCGATGCCCTGGAATCCGACCGGGTCCAGCGTATCGTGCTGGTGCGGCCGGCGGTGGAGGCCGGCGAGCGGCTCGGTTTCCTGCCCGGCGACCTGGCCCAGAAAGTCGACCCCTACCTGCGGCCGCTGCACGATGCACTCTACGAAATGCTCGGCTTTGAACGGGCCGCCCGGCTCACGGAACGCAACGTGATCGAGGTCGCTCCGCTGGCCTACATGCGCGGACGCACGCTCAACGATGCCTTCGTGATCCTCGATGAGGCACAGAACACCACTTCCGAACAGATGAAGATGTTCCTGACCCGGATCGGATTCGGCTCCAAGGCAGTCATTACCGGCGACCTGACCCAGGTCGACCTGCCGCCCAAGATCAGTTCAGGCCTGCGTCAGGCAATTGACCTGCTGCGCGAGGTCGAAGGAGTGAGCCAGACCTTCTTCGATTCGCGTGATGTTGTCCGTCATCCCATTGTCAGGCGCATCGTCGAGGCTTACGAGGCCGCCGACAATGCCGCAGCAAAGCGAGATTGAAACCGTGAACGACTCTACCCCGATGGACCTTGAAATACAGCGCGTTGTCGACCATCCCGGCGTTCCGGCCGACGAAGACCTGAGACGCTGGGCCGAAGTCGCCCTGGATGGTGAAGGCGCGGTCATGGTCAATATCCGCGTGGTCGATGAAGCCGAGGGTTGGGCCCTGAACAAGCAGTGGCGGCAGCGCGACAGTGCCACCAATGTGCTGAGTTTTCCGGCCGACTCGCCGGCGGTGAACGAGGCGCGGATCCTGGGTGACGTGGTGCTGTGCGCCCCGGTGGTGCTGCGTGAAGCGGTGGAGCAGGGCAAGGAGGCTGCCCATCATTGGGCCCATTTGCTTATCCACGGGCTCTTGCATCTGCTCGGGTATGACCATATTGATGGCGACAAGGCCGAGCAAATGGAGGCACGTGAAATCGAACTCCTGGCCAGGCTGGGCATCTCCAATCCTTACCAATGATCATGCATCTGCAATACCAACTTGAAATTCCGCGTCCGGCCGGCGTCCGGCGAAGACCGCAATGAGCGACGACGGCCCTAGTAGCAACGGTGCCGCCTCGCGCAGCTGGCTGGAGAAACTGGGCCGCGCCTTTGGCGGAGAACCTCGCACCCGGGACGACCTGAAGGAACTGCTGCGCGATGTCACGACCCACGGCCTGATCGAAGGTGACACCCTGGCCATGATGGAGGGTGCGCTGGAAGTCGATGAGCTGCAGGTACGAGATGTCATGGTGCCGCGCTCGCACATGGTGGTAATTCCAGAGCAGTCCGAGCTGTCCGATATTCTGCCGCTGATCATAGAGTCGGGTCACTCGCGTTTCCCGGTGGTTGGCGAGGACAAGGATGAGATCCGCGGCATTCTGCTGGCCAAGGACCTGCTGCAGCTGGTGACCGGGGAGAACGTTCCTGGGCTGGAAGAGCTGCTGCGCCCGGCGATCATCATCCCCGAATCCAAGCGCCTTAACGTGCTGTTGCGCGAATTCCGGGTCTCCAAGAACCACATGGCGATTGTTGTCGACGAGTATGGCGGCGTGTCCGGCCTGGTGACGATCGAAGATGTGCTCGAAGAAATCGTAGGCGACATCGATGATGAGCACGATACAGAGGCCATCGCCGACGTCCAGCGCCTGGAGGAGGGTCGTTACCTGGTTCAGGCGCTGACCGCCATCGACGACTTCAACGACAGCCTGGGAACCGAGTTCAGCGACGATGAATACGACACCATCGGTGGCCTGGTGGTGGCGGAATTCGGTCGCTTGCCGGAAGCGGGCGAGTCGGTAGTCATCGGCGACTGGTCGTTCAAGGTGACCGGCGCGGATGATCGCCGCCTGCACGCCATGGAAGTGACCCGGGCGTGAACCGGTTGGTTCGGCTGTGGCTGCTCGTCATGCTGGCCGCGGCCCCGAGCCTGCCCCAGGCCCAGGAAGCCTGGCTGGTCACTTATGGCGAAGGCAGCGAGGTCTGGGAGCGGTTCGGTCACAATGCCCTGTGGCTGCGCGATGAAGCGACCGGCCTGGATCACAGCTTCAGCTTTGGTTACTTCGAGCTTGACCGGCCCGGCTTCCACACCGATTTCGCCCGCGGCCTCATGCTCTACTACGGAGCGGTCACCACGCCCGAGCGCGAATTTTCTTTCTACCGTGGCCGCGATCGATCCATCATGCTGCAGCGCCTCAACCTCGACTCAGGCCAGATCAGCGAGCTTTACGGGCTGCTCAACGACGCCATCTTTCCGCAGCCCCAGTACTACCAGTACCACTATTTCCTGGCCAATTGCTCGACCTGGCTGCGTGACCTGCTTGACCAGGTGCTGGATGGCCAGATCGCCGAGCAGCTCGATAATCAGCCCGCGCGCCTGAACTTCCGCGATCACACCCGCCGGCTCACTGCCGAGCGCTTCTGGCTGCACACCGGCATGATGCTGTTGCTGGGGCCCGAGATCGATCGCCCGCGCTCGGCCTGGGAAGAAACCTTTCTGCCCGAGGCGCTGGCCGACTGGCTGGACCAGGTCGAACTGGACAACGGCCCGCTGGTGCTGGAGCGCGAACAGATCTTTGCCAGCCAGTCACATCACCCACCTGAGCACGCGACCGGCCCCTGGCTGCTGTCGCTGCTGTTCGGCCTGCTCGCTGCCAGCCTGGTATTGACCGGTTTGCGCTGGCAAGGGCTGGTGCCCGGTCTGTTTCGAGTGCTGGGCTTGATTGGTGCCGGGCTGGCCGGCTGCGCGATCTTTCTGATGTGGTTTGGCTCCGGACATGAATCGACCTGGCGCAATGCCATGGCCCTGCTGCTGCACCCGTTCTGGTTTGCCCTGCTGCTGCCGCTGTCTCCAGGCCTCAAGCGCGGGCTGCTGATCGCCCTTGGGGCAGGGCTGCTGGCAGGAATGATCTGGCTGGCCATCCCGCTGGGCCAGTGGCGGCCTGATCAACTGTTGCTGGTCGTTCCTGTCCTGGCTGCCTTGCTGCTGGTAAGCTGGAAGCGGGTTCAGTTGGCTGATCAGGAGGCCCGCCATGCTGCAAGCTCGTAACAAGAAGCGCATGCCGCCGCACTGGTGGCTGCTGCGCAACCCGTTTTTCCTGGCCGGAATGCTCGGCGCCGCAGCGCGGGTCCTGCTCACCTGGGTCGAGATCGGATCAGCCACCCTGGTGTCGATACTCGAGTGGCTATGGCTGACTGCCGGCTTTGCGCATCGATTGGCAAGCGGCCTGTTAGAGCGCCTGCTGCCGGGCTTGCCGGAACTAATGGCGGTGCTGATGGGGCTGGCGCTGGGATTTTTGCTTTATCTGCTGCTGGACTATCTGTGGCGGCGGCTGCTGTCGTTGGACTCCTGATCGGTGGATTGCGATGTGGGCGGGACTATGGATCGTCCGGGCCATAGCCGCCTCCGCCGGGTGTTCTGAGCACCAGCAGGTCGCCGCTTTCCACGTCGGCCCGATCGCAGCCAGCCAGGGCCTGGCGACTGCCGTTGGCCCGCTCGATCCAGGCCGTGCCGACCTGGCCATCGCCGCCGCCATTCAGACCTGACGGTGCGACCTGGCGGGAGTTGGCGAGCAGGGCCACGGTCATGGGCTCGAGAAACCGGATCCGCCGCTCGGCGCCGTTGCCACCGCGCCAGCGCCCGGACCCGCCCGAGTCGGGACGAATACCAAAGCCATCCAGGCGCACCGGGAAACGGGTTTCCAGGATTTCCGGGTCGGTCAGGCGCGAATTGGTCATGTGCACATGGACCGCATCGCAGCCGTCGAAGCCGTCGCCGGCCCCGGCCCCGCCGCATAGGGTTTCGTAGTGCTGGTAGCGCTCGTTGCCAAAAGTGAGGTTGTTCATCGTGCCCTGACCGTTGGCGAGCACCCCCATGGCGGCGAGCAGGGCGTCGGTCACAACCTGGCTGGTTTCGACATTGCCGGCGACCACGGCGGCCGGGTGGACCGGGTTGAGCAGGCTGCCTTCAGGCACGATCAGCTCGATGGGTGCCATGCAGCCGTCGTTGAGCGGGATGTCATCGGCAACCAGGCTGCGCAATACGTACAGCACGCAGGCCCGGGTAACTGCAGCCGGGGCGTTGAAGTTGTTATCGGCCTGCGCACTGGTGCCGGTAAAGTCGATCCGGGCACGCCGTTGTTCGCGGTCGATGCTGATCCTGACTTCAACCCGGCTGCCGTTGTCCATGTGCTTGATCCAGTGACCGTCGCGCAGGGAATCGATTACCCGCCGAACCTGCTCAGCAGCGTTGTCCTGGACGTGGCCCATATAGGCGCGCACCACCTCCAGGCCGAAGTGCGCAACCATCGCTTCGAGTTCGTCAAGTCCACGCGCGTTGGCCGCGACCTGGGCTCTGATGTCGCTCAGGTTCTGATCGATATTGCGAGCTGGCCATTCGCCGCTACCGAATAGCTCGCGCAGGCGGTCTTCCTGCAGCGTCCCGTCACGCACGATCAGCTCGCTGGTAAACAGCACGCCTTCCTCGTCGATATGGCGACTGTGCGGCGGCATGGAGCCCGGCGTGATGCCGCCGACATCAGCGTGGTGGGCGCGGCTGGCGGCATAGAACAGGATCTCGCCCTGAGCGTCGAAGCAGGGGCTGATCACGGTCAGGTCGGGCAGGTGTGTGCCACCACGGTAGGGGTTGTTGAGCAGGTAGACATCCCCTGCTTGCATGGCATCAGCATGGTCTTCGATCACCGCGCGCACGCTCTCGCCCATGGAACCAAGGTGCACTGGCACATGCGGGGCATTGGCGACCAACCGGCCCTGATCGTCAAACAGGGCGCAGGAAAAGTCGAGCCGTTCCTTGATGTTGGCCGACCAGGCCGTGCGCTGCAAAGCCGCGCCCATGTGCTCGGCAATGGCCATGAACAGGTTGTTGAACACCTCCAGCAGCACCGGATCGGCACGGGTGCCGGCAGCCTGGCGGGCGGGCAGGGCCTGGTGGCGGCTCAGCAACAGGTGGCCGTAGTCATTGAGCTCGGCCTGCCAGCCGGGCTCGACCACGGTGGTGGCGTTATCTTCAACGACAATGGCCGGACCGCGCACGCAGTGACCTGGCCGCAGATCGGCACGCGCAATCACCGGCGTATCGGGCAGTTCCTCGCCACCGCTGAACATATTGACGCGCCCGGAGGGCTCGATCTGGCCTGAGCAGTCGGCGTCGCCGAGCGTGGTTTCCCTGGGCGGTCTGTGCGTGCCCCGAGCCTCGACTACGCCAGCCTCAACCACGATTTCGCGCCCCGGCATGGTGAAGCCGAACTGGCCGCGATGGAGCCCGGCAAAGGCCTTGACCATGGCCTCCGGTTCACCGAAATCGACCAGCAGCGTGGTATCGGTGCCTGCGTACTTCAACTGCACACGGCGACTGACCCGGCAGTTTTCATGAGCCAGACCCTGATCGGCCAGCTCCGCTATGGCGTCTTCCTCGGCCTGGCCGAAGCGCCGGGCGAGACGAGCCAGGTCTGCGCCCACAGGCTGCTCGACGCCGAACTCACGCATCGCACTGAGCTCGGCCAGGCCCATGCCGTAGGCCGACATCACGCCGGCCATCGGATGCACCAAAACCTGCTTCATGCCCAGTTCATCGGCGACCAGGCAGGCATGCTGACCGCCGGCGCCGCCAAAACAGTTAAGCAGGTAAGCGGTGACATCGTGGCCGCGCTGAACTGATATCTTCTTGATCGCATTGGCCATGTTGGCCACGGCAATGCGCAGGAAACCCTCGGCGACCTCGCGCGGGCCGCGCTGGTCACCGGTGGCCTTGCTGATAGTCTCGGCCAGTTCGGCGAAGCGCTCGGCCACGGTATCGGCGTCCAGGGCCTGGTTCGCCGCCGGGCCGAAGACGCGCGGAAAGAATTCCGGCTGCAGCTTACCGAGCATGACATTGCAATCGGTCACCGTCAGTGGTCCGCCGCGGCGATAGCAGGCAGGGCCCGGATCGGCACCGGCCGAATCTGGTCCGACCCGGTAACGGCTGCCGTCAAAATGCAGGCAGGAGCCCCCACCGGCGGCCACGGTATGAATCTCCAGCATCGGCACGCGCAGGCGCACCCCCGCGATCACGGTCTCGAAACTGCGCTCCAGTTCGCCCTTGCAGTGCGACACATCGGTCGAGGTGCCGCCCATGTCAAAGCCGATCACCTTGTCGAAGCCGGCCAGGCTTGCTGTCTTCATGCTCCCGACAATGCCGCCGGCCGGGCCCGACAGAATGGCATCCTTGCCAGCGAAGTGCTCGGCACCGGTCAGGCCACCGTCTGACTTCATGAATTGCAGGTTGACCTGGCCAAGCTGCTGACTGACCCGCCTGGCGTAGCGCCCCAGCACCGGCGACAGGTAGGCATCGACCACGGTGGTGTCCCCGCGGCCGATATAGCGAATCAACGGCGAGACCTGGTGCGACAGGCTGATCTGGCAAAAGCCCAGTTCACCGGCGATCCTGCCGACAAGCTGCTCATGCGCCGGATAGCGGTCTGCATGCAGCAGCACCACGGCCAGGGCATCAATGCCCCGACCTCGAACCTGCGCCAGCTGTTCGCGAACCCGGTCCGGATCCGGTGCCAGAACCACTTCGCCATCGGCCGCTGTCCGCTCGTCGATCTCGATGACCTCCCGGTACAGCAGTTCCGGCAGGCGAATGTCCAGGGCAAAGATATCGGGCCGCGACTGGTGGCCAATACGCAGCGCATCGCCGAATCCTCGAGTAGTCAACAGCGCAACTGGCTCGCCACGGCGCTCGAGCAGGGCATTGGTGGCCACGGTGGTACCCATCCGAACCACCTCGATATCGTCATCGGGCATCGGCTGATCCGGTCCAAGCGCCAGCAAGCGCCGAATGCCCTCGATTGCTGCATCCTCGTATTGCTCGGGATTTTCCGACAGCAGCTTGGCCGTGCTCAAGGCCCCGTCCGGTGCCCGCCCAACCAGGTCAGTAAAGGTGCCGCCGCGATCAACCCAGAATTGCCAGCGTCCGCCGCTCATTTCAGCCGCCGCAGCCATACCGTCATCACCTTCTCGGCCTGCTTGTCACCGTTACTATCGGCCACCGCAATTCCCTTTTTCCAGGCCGTCCGCGCCCCGTCCTCATCTCCCGACGCCAGTTGAGCCCGCCCGAGTTCCTGCCAGGCCATGCTGCGCTCGGGCGCTATTTCACAAGCCCGCTGCAAATGGGCAATGGCCAGATCCAGCTCCCCCAGCTTCAGCCGCGCCTGCCCGGCAGCCAGGCGTGCTTCATAGCTGTCGCGGCCTTGAGCAATCATATTCTCGATAACGGATGGGTCCATGGTGTTGTGGCGTGCACTTTGGCGGTTGACGTCCAAAGGGTACACCGCCAGCAACGTGGCATGGTTGACTCATCGATTCCGAACTCTGTGTTGGAGAAAACCTTTCGAAATCGACTTGAGCCGAGGTCACACTCATGCCATTACAACTAGTTCGCCGTGAACGCGATTGGATCGTCTTCAACCAGGCCGCTTTTCGGGCAGAAGTTGTTCATTTTTTCTGGGGCAGGGGTGGGCTCAACCCAACCCGAGAGGAGCTGTATGCTCGTTCCGGTAACAGCCCGAGTGGAAACGAGATTGACTTGCTTGATACGCACTGGGCCCTGGCACGTACCGCGGTTGCAGCGCGACGCAACCTCTACACCTCGATGCTCCCGGAAGCGCGGCGGCGGCTGGAGGCGCTTGCCGATTCTCCACCCCAGATTCGACCTAACTGGGTGCCCACGGGTGTCTGGGCCGAGTTTCAGCGCGCCGGAGACGGCATTCACGTCTACAACAATCGTAGCGGCCTGCGAACCAACATCTATCTGGTCAAGCGTGACGGCATGCTTTGGGGCGGTTACGCCGAAGCACCTGTCGATCAGGCCGTGCTGCGTGGTCAGTACAACCAGATCGAGCCTTCCTTGTGGCAGCGCATGACCGGGCGCGAGACCGCGATGCAGGCGCGCATCCGCTGGTTGGCCGACATCAACGCGGGATGGAACCGTTTCATGAAGTTGCAGATCCGCAGCGGTATCGGCCCTCGCGAGGCTCAGCGCAATTATCGCGATGCGGTGCACCAGGCCTATCTGCGCGCCTTCATCCCGCTGATTGGCGGATCGGTTGCCGCCAGTCCTGCCG
This sequence comes from Wenzhouxiangella sp., assembly GCA_007131235.1. GTDB lineage: Bacteria > Pseudomonadota > Gammaproteobacteria > Xanthomonadales > Wenzhouxiangellaceae > Wenzhouxiangella. Next base: position 16,024 of record SLQY01000322.1, read on the forward strand.
GCGAGACCGTGGGCAGGGCGTTTCGCTGATCAGTCTGCGCAGGCGAAAAAGCGATTGTGGCACCCACTGTCAGTCCAGCAATCCATCGGGTCTGAGAATGGTCGAAGTTGGACACGTATTAGCTCTTATGCAAAAAAGTTCTTGACAGATCGATCAGTATGGCTCTACTGTCTGGACCCATGAACACGGCCCGCACCCAAGCAATCTCTGCGCAACACGACCTGAACGGTCGCGCCTTAGCCGTTGTGCCGGCCGCAAGCCTTGCGCTCGTACTCGTACTCGTACTCATTATTTCGCTCACAGGTAGCGGGACGGTCTAGCGCACGCACGAACAAGCACCAAGACACGAAGACCCCGCTACCGAAAGGAGCGGGGTTTTTTCATTTCTGGACCAGGGAACTGAATATAAATACAGCCATGCACAGCGACCGAATCAAGAAAGGCATGCACCGGGCACCGGCCCGGGCCATGCTCAAGGCGACGGGATTGAGCGATGAGGACATTGCTCGGCCGCTGGTGGCGGTAGTCAATACCTGGAGCGAAGTCACCCCCTGCAACCTGCACCTGCGCGAGCTGGCCGTACCCCTGAAGGAGGGCGTACGCGCGGCCGGTGGCACGCCCATCGAGTTCAACACCATCCTGGTGACCGACGGCATTGCCATGGGCTCGGAGGGCATGCAGGCCTCGCTGATGTCACGCGAGACCATCGCGGATTCGATTGAACTGGCCGTGCGCGGGCATTGTCTCGACGCGGTTGTCATCCTGGCAGGGTGTGACAAGACCTTGCCTGCTGCGGCCATGGCGCTGGCGCGCCTGGACCGACCCGGCCTGGTGCTTTATGGCGGCTCCATCATGCCCGGACGTCACCATGAGCTGGCGATCACCATCCAGGATGTTTTCGAGGCGGTTGGCGCCTGTGCCGCCGGTCGTATGGACGAGGATGAGCTCGGTGAAATCGAGAACGCCGCCTGTCCCGGCGCCGGTGCCTGCGGCGGCCAGTTCACAGCCAATACCATGGCCCAGGCCCTGACCGTGCTGGGCCTGTCGCCAATGGGTGCCAACGACGTGCCGGCCGTGCATCCGACCAAGCCTGAGCAGGCACGACGCTGCGGCGGGCTGGTCATGGACATGGTCAGGCGCGGTGCCAGTGCCCGGGACCTGATCACGACAGACAGCCTCTGCAACGCTGCCACCGTCGTCACCGCCACGGCCGGCTCGACCAACGCCATCCTGCATCTGCTGGCGATTGCACGCGAAGCCGGTCAGCCATTCGAAATCGATGAGTTTGATCGGATCGCCCGCGAAACCCCGGTCATTACCGACCTGAAACCCGGTGGTCGCTTCATGGCCCCCGACCTGTTTGCCGCTGGCGGCACCGCCGTGGTGCTGAAAGCCCTGGCTGACGCCGGCAAGCTCGCCGATACCGCCACCTGCGACGGTCCATCGCTGTTTGCGTCCTTCGCCGATGCCCAGGCAACCGAGAACCAGCAGGTGGTGCGGCCGGTGGCTGACCCATTCAAGCCGCGCGGCGGCTTCGGGATTCTGTATGGAAACCTGGCCCCAGAGGGCTGCGTGATCAAGCTGGCCGGGCATGGTCGCCTGCAGCACAGCGGTCCGGCCCGGGTTTTTGACGGCGAGGATGCGGCATTCGAGGCGGTCCAGGCCGGTCGGATCCAGGCCGGTGACGTGGTCGTGATTCGCTACGAAGGACCGCGCGGCGGGCCGGGCATGCGCGAAATGCTGGCCGTGACCGCGGCCCTGGTGGGCCAGGGCTTGAGCGACTCGGTGGCGCTGGTCACCGATGGCCGGTTCAGCGGCGCAACCTACGGCTTCATGATCGGTCATGTCAGCCCCGAAGCCGCCGACGGCGGCCCCCTGGCACTGCTGGAAGAAGGCGACATCCTGTCCATCGATGTCGATGCACGCACGCTGTCGACCGATGCCGACCTGGCATCCAGGCGGTCGCGCTGGCAGCCCCGTCCTCCGGCCGCAACCCAGGGCGTGTACGCCCGCTACATCGACCAGGTCTCCAGCGCCTCGACCGGTGCCACCACGGCCTTTCCCTTCGAGCGCCAGGCTGCAAGCGGCCGGGTCAGAAACGATTCCACCAATCCCTTATCCCCTTCATCAAACATGCCAACAGAAACCCAAGGAGCCTGAACCATGAAAATCTGGACCGAAGCCGACCACCAGACCAACGCCCTGAAAGGGCATGTTGTTGCCGTCATTGGATACGGCAGCCAGGGCAGGGCGCATGCGCGCAACCTGCGTGACTCTGGCCAGGAGGTGCTGATCGGCGCGCGCCGCGATGGCAGCAGCTGGCACAAGGCACAGTCCGATGGTTTTCGCGTCGCCGAGCCACGGGAAGCCGCTGCCGAGGCCAGCCTGGTAGCCCTGCTGACGCCTGACATGGCCCAGCCCCAGGTGTACGGTCAGATCGAATCGTCGCTGAAGGCTGGCAGCGCGCTGCTGTTTGCCCACGGCTTCAACATTCACTTCGGCTGCATCAGCCCGCGGGCCGATATCGACGTGATCATGGTTGCACCCAAAGGGCCCGGTGACCTGGTTCGGCGCCAGTACGAGGAAGGACGTGGCGTTCCCTGCCTGCGTGCGGTGGCCCAGAACCCCACCGGCCAGGCGGCGGAGAAAGCATTGTCCTATGCCCATGCCATCGGCGGCACCCGCGGCGGCGTGATCGACACCAGTTTCGCCGAAGAGACAGAAACTGACCTGTTCGGCGAGCAGGTCGTGCTGTGCGGCGGCACCGCCGAGCTGGTCATCCAGGGCTTTGAAACCCTGGTCGAGGCCGGCTACCAGCCTGAAGTTGCCTATTTCGAGTGCCTGCACGAGCTGAAGCTGATCGTCGACCTGCTGCACGAAGGCGGCATGGCCAAGATGTACGAATTCATCTCCGACACGGCTGCTTACGGCGACCTCAGCCGCGGTCCACGCATCATCGATGCTGGTACGCGCCAGCGCATGCGCGAGGTGCTGCGCGAGATCCAGCAGGGCGAATTCGCTCGCGACTGGATTCTTGAAAACCAGGCCGGCCTGCCGCGCCACCGTGCCTTGATGCGGGCCCGCACCGGTCACCAGATCGAGCAGGTCGGCAAGGCCTTGCGTGGTCGCATGAGCTGGCTGCAACCACGTACCGAAGCCGCAAGCCCGGCTGCAGACAAACCAGCCGAGAAAGCGGCTTGAAGGAGCAATCTCGATGAGCACTGTCAGCGTCAGCCCGGCCAGTCGACCCGAAAACTGCGCAAAAAGAATTCGCGGTGCCGATCTGTTCGTACGCTGCCTGCGCGAGCTGGGCGTGGATACCGTGTTCGGCTACCCGGGTGGGGCGATCATGCCGATCTACGACGCCTTGCCTCGCTCCGGCATCACCCATATCCTGACCCGCCACGAGCAGGGCGCGGCCCTGGCAGCCGACGGCTATGCCCGGGCCAGCAACCGGGTTGGCGTGTGCATGGCCACGTCCGGACCCGGGGCAACCAACCTGGTTACGGGGCTGGCCAACAGCATGCTCGACTCGGTGCCGGTGGTTGCCATTACCGGCCAGGTGGCGACCACGCTGATGGGCACCGACGCCTTCCAGGAAGTCGACGTGTTTGGCATCACCTTGCCGATCGTCAAGCACAGCTACATCATCCGCAATGCCGCCGACATTCCACAGGTGCTGGCCGAGGCCTTTTACCTGGCTCGCGAGGGCCGGCCGGGCCCCGTGCTGATCGACGTACCCAAGGACGTCACCGTGGTCGAGATCGAGGATGCCCTGGCCCTGCCCGTGTTCCAGAGCCCGGCACCGCTGCCG
>SLQY01000051.1 GCA_007131235.1 Wenzhouxiangella sp.
CGTACCAGCGGCACGGCATCGCCATCCTGGCCTTGATCAGCCTGGCCAAAAGCACCCAGAAACGGGCCGGAACCGGTCATGGGAACATCAAGCGGCGGCATCTGCATACGCGGCATGTCCTGCACCTGCTGCTCCATCTGGGCGATTTCCATGTCCGGGGGTGGTGGCGGCGTCTCCGGTGGCGGTGGTGGCGGCGGACGCCGACGGTCCCGTGTCTCGACGCGCTCGTCGATCTCGACCGGCCCAAAGCGAATCCCCGGCGGTGGGTCCAGCGTGTCGGGGTCATCGCGCGTGCCGGAGATCAGAACATGCATGAGGTAAAAGGCTGCCAGCGTCACCACAATGGCGAGCGCGACCGAAATCAGGTAACGCAAACCGGCATTCATGGGCTACCTCCCGCCAACCTCATCGGCTGAAATGGATATGCGTGTGATACCTGCAGCCTGCACCTGGTCCATGACCTCGATCAGCCTGCCGGTGCGCGCACCGCGGTCGGCAATCAACACCGCCGAACTTTCGGGATTCTCTGCCCTCGCCCTTTCGACATGGGTCCGCACTTCGTGCAACTCGATCGATTGACCATTCATCCATATTTCGTCGTTAGGCCGAATCGCAACCAGAACGTTCCCCTGTGGCCTTGGTTCGGTGGTCAGCGCGGTTGGCTTGTCGACCTCGACACCGGTTTCGCGAATGAAGGAAGTCGTGACAATGAAGAAGATCAGCATGATGAACACGATATCCAGCATCGGCGTGATGTTGATTTCCGGTTCATCCTTGCTTGCGTGTCTACGCAACATATTGATTCTCGTAACCTAGCAGATCTTCCAGGCGCTCCGCCTCAACGTCAGCCCGGCGCTCCAGGTAAGAGCCGAAATACAGCCCGGAAAGCGCGGCGACCATGCCGGCCATGGTCGGAATCGTGGCCTGGGATACCCCCGCCGCCATGGCGCGGGCATTGCCAGTGCCAAAAAACGCCATGACATCGAACACGGCGATCATGCCGGTGACGGTACCCAGCAGACCCAGTAGCGGACAGACCGCAATCAGGGTCTGGATGGTGCGCACGTTGGCCCGCATCTCGACGCTGAGACGACTGATCAATTCCTCCTTGATCCGGGCCGCATGCCAGGTTCTATGATCCTCACGACTACGCCATTCGTCGACGATCGCGCGGCGCCTGGCGGGCAACACACGCATGAAAAACCAGAACCGCTCCAGAATCAGCGTCCACATCATCAACAGTACGACCATGATTGCCCACAGGACATTCCCACCCAGCTCCATGAAGCCGAGAATGGCATCAAAAAAGTTAGTCAGTGCGAGCATGGCGAACCTCGGCAAGACGGGCAATGATGCCGGCCGACTGTTCTTCGAGAATCTGAATCAAGGCCCGCGATCGTGACTGCAGCATGCTGTGGATGATGGTCAGCGGGATCGCCACCACCAGCCCCAGCACCGTGGTAATCAGGGCCATGGAAATACCGCTGGCCATCATGCGCGGATCGCCGGTTCCAAACAGGGTGATTTGCTGGAAGGTCACGATCATGCCAACCACGGTTCCGAGCAAGCCTACCAGCGGCGCGACCACGTAAAGCACCTTGATCAGCGGCAGCCCGGCCTCCAGCGGCGCGGTTTCGCGCAGAATCGCCTCGTCGAGCTTGAGTTCGAGCGTTTCCACATCCTGGTCGGGATCGTCCTGGTAAATCTTCATCACCCGCCCCAGGGCGTTGTTGTCGCTGGCATCCTCGCGCTTGAGCTGACGCTTGATGGCATTGCCGCGCAGGAACAAGACCACTCCCTTCCACAGTGAGAACAGCACGCCGAACACACCCAGGGCAATGATTATGTATCCAACTGTCTGGCCCTGGCGAATACGCTCGCGCAGGTTCGGTGCGCGCACCACCTGGGCCAGGATGGCGCCGCGCGTGCCGTCGATTGCCATGTCTTCGACCGTGCCCGGCGCTGCATCCTGCAGGCGCTGGGCCATGGACTGGAAGCGCCGGGCCGGCTGACGCGGCAGCTCGATCAACAACTGCTGGTCGCCATCCCACTGCAAAAAACGGCCATCGGAGACCATGTTGAAGACACCGATGCGGACAACCTCGCGATCCTGTTCGAGAACACCATCGGCATTGACGACATCGGCGTTCAGGGTCACCACGCGACCGGATTCGTAAATCTCGCGCACCATCGCCAACCACATCCGGCTCAGCTCGGCTATGGTGGGCAGTTCACGTCGCTCCCCCAGGTCGGCCAGGAACTCGGCACGATCGGGAATCTGGGCGCTGACCATGGATGCTTCGATGTTGCCGCGCATGTCACCGGCCACCTGGCGCACCACACCAAACAGCTCACCGAGATTACCCATGCGCTCATCAAGCAGGGTTTCGATTTCCACCAGGCGCAGCTCGTTTTCCTCGAAGCTTTCTCGCAGCTGGTCCGATCGCTGTTCCTCGCCGCGCAGCTCGGCCCGGGCCTGCTCCAAAAGCTCGCGCTGGTTGTCACGTTCGCGAATGAAGCGCTGCAAACGTTCCTGGTCAACCCGGGCCTCTTCGGAAACGGCCTGTTCGACTTCGCGCAACAACTCCTCGAGCGTTTGCTGGGCCTGCGCGTGCAAAGACATCGCCAGCAAGGCTGCAAGCACCATCAGGGTCCTGATCATCATGCTCAATTCTCCGCGGCCACGGGGGCCGGAACAGGCAAACGAATCAGGTCGGGGGCGACCTGGTTGCGGGCAATGGCCAGGCCATCGCTGACCGGCAGTCGATAGCGATCAGCCAGGCGCTCGAACTGACGCTGGTTGGGATTCCACCAACCCGTTTCACTGCCGTCCAGCGATTGCCAGAACAACAGCGTGCGGCCTACCCTGAGAAACTCGACCTGCTGACCATCGGGCAAGGCACCGCGGTAGCCTTCCATGGTCCGACCGTATTCCATTTCTGCCTGGTAGGCTTCGACAATCAAGCGGTACTTTTCAGACGTGGTGATATCCGACTGATCGAGCAAATTGACCAGGCCATCGGCACGGCGAATTCGCTCTTCCAGGCGAAACGGCAAATCGGCGCGCACCAGTTGCCCCAGCCGCTCGGCCATCTGAATCATCAGCGGAACCACTTCGCGGTTGGTCGTCTCCAGACCTTCCAGCTGGCGGTTGATCGAAACGATTTCCGATTCCTGGTTGTTGACGATGGCCTGCATCTGGTTGTTGTAGATTCGCAGGCTTTCGGTTTCGCTGATCGTGCGTCGATACTCGTCGATCAATGCCTGGGTTTGTTCGTCGACCTGATCGATCTGCTGCTGGGCCTGGGCGGCATCGCGGGTAATCCCGGTTTCGGTGGCAATACTTTGTTCGAGCACCTGGGCATTGAGGCTGCCTGATCCAGCAACGATGACCAATGCCACGATCAAGCGCGGCAAAAGCCCGGGTGTTTTTTGTAACATGTTGCCAGCTGACATGCGCTGAGACCTCCAATCTATACTGCCCTGCCATCGTACCGGGCGAGGCATGAACCATGTCGACACAGGTTTCCGTCGGTCTAACAATATTCACCCGTTTCATCGACGCGTAATACAAGCAAACTAACCACAACCCGAGCCGAGGTCAAATCCCTTGTCATCTGAAGCTGCCCAGTCCGACCCTGTCAATGCACCGGCCAAGCCTTGCGGATTGCCCCGTCGCCTGATCGCCATGAGCTATGACGGCTTGTTGCTGATCGGGCTTTGGATGATCGCTGCTGCCGTGGTTGTGATACCGCTGGGCTCGGAAGTTGACGCATCCAACCCCTACTTCCAGCTCTACCTGGCCGGCGTTGCCTGGGCCTACTTTGCCATCTCCTGGCGCGGTGGCCAGACCCTGGGCATGAAAGCCTGGCATGTGCGTATCGAAGGCCAGGCAAAGCCCATCCCATGGCTGACTACCGTGGTGCGCTTTGTCGTTGCCCTGGCCTCACTGGGCACGCTTGGCCTGGGCTTTGCCTGGAGCCTGTTTCATCCACAAAGCAAGACCTGGCATGACCTGGCATCGGGTACCCGGCTGGTGGTCAAAAAGGCCGGGTTAGAGAAAAAGGGAAAGGGAAAGGGGGAGGGAAAAGTAAAGGGTGAAACTGGCGAAGCGCAGTGAGTGATCAATTAAGTGAGTGATCAATTACATGAATGCGCCATGTGACATGGCTACAGTCTTCTGGTCACCAGCAGCATGCCGCTCGAGATCACCATCGCCGGCAGCAGGGCCGTCAACCAGACCGGGATCGGCACGATTACCGACAAGCCTTCAAACAACCGAACCAGCACAAAGACCATCAAGCCCAGGCCAACACCGGCAAACAGGCGCAGCCCCTGACCCTGCTGGCGATTGCCCAGGAAGACAAACGGCAAGCCGACCAGCACCATCACCAGCACGTTCAGCGGGTAGACAATGCGCGACCACAAGGCGCGCTGGTACGGCAACTGGTCCAGTTCGTTACGCTTTAGAAAATCCAGCATGTCGAGCAGATCGGCGGTTGGCAGCAGCCTGGGCCTGGCCACGGTGGCGGCAAACAACTCGGGACTGAGTCCCGACGGTAGCTGGTACTGCGCCAGCGACTCGCGGCCCGTTTCCCCCTCGACCGGCCAGCGCTCGACATCTTCAAGCTGCCAGGTCCGACCATCATGGCGGGCACGAGCGGCCGTGACGATATTCGCCAGGCGCATGTCGCTGGCCAATTCATAAATCAGCAAATCACCAAACTCGAGCTGATCATCGGTCAGCCAGGCCGAGTAACCGATGCGCACCACGCGCGGCCCGTCGCGCAACCACAGCGAACCAAACTGGCCCTGGTAGACCTGCCCGCTGCGGGCGGCTTCGCGATCGGCGCGAGCCTGGCTTTCCAGGCGCGGGATCGCGGTTTCGGAAAGCATCACCAATACCAGCAGACAACAGCCAATGGCCAGCAGCCCGCGCAGGGCAACCTGGCGCCGGTCAAAACCTGCCGCCCGCATCGCCACCAGCTCGTTGCCCGCAGCCAGCGCGCCCAGCCCCATCAGCGCGCCAATCAAGGCCGCGAACGGGAAGATGTCGTAAAGCCTTCTCGGCGTGGTCTGGGCCAGGTACCACAGCATCTGCCCCAGGCCGTAACCGCCATCGAGCGCACGGGTTTCGCGGACCAGCTCGATAAGCGTGTACAAACCCACCAGCAGCACGCTCACGGCCGCTACCCCGAGCAGGACCCGGCTGACCAGGTAGCGGGTCAGAATGCCAGGCCCTACCATCGTCGCCACTGCCTGGCAAGCAGCAACAGCATGACCGCTGCCAGCAACGCATGCAGCGGCCACAGGCCGGGACCGGCGCTGAGCTCGCGCTGCTCAACCCACAAAAGGCCGCCATGAATGGCGTTGCTATAGAACAGGTAGATGATCAGGGCGACCACCAGGCTGCCAAAGCGGCCCTGGCGAGGCAGGCGCACGGCAAGCGGCACGGCCAGCAAGCCCAGCACCAGCGCGGCCACCGGTGCCGCCAGCCGCCAGTGCCATTCGCGAAACTCGGCCGCGGTGGTCGCCGGCCACAGCGCCGGCAGCGGCTGGCTGGTCTCGGCACCAAACCCCTCCATGACCGGCTGCGGCAAGCGCACATCGTTGCGCTCGAACCGAATCTCGCGCATACCGCCATCACCCGGATTGGCCGCATGGCGAACCTGCTGCCCGTCAAGCAAAGACAGGTAACGGGTGCCGTCGTCGGGGTCGATCCACAGCCGGCCACGCGCGGCGGTGAGCAGCTCGGGATAACGTTCATCATCAAACTGGACCAGGATATCGCCCAGCGTGCCGTCATTGCGATCGACCCGGCCAACGTAGACGGTCAGCCGGTCCTGGTCGAGCTTGTTGAAGCGGCCGGGC
>SLQY01000078.1 GCA_007131235.1 Wenzhouxiangella sp.
AGTTGTCGTTGACCTGGCAGCTGCCAGAGAATGCACTGAACTGAACATTGTTGAAGCTGGAGTTCCATGACCAGGTCTGGCTACCGGCCACGTTCTGCTCGGTCCAGCCATTCAGGAACGGATCGCTGCTGAAATCGTCTTCGAGTATGGGCTCCGAGGGATCGACCGGGCCGCCGTCAAGTGCCGTCCCGGCCACACGGATGTTGTCGAAGCGGTTGTTTCCGGTTGCCCCGGTTGCGCCATCCAGGGTGATGCGAAAGACGACATCGGCATTGTCGTTCAGGGCAGTCATCGCCGACAGATCATAGGTCTGGATGACCCAGCTAGATCCCAGTGCCACGGTATCGCTGCCAAAATCATTGAAGCTCGCCCCAGCGTCAGCCGACCAGGACAACTGCCGCGAATTGAATCCTGAGCTCGTGCCACGCTGGGCCCAGCTCAGTTCGATGCTCTCGAAACCCGCAGTACTCAGGGCAATCTCGATATGCATGCCGTTATTGCCGTTGTCGGTGCAGCCCTGCGGGGCGAGCGACCCGCCCGAAGAAACTCCGGGCGCAGCATTGACTGTAGTACCGGCAAAGCTCTGGATGCAGTCGTACTCATTGTCGACACCGCTGGTCGCCATATCGAAGTTAGCCAGCGTGATCGAAGCACTGCCGGCCAGAGCGCCGCTGTCGGCAGACTGGGGAAAGCTGTCCGGATTGAAGCCGAAGCCTCCACTGGGTAAGTTGTTATCGTTCTGGGCCCAGTAGGCAATGGTTTCAGTCTGGGCGTGAACGTTGAAGCCCAGGCACAGGGCAAGAATCGGGGCAAGAAAAAGCGAAAACCTCATGGCGGCACTCTTGGATTTAAAAAAGACGATAGGAAAAGACGGCGAGGCCGGCACTTTACCGGGCCTGGTTCGCAACAGGGGCGGATATTGCCAGCGCCATCCAACGATTGGGTTTAAGTCGAATGAAACATTAGTGACAGCTTGGGGTATCGTGTTTTCTGGATTCCGAAAAATCAGGAACTGCGATGGGACGTCTCAACCAACTCGATCTTTCCCAGCAGATCGACAAGCCTGTTTACAATAAGGCGCTCAAGTCCTGGCAATTTGATTTGCTCAGCCTGCAGCAGTCAGTGCTCCGTCAAGGCGGCAGGATGATCATCAACGTCGAGGGCATGGATGCTGCCGGCAAAGGCGGCGCAATCCGGCGCCTGGTCGAGCGCCTGGACCCCCGCAGCTTCAAGGTCTACCGGATCGGCCCGCCCGAGGACTGGGAGCAGGCGCGCCACTACCTGTATCGATTCTGGACGCGAATTCCGGCGCCTGGCGAACTGGTGATCTTCGACCGCTCCTGGTACGGCCGTCTGCTGGTCGAACGCATCGAAGGCTTTGCCACGGTGGAGGAATGGCAGCGTGCCTACCGCGAGATCAACGAGTTCGAGCGCAGCCTGGTCGATGCCGGCATTGTCCTGCGCTCAATGTGGTTCCACATCGACCCCGACGAGCAACTCAAGCGCTTCGAGGCCCGCCTCGCCAACCCGTTCAAGGCCTGGAAAATGACCGACGAGGACTGGCGCAATCGCGACAAGTGGGATGACTATGTCGAGGCAGCCGAGGAGATGTTCGAAAAAACCGACGTGGATTACGCTCCCTGGACCCTGATCCCGGCCAACTGCAAACGTCATGCCCGCCTGACAGCCCTACGCACGGTCGTCGATGCCCTGGCCGAGGAAGCTGCTCGACTCGGCATCCCTACCCGCCCACTCGAACGCCCAGATTTCTGAATTCGACCAGGCTTGCTCCTTCGAAAACTTCAGCGATGGCGCCAGCCACAAGCGTCCATCGCTTACAGCAAAACCAGGTAGGCCACTCCGCGCCGGCGAATTTCCAGGCTGAGTTCGCGGTCGGTGGCGACCGGAAACCGGCCGCGGAGCTCTCCGAGAGTGCGCACTCCGTGGCGGTTGACGGCAACGATGACATCGCCGGCGCGAAGACCGACGTCCCAGGCGGCGCTGCCGCGGCGCACCTCCTCGATCAGCGCGCCCTGGGCGAGGGAGCGGTCGGGAATGCGGACCAGTACAACGCCATCCAGACGCTCGTCCAGGCGTCGTCCGGAAATGCGCGCGTCCAGGTCCTCGGCGATTGTCACCGTGGCAGTCGCCGCTTCGCCATTACGAAGATAGGTGACTTCGACGGTCGCGCCGACGGCCAGCAGGCCTTCGATATTTCGCAGATCCTGGGCGTTGCTGACCGGGCGGCGATCGATTCGAGTAATGACATCGCCGGGCCGAAGACCAGCCTGCTCGAGCGCCGATCCTTCCCGGACCTGCGTGATCACTGCACCCTGCCGATCGCTGACGCCGAGAGCCTCGCGCAAATCACCAGTCATGTCCTGGACAGCCACCCCCAGCGAACCGCGCCGCACTTCGCCAAACTCGACCAGTTGACCCATGACGTGCAGGGCCGTGGAAGCCGGGATGGCGAACCCGATGCCGACGTTACCGCCGGAAGGCGTGAAAATCGCGGTATTGATACCCACCAGGCGGCCGGCCAGGTCGATAAGCGCTCCACCGGAATTTCCCGGATTGATCGAGGCGTCGGTCTGGATGAAGTTCTGATATTCCAGACCGCGCAAGCCCGACCGCCCCAGCGCCGAGACGATACCTGAAGTCACGGTCTGTCCGAGTCCAAACGGGTTGCCAACGGCGACGACGAAGTCACCAACCCGCAGTCGATCAGAATCCGACAATGGCAGTTCATGCAGGTCGCCTGACTCGATCCGGATCACGGCCAGATCGGTATCGCGATCGGCACCGACCAGCTCGGCCGAGTACTCGCGCCCGTCCTGCAAGGTGACAGCAATGTCATCCGCCCCGTCGATGACGTGATTGTTGGTCAGGATCAAGCCTTTCTCGCCATCCACGATCACGCCCGAACCCAGCGACTGCTGGACCCGCTCGCGCGGGATGGCGGGCATGTCAAAAAAGCGCCGGAAAAACGGATCATCAAAAAAGGGACTGGTTCGTACCTGAACCCGGGTTCGGGTATGCACGTTGACGACCGCGGGGGTGACCTGCTCAAGAATCGGAGCCAGTGAAGGCAGCGGCTGGCCATCGACCTCGGCTGGCAGTGCCGCCGATGCAATCCCCAATCCCATCCCGAAAATGACTGCAAGTGCAGCACTACACCTGGCGAAAAAACGAGGCATACCGATTCCTACTCCTGAGATGCTGAGCGACTTTTGACCCTATCAAGGTGGGGATGTTTCCGGCACCGCTCAAGCCGATTCACCAAACGGTCACCTGCAAGTCTTAGCGTTGGCTTGCAATTATCGGGGAAGCGTGGTCATATAGCCTTATCGACTTCAGGCTTCCCCAAGATATTGGGCCAGAGTAATCGATGGAGCACTAGATGTTGAGTTTGGATCAACAAGTGTTGCGTACCGACGTCACCGGCATGCCGCTGGAGTGGATCGGCTACCAGGATGCGGTCAAGCTGATCGTGCTGGGCCAGGTCAGCTACGCCCTCGGACGGGTCCTGTACCGGCTCCATGGCGGCATCAACGCAGAGACCGGATGCCGTACGGAAATCCCGGTCAATGCGATCGTGGCAACCCACGGCTCTCACCCCAACGCCCACCAATTCTACGATCGCTACACCCCGCCGCTGTCCAACCGCGCCCTGTTCCGCCGCGACGAGAATATCTGCCTGTACTGCGGCAACCGTTTCCAGATCCGAGACCTGTCGCGCGATCATGTCAAGCCGCTGGCCCAGGGCGGTGCGGACACCTGGGAAAACGTAGTCACCTCGTGCAAGCGCTGCAATAATCACAAGGGCGCACGCACGCCGGAACAAGCTGGCATGCAGTTGCTGGCCATACCTTTCGCGCCCACTCACGCCGAGTATGTCTACCTGCAGGGTCGCCGCATCCTGGCCGACCAGATGGAGTTCCTGCTGGCCCATTTCCCGCGACACTCAGTGCTGCGTCGCCGCTTGTCTCAGGGTAAGGTACTGGCTTAGCCAAACACCTGCCGACAACGTGACTGAGCCTCGGAAGAATCGTCCCGTCTACCTGGTCGATGCCAGCGTCTACGTGTTCCGCGCCTGGTTTTCCATGCCGGACCGCTTTGCCGACCACGCCGGTCGCCCGACCAATGCCGTCTATGGTTTCGCCCGATTTCTCTGCGAACTGGTCGATCAAACCGAGGCTTCCGATCTGGCCGTGGCCTTTGATGAGTCGCTGACGAGCTCGTTTCGCAATGAAATCTATCCGCACTACAAGGCCAATCGAGATCCTGCGCCGGAAGAACTCAAGCGCCAGTTTGCCTGGTGCAAGGATCTGGCCCGCCATGCGGGCCTGCCGGTGTATGCCGATGAGCGCTTTGAAGCCGATGATCTGATTGCCAGCCTGGCCTCCCATTGTCGCCAACAGCATCAGGCCGTTTGCGTGGTCACCGGCGACAAGGACCTGGCCCAGCTGGTAGGCAAGAACGATGAGTGGTGGGACTTCGCACGCCGCCGCAGACTGGATGCAGCCGGCGTATTCAGCCACTTTGGCGTCCACCCCAGCCAGATCCCGGATTTCCTGGCCCTGACCGGCGACAGCATCGACAACATCCCAGGCGTTCCTGGCGTCGGGCCGAAAACAGCGGCCGCCCTGCTTGGCCACTTTGGTGACCTGGACAGTCTTTACGATCGTCTGGAAGAAGTGGCCTGGTTGAAAATCCGCGGTGCCAAAACCCTGGCGGCTAAACTACGCCAACACGAGGATGTCGCCCGGCTGGCCCGGCGCCTGACCGGGCTTGAGGTGCAGATCGACAAGGTTCAGCGCGATCCGAAAACCCGGCGCAGTCGGGGCAACGGCGATGCCCTGGATGCCCTGCTCGACAGCCTGGGATTTGGCCGCCCGCTGCGCGAGCGCCTGCACCGGTTCCGCGACAGCGCCTAGCGACAGCGCCGGGGGTCAGTTGCTGCCCGAACGCTGCCTCATTTGCTCAAGGATTTCGCGACCCACGACCATCACCTCGGGCGAGTCAACATCGGCAGACAGGATCGAGACTGGCGGCAGCTGACCGCCACGGGCGCGGCCACGGGCGTCGACATGCGGCCAGTGACTGCCGGCCAGAAAGACCAGGCGCGAGCCATCCATGAACCCGAAGGTCGGGGTATCGAATTTTTCATGGGCAGCCACGACAGGGGCAATGCCGACCACGCCAAGACCATCTGAACCCAGCTCCAGGCGCAGTACCCGCTGCGGTGAAACACCGTTCTGGATCACGATCAGGTGGTTGTCCCAGGCATACAAGCCGTCAATACCACCTTCATTGAGGGTATCCGGCACCGCCAGTTTCCAGGCCTGCCCGGCATCGTTGGCATCAATGACGAAAATACCGAGATCATAGTCAGCCACGTACAGGCGAGTATCGTCGGATGACAACGCCATGCCCCGCAGGCTGGCCAGGTTGGCATGGCCAAAAAAGCGCTGCGGCGACTCGTCGTCGGGACCGAGGCGGAAAATCGTCGTGGTGACCGAGTCGGCCGCGAAAATCGTGCCGTCGCTGGCGACCGCGATCGTGCCCAGCAAGCGAGGCCGGCCGTCCGGCACCAGTCGGTGGCGACTGATCAATTCACCGCTGTCCAGGTCGAAACGGAGAATGGCGGTACGCCCCGCATCCTGGGCCCGGAATCCCCGGAACTGCGCGGTTGCGCCGGTCGCCACGATCAGCTGGTTGCGCGCCGGATCGACCGCCATGTTCATGACGGCCATCAGATCTTCATGTTCCGAGGGTCGGGCAAACACCGTCCAGTCGGCGTCACCGTCACGCACCAGGATGCGACCATC
>SLQY01000054.1 GCA_007131235.1 Wenzhouxiangella sp.
AATCGCTGCGGCGAAGTCTGGTCCTATGGCCTGCGCAACCCGTTCCGCTTCAGTTTCGATCGTGACACTGGCGATCTCTGGATGGGCGATGTTGGCCAGAACACCTGGGAGGAAATCAATTTCGAAAAAGCGGGTGACTCCGGCGGGCGCAACTACGGCTGGAAGGTCTGCGAAGGGAACTGGCAACGCGGCAGCACCTCTGTTGCCTGCGGCCTGGCCGGGCATGCCGGCCCGGTGATCGAATACCGCACCGGCCAGAACAACAATTGCTCGGTCACCGGCGGCTTCCGCTATCGCGGCCCGGTCGTTTCATTGCGCGGTCGCTACGTTTACGGTGATTATTGCAGTGGCCGAATCTGGATGGCCGCGGAAACCACACCGGGCAACTGGGTCAGCGACGAGTTCGGTCTGCTCGGCGGTTTCGGCAACCTGGTCGGCTTCGGCGAAGATGAGCAGGGCCATCTGTATGTCATCCGAGGCTCAGGCCAGGTCCTGGTCTTCACCGGCAACGAGGACATGCTGTTCGTCGACCGCTTCGAGGATTGACTGGCAATTATTCGGCCATCAAGGCCCTGACCTGATCGGCGGCAGTCAGGCCGTCGGCGTAGCCCAGTTCGATCAGCTCGCGGCAGAACTCGGCCTCGAACAGGACGAAGCCGGCCATGCGGCCGCTGCCCCAGGCACCGATGCCCTTAAGCAGGGTACGCACGCTGGCCGGTACGCGATGGGCGTGTTTCGAGGCAATCAGGCGAAGATCGCGGGTGGGACGGATCAGCAGGCTTCGAACCGGGCGCATCCCCGACGGCGGCGCACAGCCTGGCGGCAGGCTCTTGACCAGGGCATTGATGCGCTCCAGGCGCTCGAGGTCATTGGTGATGTGATCCATGAAGATCACATCGAGCAGGTGACCGCCGATGTCGCCAAGGCTGGGGTAGGCCGCCGTCCGGCTCGGCTCCGGATCGGGAATTTCATCACGGGTACCGATGATCAGGATACGGTCGGCACCGCGGTGCAGGGCCGGTTTGAGCGGAGCAGTCTGGCGCATGCCGCCATCGCCATAGTATTCATGGCCGATAAGCTGGGCCGGAAACAGCAGCGGCAAAGCAGCGCTGGCCAGCAAGTGAGTATGGTCTATTCGCGCCGGTCGCCCGATTCGGCGCAGTGCCTGCCAGCCCTCGTCACCGTCTCCGGCCTGGAAGAAAGTGACAGCCCGATTGGTGGCATAGCCGGACGCGGTCACCATGAGCGAATCGAGTGCACCGCTAGCCAGGTTCCTGGCGATGCCGTCGGTGTCCAGCTCCGTGGCCAGCAAGTCGGCCAGTGGCTGATTGTCGAACAGGGACCGCGGGTTGGCCACGCCTAGCCCGCCCAGGGTCATCGACGCCAGCCAGTGCAGCCCGGATCTCAGGTTGTGCAACCAGCCCGTTCGATAAACCCGACCACAGCGCAGGTTGCCCCAGAATTGCTCCAGCCTGGCCGCGGCTCGACCCAGGTCATCGGCATGACTGGCAACCACGCCAGCATTGATAGCGCCGGCCGAGACCCCGGTGATGATGGGAAACGGGCTGGCTGGCCCGGGCAGGATTTCGGCAAGCGCCTTGAGCACGCCGACCTGGTAAGCCCCGCGCGCGCCGCCACCGGGAAGCACCAGCGCGGCCCGACCGCTCACGACAGCGGCCAGCTCACGGTGAGAGCACCGATCTCAGCCACCCGTCAGCACCATGGCTTCGTGGCCATTGTCGAGCAGCCGCCGCCGCGCACCATCGGCCTCGCGGGCACTGTCGAACGGGCCCACCCGAACCCGGTGCCAGGTGGCGTCGTTGACGGTGACAGTCTGGACCTGGGCGGCCAGGCCCAGCAATGTGACCTGCGCGCGCAGTGCCTCGGCATCGTTGGCCGAGCGAAAGGAACCGACCTGCAACAGGTAGGGTCCGCGGGGAGAGGTCTCGACCTGGTCGCGGGCGCGTTCTTCGATCTCACGCTGCGGCACCACCACCTCGATCTCGGGCAGCACGGTAAAGAAATCGTACTGGCGCGAGCGCCGATCCTCGGCCGGTTCGGCAATGGGCGGCTCGTCATGTCCCAGCGGCACTCCCGGGGCCGGCTCGCCGGTGCCGGGCAGCCAACCGCCAAGCCAGGCCGTGGTCGCAACGCCCAGGCCGACGATCACGCCGGCCCCAAAACTCAGAAAGCCATGGCCACCACTGGCCGTGGTCTTGCTTCGACGCGCCTGACGTCGGGCCATTACATTTCCTCTGGCGCCGCGACGCCAATCAAGTCCAGCCCGTTGCGCAGTACCTGGCCAACGGCGGCGACCAGGTTGAGGCGGGCATTGCGGGTATCGTCATCATCGACCAGGAACTGGCTGTTGTTGTACCAGGAGTGAAATTCCCCGGCCAGGTCGTGCAGGTAGTGCGCCAGCACGTGCGGTGAGCGGCGCTCGGCAGCGGCCTCAATGACTTCAGGATAGCGTCCGATGGTCCGCAGCAGGGCCTGTTCATGCTCGGACTCCAGGCGCTCCATCGCGGCCTCGCCAATCGCCTGGTTGTAGCGAAAACCACGCGCGTCGAGCTGCCGAAAAACACTGGCGATGCGCGCGTGCGCGTACTGAATGTAGTAGACCGGGTTCTCGTTGGCGCTGGACTTGGCCAGATCCAGGTCGAAATCCAGGTGCTGCTCATGTGAGCGCATGACGTAAAAATAGCGCGCGGCGTCGTTTCCAACTTCCTCGCGCAATTCGCGCAGCGTAACGAAGCTGCCGGAGCGCGTCGACATCTGTACCTTGCGACCGCCCCGGAACAGGATGGCAAACTGAACGAGTTGGAAATCCAGCCGCGCCGGGTCTTCACCGAGGCCGCGCGCGGCCGCTTTCAGCCGTGGCACGTAACCATGGTGGTCAGCACCGAAAATATAGAGCGAGGTACCCGGGCATCGCTCCAGCTTGTCAAGCAGGTAGGCGACATCCGAGGCAAAGTAGGTCGTGCGACCGTTTTCGCGGATAACCACCCGATCCTTGTCATCACCCAGCTCGGCGGCCTTGAACCAGGTCGCGCCGTCCTTGACATACAGCCAGCCTTCACGTTCGAGCCGCTCGATGGCACGTTGCAGCGCGCCGGACTCTTCGAGGCTGCGCTCCGAGAACCAGCGATCAAAGTGGACGCCGAATTCGCCCAGGTCTTCACCGATATCAGTGACCATGGTGTCCAGGGCAGCGCTGAAACAGGCCTCGTAGCCGTCGCTACCCAACAAATCCCGGGCCCGCGCGATCAATGCGTCGATATGCAGTTCGGCAGCCTGGCCATCGCCGTCCGCCGGCAGGCCCTCGATGACGGCAGTTTGCGCGTGGCGTAGTTTGTCGCCGTGACGTTCGCGCACTTCCCGGGCAATGTCATAGATGTAGTCACCGCGGTAGCCATTGACCGGAAAGTCGACTCGCTCGCCGGCCAGCTCCAGGTAGCGCAACCACACCGACACGGCCAGGATGTCCATCTGGCGACCGTGGTCGTTGACGTAGTACTCGCGGGTCACTCCGTAGCCGGCCGCATCAAGGATCGACGACAGGCTCGCGCCATACGCGGCACCGCGGCCGTGGCCCACGTGCAGCGGGCCGGTAGGGTTGGCACTGACAAACTCGGCCAGCACCTCGCCACGGCTGCCAGCGGGCGCTCGACCGTAATCGGTGCCCTGGGCCAGCACCTCGCGCACCACCACACGCAGGTAATGAGGGCTGGCGAAAAAATTGAGAAAACCCGGTCCGGCGATCTGGACTTTTTCGATACGCTTCGAGACCGGCAGCTTGGCGCTGATCAACTCGGCAAGCTGACGGGGGTTGCGCCCCACCTGGCGAGCCAGGACCATGGCAATATTGCAGGCATAGTCGCCGTGCGAGCGATCGCGCGTCCGCTCGACGTGAACCTCGACGGGTTCATCCAGGGTCAGCGTACCCTCGCGCTTGAGGTAGCCGAGCGACTGGCCGATCAGTTCTTCGATGTAGGCGCGCATGGTTGGTGGCAATCCACTTTAATCAAGACGGTATTGTAACGAGCCCAGCCGCTGACGATGGGAAAACGCTTATCCACAGGGGCTGTGGATAAGGCTGTGGGCAATTTGATGAACAATGGCTGCAAGGGCCTGTATTGCGGCATGTGTCACGGATTGGTCAATTTTCTTTCAATTTAATATAGTGATAAATATCAGATATTTATAGAGGTTTTATCACCACTGGCACAGGCTTGGCCTGCTAAGCCTCTGTTTCGTCGCGCCCGGCTGGGCATGTGAATAAATTTTCCAGAAAGGCTTGACAATGACCAATATTCGCGCATATCTCGACCATCTCCCCGTCTTCGCTGAAAAGGTCTGGATTGACCCGGCCGCCACCGTCATCGGCCAGGTGACGCTGGCCGAGGATGTCTCGCTGTGGCCCAACGTGGTACTGCGGGGTGATGTCAACGAAATTCGGGTCGGTGCCCGCACCAATATTCAGGATGGCACCATCTGCCACGTGACCCATGACGGGCCATACAGCCCCGGCGGCTTGCCGCTAGTGCTCGGGGAAGACATTACCGTCGGTCATGCCGCCATCCTCCATGCCTGCACGATCGGTGACCGCTGCCTGATCGGCATGGGCGCACTGGTGATGGACGGAGCCCGCATCGGTGACGACGTCATGGTCGCCGCCGGCAGCCTGGTCAGCCCCGGCAAGATGCTGGAGTCGGGCTGGCTTTACCGCGGACGCCCGGCCGAGGCGGTGCGGCGGCTGACTGACAAGGAGTTGGAAATGCTGCGCTACTCGGCCGCCCATTATGTTCGCCTCAAGGACCGTTACCTCGAGGCCTGATCAAGGGTTGATCGCTGCCCGCCAGCGATGGCCTGAGGAACCTGCGTAATCGGGTAAACTGCAAGCCTTCCATTTACACGGCTGCCGGAGTCAGCTTGCATGAGCGATGTGCCCATTCTTGCCGGTAACGGTCTCAACATGCCCGCGCTGGGTTTCGGGACCTTTCAGCTCGAAGCGCAAACCATACGCGAAATCCTGCCGCGAGCGTTGGAGCTGGGCTATCGACACATCGACACCGCGCAGTGCTACAACAATGAGGACGCCATCGGCAAGGTGCTGGAGCAATCCGGGCTGGATCGGGATTCGCTGTTTGTCACCACCAAGGTCTGGTTTGATCGCTACGAGCCCGAAGACCTGATCCGCTCGGTTCACGAAAGTCTGGAGCGCTTGCGCCTGGCCCAGGTCGATCTGCTTCTGTTGCACTGGCCGGTGTTCGGCGGCAGGGGCATGAATCCAACCCTGGAAGCGCTGCTGCACGCCCGCGCTCAGGGCCTGACTCGCCATATCGGTATCAGCAATTTCAACATCGATCAGACCGAGCAAGCCGTCAACTACTGCGGCCAGGACATGCTGGCCACCAACCAGGTCGAGTATCACGTCTACCTGGGCCAGGAGCGGCTGCGACGGGTGCTGGGGCGACACAACCTGGTCCTGACCGCTTACATGCCCCTGGCCAGGGCGCGCACCATCAACGACCCGGTGTTGTGGGAAATCGGCTCACAGTACGGCAAGACCTCGGCCCAGGTGGCTCTGCGCTGGCTGATCGAACAGGACCGGGTAGCGGCCATTCCCGCCACCTCCAATGTTCACCACGCGCGCGCCAACATCGATCTGTTCAAGTTCAGCCTCAGCGACGAGGACCGCCGGCGCATCGCCGCGCTGGACAAGACCGGGCGTATTTGCAAACCCGACTCACTGTCCCCGGAATGGGATGACTGAAGCTGGGTTCGAGGTTCAAGGACCAAGGATCAAGGATCAAGGATCA
>SLQY01000240.1 GCA_007131235.1 Wenzhouxiangella sp.
GAACGAAGTTCAGGGCCACACCGTTGTTGCACCAGCGCTGGCCGGTCGGCTCAGGGCCGTCATCGAAAACGTGGCCCTGGTGGCCGCCGCAGCGGGCGCAGTGGTATTCGGTGCGCGGGATGATCAGGCGGAAATCCCGTTTGGTGCCGATATGCTGGTCGTTGATCGGTTGCCAGAAGCTGGGCCAGCCGGTGCGCGAGTCGAACTTGTGGGCGCTGGAGAAAAGCGGCAGGTAACAACCGGCACAGACATAGGTGCCAGCGTCATATTGCTTGTCCAGTGGGCTGGAAAACGCCCGCTCCGTGCCCTCGCGCCGCAGCACCCGATACGCTTCCGGCGTCAGAATTTCGCGCCACTGGCGTTCGGTCAGCTCCAACGGCTCGAATGGCAGGCCCTCGTCGGCGCTGACCGAGTCGCCGCAGCCCTTCAGCCACAGTGCCGGTAGTGCCAGGCCGAGGCCCAGCAACATACGTCGGCGGGTTTGATTTGCAACCGGCTTTTTCATAACCGGCATTGAAGCAGAGTCATGCTTAAACGGGCGTGAAGAAGGCAAGGTTTCAAACCTTGAGCCTTGAGCCTCGAACCTTGAACCTTGTCCTCTCAAGCCACCACTTCGGCCAGGTTGCCCTTTTCTTCCAGCCAGGCGCGGCGGTCGCCGGAGCGCTTCTTGGCCAGCAGCATGTCCATCAAGGCATCGGTGGCTACCGAGTCGTCGATGGTGAGCTGGATGAGTCGGCGGGTGTCGGGGTCGATGGTCGACTCGCGCAGCTGCAGCGGGTTCATTTCGCCCAGGCCCTTGAAGCGGGTCTCGGAGAGCTTGCCCTTGATCTTTTCGGCCTCGATGCGGGCCAGCAGGCCCTTGCGTTCCTCGGCATCCAGGGCATAGAAGGTCTGCTTGCCGACATCGATCCGGTACAGCGGCGGCATGGCAACAAATATGCGGCCGGCCTCGACCAGCGGGCGGAAGTGGCGGACGAACAGGCACGACAGCAACGTCGCGATATGCAGTCCGTCGGAGTCGGCATCGGCCAGGATGATGACTTTGCCGTATCTCAGCTTGGCCAGGTCATTGGAGCCCGGGTCGACGCCGATGGCCACGGCCAGGTCATGGACTTCCTGCGATCGCAATACCTGGTCGGGGTCGGTTTCCCAGGTGTTGAGGATCTTGCCCCTGAGCGGCATGATGGCCTGGTACTCGCGATTGCGGGCCTGCTTGGCGCTGCCGCCGGCCGAGTCACCCTCGA
This sequence comes from Wenzhouxiangella sp., assembly GCA_007131235.1. GTDB lineage: Bacteria > Pseudomonadota > Gammaproteobacteria > Xanthomonadales > Wenzhouxiangellaceae > Wenzhouxiangella. The sequence continues at coordinate 1,245 of SLQY01000240.1, forward strand.
CCAGGAACAGCTCGGTTTCTTCCAGGTCGGTGGAGGCGCAGTCGGCCAGCTTGCCGGGCAGGGCAGGGCCGGCGGTGACCTTGCGCCGGGCTACCTGCTTCCTTGCCTTCTGGCGCCGCATGGCGTTGTCGATGGCCAGTTTTGCAATGGCCTCGCCGTCGTTGATGTGCTTGTTCAGCCACAGGGCGAAGGCGTCTTTGACCACGCCGGAGACGAAGCTGGCCGCCGCGCGCGAGCTCAAGCGCTCCTTGGTCTGGCCGGCGAACTGCGGGTCGGCCAGCTTGACCGAGAGCAGGAAACTCAGCCGCTCCCAGACATCTTCCGGTGACAGCTTGAGCCCGCGCGGCAGCAGGTTGCGAATTTCGCAGAACTCGCGCAAGCCTTCGATCAGGCCGGTGCGCAAGCCGTTGGTATGGGTGCCGCCGGCCGGGGTCGGAATCAGGTTGACGTAGGACTCCTGGACCAGCTCGCCATCGGGCAGCCAGGCCAGGGCCCAGGCCGCTTCCTGGTCGGCGCCGGAGAACTCGCCGGTAAACGGCGTTTCGGGAATTCGCTCGCGACCTTCCAGGCTCTCGGTCAGGTAGTCGGTCAGCCCATCCTCGAATTGCCAGGTCTCCGATTCGCCGTTTTTTTCGTCTTTCAGCGTGACCTTCAAGCCGGGACAGAGTATGGCCTTGGCCTTCAGCAGGTGCTTGAGTCTGGGCCGCGAAATATTGGCTGAGTCGAAATAGCTTTCTTCGGGCCAGAACTGGACCTGGGTACCGGTGTTGCGCTTGCCGACCTCGTCGATCACTTTCAGCGCGCTGACCGTGTCACCGTTGGCGAACTCGATTTCATGCAGCTTGCCGTCGCGCTTGATGCGGCAGACCAGTCGTTTCGACAGTGCATTGACCACCGACACGCCGACCCCGTGCAGGCCGCCGGAAAACTTGTAATTGTTGCCGGAAAACTTGCCGCCGGCGTGCAGCCGGGTCAGGATCAGCTCCACGCCGGGCAGCTTGTGCTCCGGGTGAGGATCGACCGGCATGCCGCGGCCATCGTCAACCACGGTCACCGATCCATCGTCGTGCAAGGTCACATCAATGGTCTTGGCATAACCGGCCAGGGCCTCGTCAACCGAGTTGTCGACCACCTCGGCAACCAGGTGGTTGGGGCGGGTGGTATCGGTATACATGCCGGGCCGGCGCTTGACCGGCTCCAGGCCTTGCAGGACTTCGATATCGGAGGCTTGATACTGGTTGCTCATGCGGGTGCTTGCCATCGGACAAGCGGTCATTATCGCAGTCTGGCCTGACCTCTGGGCGATGATTGATGATCGCCTGATCGTCCGAGTGCTTGTTCCCCCATCCATGAGGCTGGGATAAACTTCGACAATCCCTACCGATGAACAAAACGCTTGGATATCACCCGACTGTTGGCCGAGGCTGAACGTGGAGATGAAGCGGCAGCCGCGGCGCTCTACGGCGCAGTCTACAGTGCGCTGCACGAGCTGGCCCGCAAGCATCGTGGCCGCTGGCGCGGCGACGATACGCTCAATGCCACGGCGCTGGTCAACGAGGCCTTTCTGAAACTTTCTGGCGCGGAAGTCAAACACTGGGAGAACCGCGCCCATTACTTTGCCGTGGCATCGCGGGCCATGCGCCAGATCCTGGTTGACAAGGCGCGGGCCCGGTCCACCAGTCGTCGCGGCAGCGGCATTGAGCATGTGCCGATCAATGAAAGTCTCGATGGAGCCGACGACTGGGATGAAGACCTGGCCACCGAAATCCTCAGCCTGCATGCTGTGCTTGAGGATCTCGAGCGCCGATATCCGCGCCAGGCCCAGGTCATCGAATGCCGGTTTTTCGGTGGTCTGAGCCTGGATGAAACCGGTCATGCCCTGGGCCTGTCCGCCAGTACCGTGCGGCGCGACTGGGAGCTGGCCAAGATCTGGCTGAACCAGGCGTTGGGCTGATGAGCGATCCGCCCTCATCCGGCCTGCCGGACCCGTTCGCTCTCGCACCAGCACTTGAAGCCCTGCTGCTGCGCATGATTGAACAGCGGCCCGCGGATCCGCAAGCCTGGGCGGCAACGCATGGCGGCAGCGTGGAGCAGCAGGGCCTGTTGCTGGCGCTGTACCAGTCGAACGGTGCCGGTGGTCAGCGCCAACAGGCGCGCCGGCAACGCCTGGAGCGCCAGCTGCCGGGGCTGACCCAGGCCGCCTGGATGCCGGAACGAATCGGAGAGTGGCAGTTGGTCCGTCCCATCGGTCGGGGTGGCATGAGCTGGGTTTTCCTGGCTCGACGCGAGCGCGATGGTTTCAGCCAGCTGGGTGCCTTGAAGCTTTTGCCCGGTGGTCCCGGCCCGGTGGGGGCCGAAGCGCGCTTTGCCAACGAACGGGCCATCCTGGCCGGGCTGGAACATTCGGCCATTGCCCGCCTGATCGACGGTGGAGTAAGTGACCAGGGCTTGCCGTGGCTGGTCATGGAATGGGTCGATGGCGGCAGCCTGGACGAGTTCTGCGATCAAGGACAGCTTGACCCGCCGGCACGCCTGGCACTGGTGCAGCAGGTGCTGGCGGTGGTCCAGTACGCGCATGGTCAGCTGGTTGTTCACCGCGACCTCAAGCCTTCCAACATCCTGGTCAGCGCCAGGGGCGAGGTCAAGCTGCTGGACTTCGGTATTGCCCGGGTGCTGGATGCGGTCACCGACTCAAGCAGTGACACGGACCTGACCCGACAGACCGGTCGCCTGCTGAGCCCCGGCTGGGCCAGTCCCGAACAGGTCAGCGGCGGACCGATCGGTGTCGCCTCCGATATCTACTCGCTGGGCGTTTTGCTGTATCGCTTGCTGACCGGTCTGTCACCGTATGGCGCAGCGGCAGCCACTGGCGAACAGGCCTTGCTCAAGGCCGTGCTCGAACATGCCCCGATTGCGCCGTCGAAGGCCGTGATGAGGCTCGATGAGGAAGTGGTCATGGCGCGCTTCGGCTGGCGCCGCTCGCGCCTGGCCCGCTTCCTGCGCGGCGACCTGGACCTGATCATCATGACCTGCCTGCGCAAGGAGCCGGCCAGGCGGTATGCCAGTGTGGCCGATCTGGCCGCCGATCTGCAGCATCACCAGGCGCTGCGACCGATTGCCGCCCGGCGCGATCACCTGGCCTACACGTCTGCGCGCTTTCTGCGCCGCCATCGCTTCGGCGCGGTGATTACGCTATTGGTCCTGACGACGCTGGCTTCTGGCCTGGCGCTGCATACCCGAAGCCTGACCGAGGCCCGTGACCTGGCCGAGCAATCTGCCCGACAGGCTGCGCTGGAGGCCGAGAAATCGGGCCAGATCGCCGCCTTCCTGACCAACCTGTTCCGGGCTGCCGATCCAACGGCCGAGACCAATCAGTCGCTGAGCGCGCTGGACCTGGTTGGACGAGGCCTGGAACGGATCGACGAGCTGGATGAAAACCCTCGCATCCAGGCCGAGATGCTGGCCGTTTTCGCCGATGTAACCGAAGCGCGTGGACGCTATCGGGAAGCGATCGAGCTGTATCAGCGTGCCCTGCAACTGGTCGCCGAACTGCCGGCCGCGGAAGACCGCGGATTTACGGCGCGCCACCAGACCAGTCTGGCAACGGCGGCCTTTCATGCCAGCGACCCGGAACTGGCCAGCGCCGCTGTCGAGGCGGCCCTGGCCGCTTTTCATGCCAGCCCCGACAACCGCCCCTCGGCCCAAGCCGGCGCACTGAATTTGCGCGGCAACCTGGCGCGTGACGGTGGACGGTTCGAGGCGGCCGAACGGGATTATCGACAGGCCATTGCGCTGTATGACGACGAACCGGGCCAGGCCGTGCCGCGGTCAACGGTACTGATCAACCTGGGCGGGCTGCTGACCCGGCAGCGCCGCCTGGTCGAGGCCCGTGAGCTGTTCGAGCAGGCACTGAAGACGCGTCGGGCCGAAATGGGAGAGAGCCACCCCTGGACCTCGATTCCGGCCGGCAACCTGGCCTCGGTGATGGTCTTGCAGGGCGATTTTGCGCCGGCCGAAGTGCTGTATCGCCAGGCCCTGGATGATCGTCGTCAGACCCTGGGCCACGACCATCCACGCGTTGCTGCAATCCATTATCTGCTGGGCAGGCTTTACCTGGCATCGGGTGACCTGGGGCGGGCTGGGCCGTCCCTGTCCGCAGCCGACCAGATCTTTCAGACTGCGCTGGGACCCGGCCATCGGCATAGTCTGCTGAACCGTCTGGCGCTGGCCGAACTGGCGCTGCTGGAGGGCGAGTCTGCCCGGGCGCTGACCGAGTCTGCGGCCGTGTTGCAGGGCTTCGAGGGTCTGCACGGCCAGGCCAACCCCGACATCGTGCAGGCCTTGCATTTGTGTGGACGCGCGGAAGCTGCGCTGGGCCGGTCTGACCAGGCCTTGAGCTACCACCAGCGCGCCTTGGACATGGAGAATGCGCTCGATGTCTCGACTCACGGTCAGATCGACGCGCTGCTGTACGTCGCCGAGGCTGCCACGGCCGCGGGCCAGCCGGCGCTGGCCGCGCAATCCATCAAGCGTGCC
>SLQY01000257.1 GCA_007131235.1 Wenzhouxiangella sp.
AGGCCCGATGCAACTTGCATCCTCGATCCGGGTCCTGTTGCCCTGACCATCTTCGGTCAAGGCAGCGGCCCGGCCGGACCATCATGGATGATGTTGCTTCAGCGAGGCGTGGATTCAAGGACACGCCCCCTGTTGCCGGCTTGCTACAAAGCTTCTGAACAAGACAACGCTTCGATCTGCGGGTTCACTCCCGAAGCCCATCCGAGCCGCGCCGGAAGACAGCCCAGCAGGCCCAGGGTCAGGCCTGCGAGCAGGGCCAGCGGATCACGCCAGGCATGCTCAAGCAAGAGGAAATGACAAGCCGTCGCGCCGGTGAAAAAGCCAACCAGTGGCAGCCCGTAAAGCACCAACGCCATCAGCAGCACTGCCTGGGCCGTCAGCCCAACCCGCACCCGCTGACCCGGCTCCCAGTGAGCATCTGCTGGCAGCCGGAGACAGGCATGGCGGCGGGCAAACAATCGTGAGAATACGCCTGCACCGCAACCTTGCCCGGCCAGGCAGCGCTCGCAAGTGGTCAGTGAGTCGAAACGAAGTTGGCGCAGTCCGCGCTCGTCAGCAACGACTTCGGCGACCTGCCAGACCATGCCAGCGCGAGCCGACGCGTGGTCTGAGTGGATCAACGCTGATCTTGACCCTGGGCTACCCGCTGCAAGGCGCGGCCGACATATTCGACCGTTGCCCTTGGCACCTCGCCAACCACGGTCACCAGGCGCTCACCCATGTGTCCGGTAAACACATGAACCGGACCGATGGCTTCTATCCGTGCCGACTCGTCACCGCCAGCGGCAGGCTCGACATAGATCGAGAAACTGGCTAGGCCGTCGCTGAACACCAGGTGTTCGAAACTGGTGCCGTCTGCGGTCGATCCGGCACCCGCCTTGACCAGGGTGAAATTTGACGGCAGCGTGCGCGGCGTCCAGGCGCTTCTGTGCCGGTTCCTGAAGTACCCCTGGCTGCCGCTGTCGACCAGCGTGGCCTCAAGGTTGACTTCGGACAGGGCCGGCTCAAGCTCGGCGTCAGTGATCGGCACGCCAAGCTCGGCGGTAACGAAAGAAAGCTGTTGCAGCTGGGCACCAGAATGATCAAGCAAGGCTGAACGCAGCAGCATGCCGGTCTGGTGCTCGAGCCAGAAGCGGTAACCGTAGCGAAACTGATCCCGCGGCATGATCTCGACGACCTGCGTCTCCATGCCGGCGACTCGTTCCTGGCCACCCATGGTCATGCGATACGACGACTCGGGTGTGGCCAGTCGATTAACCGGGATACTCGGCATGAGTCGAGCCGCCAGCTGGCTTTGAACCACCAGCGGCTCATCGCCACCCAGCAAGCAGCGGACCTGGTTGCCGTCGCGGAGGATCTCGCGCCGATCACCATCAAGAGAGTAGATGCGCTCGCGAATGCCGTTGGCGTCGGCGCGGTGAACAATGCGCAAGGTATCCATCTGTCCGTCGCGCCAGTGCACCAGGGTGCCTCGATAGTTCAGGGTCTCGACAGCGCGTGACATTCGGTCCAGCCAGACGCGGACCTCCTTGGACTCATCGGGCTCGGCAGCAAGGTGACCGGGCAGGAGTGACATGCCCAGCCAGGCGAACAGGCAAACCGGTGCAAGCACTCGCGGCATTTTCAGTGCTCCGCTTGCTCCAGTTCCGGTTCCCTCTGTTCACCCCGGCCATCCGCGTCGGCCTCGGTCTGACTGGGCGTGCCAGTCACGATGGGCAGGTAGGAAACGAAGCCGCTGCCACCTACGGCCTGGTTGTGACGCAAGACCAGGGTATTGATGCGCTGCCGATCGGCCGGGCTGGATTCGGTGAAACTGACCGGCACGGCCTGCTGCGAGAAGCTGCGGTCAAGAACGCTGGGCTGACTGACGAAGCCCGGCTGATCAGCCGCGGCTTCAGGCTGACCACGCTGCATGATATTGGCGTTGATACCAACGATAGCCACCAGGGCCACACAGGCAGCAATCGCGCTGCCGGCGACCGGACGCAGCCAGCGCGCTCGCCCGGACGCTTCAACCGAGGGCTCCGAGTCCAGCGCTCGACCGACCCGATCAGCCAGGTCGGCAGCGTGTTCGAATTCCTTGTGGAGGCAGGCGCGAACCAGGTGATATCGTCGCCAGGTGGCGGTCATCTCCGGGTCACTGGACAATCGCCGCAGCAAGAAGCCCTGGGCCTTGTCATCAAGCTCTCCGTCCATAAGGCTGGAGAGGTGTTCCCGGTTTGATTCCATCATCGCAGTCCGTCCAGTTTCATTGATTGTCCAGCAGTGGGCGCAGGCGTTGGTCGATCGCCTCGCGGGCCCGGAAAATTCTCGATCGGACGGTGCCGATGGGGCACTCCATGGTCGTCGCGATCTCTTCGTAACTCATACCTTCCATTTCGCGCAGCGTAATCGCCACACGCAAATCTTCCGGCAGGTCCGTAATGGCCTGATGGATGGTTTGCTCGATCTCTTCGCGCAGCAACTCGTGCTCCGGAGATCCTCTATCCTTCAGACGCGTATCGACCTGAAATTGTTCCGCATCCTGTGCATCAACATCCGATAAAGGTGGTCGACGATTCTGCGCGACCAGGTGATTCTTGGCCGTATTGATGGCGATGCGATACAGCCAGGTGTAAAAAGCGCTGTCGCCGCGAAAATTTTTCAGTGCGCGATATGCCTTGATGAACGCCTCCTGGGAGACGTCCATGGCTTCGGCATGATCGGATACATAGCGCGATATCAAGCTGATGATCTTGTGCTGATATTTGCCAACCAGCACGTCAAACGCACGCTTGTCGCCTTTCTGTACCCGTTCAACGAGCTTCTGATCTACTTCACGTTCGCCCATCAGGGCCGTCCTTGCTCCGTAACCGACGGCCGGGCCTGCATGGTGGACAGCGACCCGGCGGGATAGTTTCATTCAGTGATGGTTCAGGTTCACGATTGCACACCCCTCGTGAGGACAGGGCCACTACTGCTGTGACCTCGCCGACTCGATGCGCTGACCCGGATCCTGACCGCAAAGAATAGCATGATTGCCAGGAAGCGCCGAGACGGCGTGTGTGTCGTGGCCAACAGTGCGATAATAAGCGGCTTTGCCAACGATCAACGGGAGATTACAAGGCCATGACCAAACAACAGCAAATCCTCGACCAGCTCGGACTCAAGGACATCAATCCCGGCGCCTGTTTCGGCCCCGGCCAGTGGTCCGAAATCAACGATCAGGCGCTGGTCGAGTCGATCAACCCGACCACCGGCCAGGTCATCGCCCGGGTCAGCAGCGCCAGCGCAGCCGACTATGACAAGGTCATCGGTGTTGCCCAGGACGCTGCCGCGGCCTGGAGAATGGTACCGGCCCCGCTTCGGGGCGAGGCTGTGCGCCTGGTCACCGCCGCGCTGCGCGAACACAAGGACGCGCTGGGATCGCTGGTGGCCATGGAAATGGGCAAGATCAAGGCCGAGGGCGATGGCGAAGTACAGGAAATGATCGACATCGGCGATTTCGCGGTTGGTCAGTCGCGCATGCTCTACGGCAAGACCATGCACTCCGAGCGTCCGGGCCATCGCATGTATGAGCAGTGGCACCCGCTGGGCGTGGTTGGCGTGATCACCGCGTTCAATTTCCCGGTCGCCGTCTGGGCCTGGAACGCGCTGCTGGCGGCGATTTGCGGCAACGCCACCGTGTGGAAGCCCAGCCCCAAGGGCGTGCTGTGCTGTGCGGCGGTCCAGAACATCGCCAACCAGGCCCTGGCAGGCACCGACTACCCGCCAATCTTCACCTCGTTCATGGAAGGCGGCCACGATCTGGCCCAGCGCTTTGTCGACGACGAGCGCGTTGCCCTGATGTCGTTTACCGGCTCCAGCCAGATTGGTCGCCAGGTCGGCGAGCGGGTAGCCGCGCGCTTCGGCAAGAGCCTGCTCGAACTGGGTGGCAACAACGCCATCATCATCGATCAGACCGCCGATCTGAAGCTGGCGATCCCGGCCGTGGTTTTCGGCGCCGTCGGCACCGCCGGCCAGCGCTGCACCAGCACCCGCCGCCTGTTTGTCCACGCATCGCTGTTCGACCAGGTCACCGAGTCGTTGGTCAAGGCCTACGGCCAGGTCCGCATCGGCGATCCGCTGGACGGAAAAACCCTGATGGGCCCGCTGACCGATGAAAGCTCGGTTGAACGCTTCGAGCAGGCGATCGAACGTGCCCAGGCAGCCGGCGGCGAGGTGCTGGTCGGCGGCAAGCGCATCGAGGGAGACGGCTACTTTGTCGAACCAACCATCATCCGCGCCGAGAACGACTGGGATATCGTCCAGGAAGAAACCTTTGCACCGATTCTCTACGTGATGCCGTTCAAGGATCTGGAAGATGCCATGGCCATGCACAACGACGTGCGCCAGGGCTTGTCATCGGCCATCTTTACCACCGACGTGCGCAACGCCGAGTACTTCCTGTCCCATCGCGGCTCCGATTGCGGCATCGCCAACGTCAATATCGGCACCTCGGGTGCGGAGATTGGCGGCGCCTTTGGCGGCGAGAAGGAAACCGGCGGCGGCCGCGAATCCGGCTCCGACGCCTGGCAGGCTTATATGCGCCGGCAGACCAATACGATCAACTGGTCGACGGAACTACCGCTGGCCCAGGGCATCAAGTTTGATCTGTAGGGTGAAAAGGGCCGCTTTTCATCGAGACCCAAGATCATGTATCGCTGGTTGAGATCGGGTTTATTCATGCTGCCGCCGGAGGCGGCGCATGATGTGGCCTTGAACGCGCTGGCAGCCGGACGGCTGGTCGGGCTGCCGCGTTTGCTGGCCGGCTGCCCGGTGTCGTCCCCGGTTGAGTTGATGGGCCTTTCCTTCCCGAACCCGGTTGGACTGGCCGCCGGGCTGGACAAGAACGGGGATTTCATCGACGCCCTGGGCCAGCTCGGCTTCGGCTTTATCGAGGTCGGTACGGTTACCCCGCAGCCGCAACCCGGCAATCCGAAGCCGCGCATGTTCCGGCTGCCCGAGCACCAGGGGCTGATCAATCGCCTGGGATTCAACAACAAGGGTGTGGACCACTTGGTCGAACGGCTGAAGGCTCGGCAATTCAAGGGGATTGTCGGGGCCAACATCGGCAAGCAGAAAGACACCCCCGTGGAACGCGCCGTCGATGACTACCGCCACTGTCTGGAAAAGGTGTATCCGCACTGCGATTACGTGACGGTCAATATCTCCTCGCCGAACACTGCCAACCTGCGCGCCTTGCAGGACACCGGACCGCTTCGCGAATTGCTCGCCGAGCTGAGCGGCCTGCGTGATCAGCTGGCCAGTGCGCATGAGCTTTACCGCCCGGTGCTGATCAAGATCGCGCCGGACTGGGAGCAGGCCGCCCTGCTGGCCTCACTCGAAGTCATTGGCGAATCCGGCATTGACGGCCTGATCGCTACCAACACCACGCTGGATCGCAGCGCGGTGGCCGGTCATAGGCATGCCAACGAGACGGGCGGACTGAGCGGTGCTCCGGTCAAGGCCGCGGCTGACCACGTTCTGAGACACGCCAGGGAAGTGCTGGGGCCGCAATTTCCGATCATCGGCCTGGGCGGAATCACGCAAGGTGAAGATGCCGCCGACAAGCGCCGGGCCGGCGCCAGCCTGGTTCAGATTTACACCGGCTTCATCTACCAAGGGCCGGCGCTGATCCGCGACAGCATCCGGGCCTGGACCCGGGCCGACTGACCATGGCATTGGCGATCAGACATGACGCCGACCTTTCCGCGCTGAGCACGTTCAGACTGCCGGCACGCGCTCGCGAACTGATCGA
>SLQY01000217.1 GCA_007131235.1 Wenzhouxiangella sp.
CCGGTGCAGACTGACGTGCTGGCACCGACTGGCGGGCCGGCGCTGACTGTAAAGTCGGCGCCGACGGCGCTTCCGTTCTAGCGCGCGGATTGACCCGAGAGTCAGGGCGAGGTGTGGATTGCCCGGCGCGCGCTGCACCAGAATCCGGTCGTGATGCTGACAAGCGCCGCTCGAGATTCTCGGAGCGGGCGCGCGTGGTCGGCTCAGACTGTCTGGGGCCACTCTGGCGTGACACAGCGGCCGACGACCTGGAGTCGGCCTCGATCGCCTGGCTAGCGCCGGCAGCCCGACGGGAAGCCGGTTCGCGCTGACCCAGGCGGTCCGACAGGGCAGCCCGGCGCTCCGGGACCGTCCGCTCGGCTGGCGAGCCTGCCTGGCGTTGTGAACCGGCTGCACGCGCTGCGCCGTCTGCGCCTGAACGCGTTGACTGCAATCTGTCTTCTGCTCGCCCGTCAGCGCCGGCCCTTGCCCTGGCAACGCTGCGATCAGCCTGGCCAACCGCTTCTGCTCGACTGGTTCGGGCATGGACATCGACGCCTGAATCACCGCGCTGGCGAGCAGCCCATTCACGCTGTTCGGCCCGCTGCTGAGGTGCGCGCGCGGCAAGCTGGGCATTGCTCTGATTGGCCACACGCTGGCTGCGCTCGATCAGCCGGTCATCCGGAACAGGTCGCGAGTAGCTGACGCCACGTCGATGACTGGGGTCGTGCTGCCAGTGGCGTGCACCGCTGTAACTCGCCACGGCTCGGCCCGAGCTGAAGTGCCGCCGCGGATGATGGTGGTGATGGTGGTGGTGATGCACGACCACGACCTGGCGACGCGACCAATGGAAGGAGCTGAAGTAGAAAGCTGGCGCAATCCGGTAAGCCGGTCCCCAGTAGAAGACCACGCCCGGGCGATGACGATAGCGCGGCGGGTGACGCCAAAAGACCGGCGGGTAATCCGACCACCACCAGTTACCATAAACTACCAGCGGATCGTAGACCGGCACGTAAACCACACGGGTCCGGGCCGGCTCGATGTATATGTACTGGGTTTCTCGAACTACCCTCACATGCTCGTTGCTGCGCAGGTTGCCCGCCGCATAGGCACGGGTTCGCAACTGCTGGATGGTATCGACCACATGGTCCTCCTGGACAAGAAACGCATCGCCAAGACGATGCGTCCATTCGATGTCCTCATCCATCCGCGCCAGCAACTCTGGGAAGGCCACCAACGCCATGACGCTGGGGTCCCATTCCATGTGCTCCACCGCGGCCACGGCCTGCTCGCCGCTGAGGTCCGGATTGGCCCGGGACCAGCGCGCTGCCTGAATGACTTCCAGTGGGTAGGTGGCCGCAATGAGAACGTGCGAAAGCACCGTGTCGGGATACAGCGCCACGGGTGCCAGCATCTGATCCAGTTCGGCCTGGCTGAACAATACATCGCCGCTGCGGGCTTGAACAGCAGACAACGTGCCCATCAGCAGCAGAAGAGAAAGTATGAATGATTTGGCTGACTTCATTTTGGTGCTCCTTGAGCGCCCCAATACGGGCATCTTGAGCGTCAGGATACCGCGCCTCCCCTGAAGCCCGGCTGAACCATAGATACGAAAAAGGCGGGGCATTCCTGCCCCGCCCGCTTCGTCAAACCGTTTCGGCCTGCGCGACCCCTGGTCTGGGCTACAAATCCCGCGCTATGCGAAACCCAACCCGCATATCGGTGCTGTTGGGAGTGCTGGACAGACGGAACGCCGAGCGTGACATGGCAGGTGTGCTGGACCAGGAACCGCCCTTGATGACCCGCCGTTCACAGCCGGGGTTTACCCAGGCCGAACCATCCCCTGGCGCCCGCACGAAGCTGTCGTGCCAGCAATCTTCGGTCCACTCCATCACGTTGCCAGCCATGTCATGAAGGCCGAACGGATTGGGCTCGAAACTGCCAGTCGGCGCCGGTCCCCAGTAGCCGTCGGAGTAACGGCGAAACGCGATGTTCCAGCGCGCGTTGCTTGGCGAACTGTCGCCGTCACCGGTGAGATTTTCGACCACGTCGCTAGGCGAAGCGTCACCCCACCAAAACCGGGTCTGGCTACCCGCGCGCAAGGCATATTCGAATTCCGCCTCCGAGGGCAGACGGTAGTTGCGCCCGGTCTGTTGCCGTAGCCAACGCACGTAGGCCTGGGCGTCATTCCATGAGACATGAATGACCGGGAGATCAGGTTCCGCAGGGTCACCGACATAGTCATTGCGCCAGGTGATGCCGTTCTGGCGATCCATGCGCCCGGTCCGCAAATCATAAACACGCGAATTCCCGGCCCGCTCTGCATCGGTCCTGTAGCCGGTATCGTCAACAAACACGGAAAACTCGCCAACCGAGATTTCAGTCCTCGACAGGGCGAAACCCCGGTCAAAAGTCACTCGGTGACGCGGACCCTCGTTGCTGAAACGATCCGATTCGTTGTCGGGAGAGCCCATCATGAAACTGCCAGCCGGAATCACGACCATATCCGGAGCTGAACGGTTGAGGCGAGAAATCGAATCAGAGAACACCTGGCCGGGCTCGAACCCACCGTACATCCTGGCATCGGCCAGCGAACTGCGCAATGAGTCAATACGCGCTCGATCCAGTCCAAGTGCAACCAGCTGGGTAATGTCCGATTCAGCCTGATCGTAGTTGCCCTGATCGATGTTCTCCACTACCTGGCGGTCGAGCCGGCTGACGTAGTCAGCTCGAAACTCCGCGATACTGGCCCGGGCCTGCTCGATCCGCTCCGGCGCTTCGACAATGTCATCAGCCCGCAGCAGTAAGCCCTCGGCGGCTTCAAAATCAAGGTCCTGACCCAGGGCGACGGCTTCGGCAATGACGGCCTGCTGGGTATTGTCGAGACCGGCCTGTGCGGCCTCATTGCCCGGCTCCAGCGCCAGTACCTGCTCGTAAAGATCAGCAGCGCTCTGTCCTGGCGGGGTCACCAGGCGCCCCTCTGACAGCGCTGCGTCGGCTTCAGCAAGGGTCTGGCTGACCGAGGCACGTCGCGTGATTTCCGCCCTGACATCGTTGATCACCGCGCGGTTGGGCGTGAACTCTGACATCACGCTGACCAGTTGCTGGGCACGCTGCAGGTTGCCCGCATTCAAGGCCGCCCGAGCATCAGCACCGACTCGATCCATCAAGCCCTCCAGGGCTTCCTGGATGTCGGGATCGTCGGGGGCAAAGGCGCGGCGGGTCAACAGGTTCTGCAGCAAGGCATCCTGCTCCGGGTCTGGCAGATTGACTTCAGGCTGCGGCTCGACTGGCTGGGCCGGAAGATCGATCGACGGGATGTCCATGGACCATTCGTCTGAACCCTCGCCGACCACATCGCCAAGCCGGCGGACACCGCGGCGCTGACGCTCGTCTTCAGGCTCACTGGCCTCCTGGGTCTCAGGGACAGATCCGGGATCCTGCGCCTGGACAGCGCCGCTGCAAACCAGGAGCATGGCGATCAGAATCAGAAGTACTTTTTTCATCGAAACCCCTTGCTAGGCATTACGGTTCGTGTGCTGGAGGCTAGAATAACGGGTTTGGTCAGCGAGCGTCGGGCTGTCAAGCGCTGTTCGTGGCCAAGACCCTTCATTTTTCTCATCAATTTTCAGGAATCACGTGACTTTACTCTTGCAAGCAGCGCCGCCAGACTCTGCCGAGCTCGCCCAGGCGAAGGCCATGGCCCAGGAAGCCAAGCTATTGAATCCAGAGCCCAATCTGGTCGACGCGATGCTGCACTGGTCTAAAGCTACCACAATCGGGCTGGATACGGAATTCGTTCGTGAACGAACATTTTTCCCGCGGCCCGGCCTGATCCAGGTCTGCGACGGCAGAAAAGTCTGGTTACTCGATGCCGCCCGGGACCATTCTTTCAACGAGCTGGGCCAGATGCTGGAGCAGCCTGAAATCATCAAGGTGCTGCACAGTGTTGGCGAAGATCTTGAAATATTTCAGATTTTGACCGGCAAGCTGCCTCGCCCCCTGTTCGATACCCAGATTGCCGCCGCCATGCTGGGCATGCCGCTGCAGGTTCGCTACGAAAACCTGGTCGAAGACTGCTTCGGTGTCAGCCTGGCCGGTGGCAAGGCCCGATCGAACTGGTGCAAGCGACCGCTGGCGCCGGAACTGCTCGACTACGCGGCTCAAGACGTCATCTGGTTGCCGCGTCTGCACGCGCATTTGAGCGAGGCACTACGCTCAGTCGGCCGGTTGCATTGGCTCGAGGAGGACTGCCAGCGCCTGGTCGACCGGGCACTGAACCATCTGGAAGCCGAACAGCCGCTGGACAGGATAAAGGGCGCCGGGCGACTGGAAGATCCAGCCCTGGCCTGGCTGGCTCGGCTGGTTTCCTGGCGCGACAGCCAGGCCAGGGAAAGAGACTTGCCCCGCTCTTTCGTGGTGCGAGATGACGCGCTGGTCGAAACGGCGCAAAGACTGGCGCAGGCGGGTCAAGACCTGAGTCCAGCGCTGTCGACCCTGCCAGCCGGGGTGTTCCGTCGCCACGGCGAGCAGTTGCTGGCATGGCTTGGCAGCGTCGGACCGGTCGCCAACTTCGAACGTCCGGCCGAGTTGAATGCACTGACCCAGTCCCAGCGCGCGTGGCTGAAGGAAGCTCAACAGGCTATTAAACTACAAGCTGAGGCCCTGGACATTGATCCGGCACTGATTGCCAGCAAGCGCGAGCTGACCCGCCTGGTCCGCGGCGAACAACCCGACTGGATCACGGGTTGGCGCGCCGAGCTAGTCAAACACCTGCCAGCCTTGTAGCCGCAGCATCATGGTCTGGTAGACTTTTCCCCGCACACGCCCCGGTAGCTCAGCAGGATAGAGCAGCCGCCTCCTAAGCGGCAGGTCGCAGGTTCGAATCCTGCCCGGGGCGCCAATAATGAGGATTGTTTCGATTCTTGTCGAAGCCGAAATGGCTGACGAAGCACCATTCGAACCTGCGACAACAACAATCAGGTTCGAACCGAGCGCCGATAGGCGCGAGCTCGCTGCCTTACTCTGATTCTTTGATGAAATCCACGAATCCCCCCAGCCACTGCCTGACCTGCTCGCTGAGCTTGTCATCAGCATCATCGGCTTTCAGGCTTTCGCCAGCCTTGGAGACTCTCAGGTAGCCCGGGTAGAGATGCACACCCAGTTGACGCAGCGTGATCAGGGCTCCTGATTGCGCGAGAGCTGTCCCCCATGCTCCCGGCGTCGCTCCAGCCAGTGCAGTCTTGCGGCCACCGAAGGTCGGCTTCATCTCCTCGCCAGGCCGCGTCAGCCAGTCCAGCGCGTTCTTGAGCACGCCTGGTATGCCGGCGTTGTATTCAGGAGTTACCAGGATCAGGCCATCGGTGGCCTTGATCTCGCCGCGCAAGTTGCGAACAGCCTCCGGAATCCCTTCTCGTTCCTCCAGGTCACCGTCATACAGCGGAATCCCGTGCAGCGTCAGCGGTCGCAGCTCAACTGCAGGCGGGGCCAGCTCGCTCATCAGGCGCGACAAACGTGTATTGAATGACTCAGACCTCAGGCTTCCGGATACGGCAACGATCTTCATGACAACTCCTGTTTGATGACGGGATCAAGGTCAACGCTTCAACGTCGTCAACCTGTTCTCAACCAGAGAATACACCGCCGGCACCACAACCAGCGTCAACAAGGTCGATGACAGCATGCCGCCGATAACCGCAATCGCCAATGGGCCATTGGTATCGGCACCCGCACCAAGCCCGAGTGC